>JAAERX010000030.1 GCA_024229935.1 Gammaproteobacteria bacterium | reverse complement strand
GGGCCTTGCGCACCCTGCGGACCTGTCGCGCCAGTTATACCCTGCTCTCCCTGCGGACCTTCTGCACCTCTAGGGCCTTCTACACCTTGTATCCCGTCAGGCCCTCTATCACCTACAGGCCCTTGCTGACCTTGTGGACCTATATCACCTTGCGGACCTTGCGGACCAACTATTCCTTGTGGGCCTTGGTCGCCTTGTGGGCCTGTTGGGCCTATGTTGCCTTGCGGGCCTTGCAAACCCTGAACACCTTGTATACCCTGCGGGCCTTGGTCGCCTCTTGGGCCTCTGCCAAATGGTAAGCCATCAGACCAATCGCCAGAACTATTAGAATTCTTGAAGAATATTTCACCGTAGCCAGTTGATACAGAATAACCCCTAACTAGAAGTGTCACGCCTAAAGGTATAGGATCATTAAAAACTATTGTGTAGGTATCTGGATTCGTAGTCACGACGACACTATAAACATCAGGCCCCTGCTGAACCCCTGCCAAAAGAACCGATAATGATTGCTGTCCATCTGGTATAAAGGATAATTGAAAATCAGTTTCTACCCCGTCACCAGTAAATCTGGTAAACCCAGGCGGTTGCTCTGTTGTAACTTGAGCGTCTATCGCTAAATAGCTAAAACCTTCCGGCTCGTTGTCAAAGCTTGACCTGTCAGCAAGTAAACCAACCTCGTCAACTTCGAATGAATCACCTTGCGGACCTACTTCACCCTGTATACCTTGTGCACCAGTAAGCCCTACAGGGCCTTCAAGTCCTTGAACACCTTGCGGGCCTTGATCACCTTGTGGACCCACTTGACCTTGTACCCCTTGAGGTCCTTGCTCACCCGTTTCTCCTTTTATACCTGCTGGGCCAGTATCACCTATAGCGCCTTGTATACCCTGCTGACCTTGATTACCCTGTATGCCCTGTATACCTTGCTCACCCTGCTGGCCTTCTGGTCCTTGTATGCCTTGCGGGCCTTGCGGTCCTTGAGGCCCAACTCCTGAAACAAGATCCCAAGTACCAGTGAAAGGGTCGTTATTTGACGCGTATGTTATATAAAGACCTTGTGTGTAATTAGGTCCGTCATAATAAAATAATGTACCGTCATTCTCATTTAAAGGAAATACAGGGCCGTGACCTGCATAGTCATCACGAAAATTAAGGTAAAGGGTGTTTGTTCTGTCTGCGTCCTCTTGAGCGTCTTCTGCGCTTGATTCTGCTGCTGCTGCTGCTGCCTCTGCTCTATCCGCTGCGTCCTCATCAAAAGTAACTAACTTAACGCTACCGTTTTGATTAAAGCTTAACAGCTTGTCAAACCTGTCTGTTGGTATAACCAAGCCGGAAGCCGGCACGGGATCATCATCTGCAACTTTTAAAGATCTGCTATTAGCTTGATCTATTTCACTTCCAAGCTGAGAAGTTGCCATTGTTAGCAAATCCAAAGCTCTTTCTGTTGTCTTAGCGGGGAAAGGACTATAAGGCTGATATTCAATAAGCTGTGTATATGGCACTATTCGCTTTATTAAGATTTCAATATCATTACCGGGTGGCGTATCAAATACAATATCCCCGCCATCGTCATCACCTACATCAGTAACCGTATAACCTACTGTTTGAAGCACATCATCAAGGTATACGAATATGTGTGATTCGCTATATATTAAAAAGTCATAAGCAAACGTAGTAACTGAGCCGTTGCCCGTGTAGCTTATCGTGTTATTTGTGTTTTCTACTGTCATGCGTTAAAGTCCTATTTGATTTTATCGGGCATTACTTGTTCGATTGCTTTTTCCACCTCATCATAACCATGTCTTAATAAGAAATGGTTTTGTAATGGCATAAGTCTTCTAGCTGCTTTTGCTTTCTGTTCGCTTGTTGTTAATGTATTCAATGGGTTTGCTGTCCATAGGTATTTTGCTGTGCCAGCTGTCGGGCCTAATTGCGAACCTAGACCACCTCTTGAAACATATTTTCTGTCACTATCCATTATACCTGTTGGATCTATACCAGTAAAAGCATATTGCCTACGATAAACCTCACCCAAATAACCCAGTAAGCCGGTATGGTTTACAGCATTCCAAACTATGTCTTGAGGCTTATCTTTGCTAGTTGATCTATCCATTGAGGCGGATTTTAATTCATAAGCTGCATAACCTAGCAGCATGTGAGTTATTATCTCCATGGTAGATCTAACGGAAGACTCTTGTAGTAGCGGCAGCATAATGCGGTTTGTTGCCGCCATTGCGAAAGACTGAAATTGAAATAGCGTTTTTGCATATTCCCTATCAAACATAACAGGCAAGTCACCAGCACCGGGCGTTGTAACTAGAAAATTACTTTCCTTTATCGCTGCCGCTTCTATAGCCTCTCGCGTTGTTACGTCAACATCCCACAAGTCTAAGTTTAAATCATAAAGACCACCTGTTTTAGTTGCGTTTTTCTTAGCTTGCTTTGCCATTTCCTCTTGCATTTGCTCATTAAAACCAAGACTTCTAAGTTTAGCTTTGTCCGTCCCTTTTATTAATGCGCTTGCTAATCTGTCACCGTATAAGCTGCCAGCAATACCTTTACCGAAACTATTCCAATGCTGAAATCCTGTTAGTTGTAATGATTTCGTGGCAATTGCTGAGGCGTATTTATCCATAGGTGTGGCTGCGAATTGATCGTCAACCATTGTTATCTCTTTTATTCGTATAGATTGTGTTTT
>JAAERX010000029.1 GCA_024229935.1 Gammaproteobacteria bacterium | reverse complement strand
GGTCAAGCAGGCAAAGCAAATTCTTTTGGTTTTTCTCAACCAAATCATTTCAGCCCATAAGGCCGCGCTGTTTCTTTCACTAATTCATGCACCTAAAAATCTCATGGTTTGGTGTCAGACTAACATGCACCAGTCACCCATCTGAATGAAGGCATTTGTCAGTGGCGATGAATCGATACTGACAGCCCTTGGCCTAAGACCTCAGAAATTATTTAGTGCCGTACACTTGTCCAAGTCCATTGGTGGCAGAGTTTCCTGACACGATGACAAATCTAGGGTTTATACCAACGGTATTACCAGACCACGATGGCTCAAGGCACGGGCATACTAGCTTTTAACAAACAACTGTTTAGATGGTTAAGTGAGCGGTTTAATCAGGTCTCATGGTTTTTCCAACCCCAAGTGCGAACTCACTCACTTAACCGGTACTCGATTATCGGGTCATCATTTTGAATACCCGAATGCTTTATTAACATCAAACTCAACCTGGTCTCGCAATACGTAAAAACAGGCTCTGGCGAGTTTATGCGCGACTGTCTTTCTAGCGATCACTACTTTCGTTTTGGCGAGTTTCTTTTGATAGTAACGTTTGACCGTGTCGTTATATCGAATGGCAAAGTTCGCTGCCTCTACGAATGCCCAGGCCAGATATTTATTCCCATTTTTGGTGTTGCTACTGCCTTTCTTTTTGCCATTACTGTATCTCGCACCACTCACACAACGACAGTAAGAGGCGTAATGACCCACTCGATCAAATCGTTTTATGTCACCGGTTTCCAGCATGATCGTCAGTGCCAAAATTAACCCGACACCATCAATGCTGGTGAGCTGTATAAATTCTGGTGAGAGCTTTAATTGCCTTTTTAATGAAGCCTCAATGACATTGATTTGTTTTGTTAAGCAATCTTGTACGATTAGATTTCCGCCAATGGCTAAACGAACATTCGGATCGTCAAAGTCGTTTTCGAGTTGAGCCAATGTCAATTGCTTCAGTTTGTTGCTATTTAATCGGCGATTCAAATGGCGGTCATACATCCCTTGGATGGATAGCATGTTCTGCGTCTTTTGTTGTACGAGCTGCATTCTCTTGCGCAATAAGTCCCGCTGCATTCGTGCTGCTTTGGGGTAGATGTAGCCCGTTGGCAAGATTGATAGGCGTAGCATATGCGCTAACCAACTCGCATCGCTGTCATCATCACCATGCTTTAAACCAGAGTATTGCTGTATGGCAGCGGTATTGGCCAGGTGGACTTTAAATCCAGCTTCCATTAACCCATCCACTAGCCAATACCAGTTGTAGGTTGATTCAACCACCAGACCTACAAGGCTATCCAGGTAAGGATTTAATAGCGTCACAATGACAGTCAGGTCATTGGTAACTCGTTTTTAAAATTGGCTGTCTCCATCTTCGTTGACCAGATGAATCACGCTATTGTTTGAATGCAAATCTATTCCACCATATAGTTTCATGTCTATCCCCTCCGCTACGCGGTTTTGTTAGTGTCTTTGGAACCACTTACTTTACCGCTAGCTCGGAGGGGATTTCTATATGATTATCAGGTCTTGATACATGAATCTGAATCCTCATAACCCTTGACTATCTTGCTCACCGTAGAGTTGTGTAGTCCTAACTCATCCGATATCGCCTTCATGGTATATCCCCCGCTTCGATAAGCCAGATATATTCCATCGTTTCTCGTCGTAGCCCTATCGAGATATTTACCGATCGGTTCAGCCAGCTTTCTCTTTTGTGCCAACGGCACTTCCGACAAATCCGCATCCTCCTCCACTCTCGCCTGCATTGCCTCAAT
>JAAERX010000028.1 GCA_024229935.1 Gammaproteobacteria bacterium | reverse complement strand
CACGGAGTGACGGGTGAAAAAATATACTTCGAGAATGACACTTTATACGGCAATATCAAATTGTATTCGCAGTCTATGGCTAATGCTGTAGAAGCGGGTAAAGAAGATCTCTCCCTCGGCTACGCTTGCAAATACAAGTTTGGCGTGGAAGGTATCTTCAACGACAGCGTTTATGATGCCATTCAGTATGACATCAGAGGCAATCACTTAGCCCTCGTTGATGAGGGGCGCATGGGGAAGGAGGTATCTGTAATGGATGCAGCTTTATCTAGCGAAACATTCACATTAGATCATAAAAGGTTAATACCTATGAAAAACAAGAACGAGTCGTTAATGACGGCTATCGAGCTTGCACGACCATTGATTGCTTCTGTAGCTTCTGGCGCTGAAGGAACAATGGACAGCGCGGGCATTAGTGTTAACTCACTAACGGAAATCAAAGAGGCGGCATTGCTGTTAATTAGCGGTTGTGACGAGTCTCTAAAAGAAAAAGGTGTCGATAACAAGGAAGATGACGACAAAAAAGGCGAAGACGAAAACAAGGATGATAAAAAGTCTGAGGGCAAGGATTCTGACGAAGACAAGGACGACAAGAAAGAAAAGAAAGGCGAAGACGACAAGGACGATGACGATGACAAGAAAGATGATAAAAAATCTTCTGGTCAAGATGCCGCTATCGCAAAATTAACAAAGCAAGTAGCCGAGCTAACAGCTCAAGCAACTGGCGCTGATTCTCGTGCAATTGCTGCTATTGCAAAGCGTGACAATCTAGCTAATAAGCTTTCTGAATTCACGGGCGCATTTGATCACGCATCAATGACTCTTGAGCAGGTTGTTAAAACTGGAATGGATCACTTCAATTTGCATTCAGATGAAGGCCACGCCGAAGCGGTTTTAAATGGCGCTCTATCAGTTGCATCAAAGAATACTAAAGTATTGGTATCTCATGGCGCTGATTCAGCAATCCAAAACAAAAGCAAAGCAACCTTCCACGCACTAATGACAGGTAAAAAATAATGACTACTTTTCAAACTGCTGTATTGACGCAGCAATCAGGCGGTGTTGTCGGTGACATCATGATAAACGGCCCTCAGCGCGGTCAACCAGTTCAGCTAGATTCAGCTGATGCGGTTAATAACGTGATCGGTCGCGCTATGTTCTTAAAGAGCACAGGCCAGCAACCGAACCCTGGTGCCGCTTTAGTTTTAGGCACTCCAGTTGCAGCAGATTCAGCGGGCGTTGGATTTGCTGGCATTCTTGCGAATTCTAAGCAATACGTTAGCTATGGTAATGAGTCAGACGGCCCGCTAGGCCCAACAATGACGCTTCCTAACGATACGACTGCTGAAGTTATCAGCATGACTTCGGGCATCATGGTTTATTCATTAACTGCCGCGAAAATCAGTGATTACGTTTTTGCTAACACCACTACTGGCGAGCTTACAACTAACTCAGATCCAGAAGCGGTTATCGATGATAACGTGCTAGTAATTGGCGCTCGTGTTGTTCGTTACTCAACTACTGAAGCGGGTTCTTGCCTGATTTCATTAACTTAATAGGTAAAATATTATGTTTCAAGTAAAACCACGCACGAGCTTCACTGGCCGTGAGATGACCCATATCACTGCTAACGGCATGGATTCATCAGCAACACTAGCACTGGCGCAGAACGCGTCATCGTTAGGTGATTATGGTATCCACGTTGGTCAAGACCATTTGGAAGAAATTTTTGCCTTTGGTCAAGATGCCGCTAGCCCAATTCAGCCGAGTATGACTCCTAGCTCAATCAATTCTCCTGTTCAGTTTAACCAAGCATGGCTACCAGGCTTCGTTGATACTATGACTGCGGTTCGCCGTATTGATGATATTTGCGGCATGGTAAACATGGGTAAATGGT
>JAAERX010000027.1 GCA_024229935.1 Gammaproteobacteria bacterium | reverse complement strand
TGGTGCTGTTGATCTGGTTGTTGTTGATTCAGTTGCTGCGCTGACACCTAAAGCTGAGATTGAGGGTGAGATGGGTGACCATCATGTGGGTTTGCAGGCTCGGTTGATGTCGCAGGCGCTGCGTAAGCTGACGGCTAACATTAAGCGCTCGGGTTGCATGGTGATCTTTATTAATCAGATTCGTATGAAGATTGGTGTCATGTTTGGTAGCCCGGAGACTACAACGGGTGGTAATGCGCTGAAGTTTTACTCCTCAGTTCGACTGGATATCCGGCGTATAGGTGCAATCAAGAAAGGTGATGAGATTGTGGGTAACCAGACCCGCGTTAAAGTAGTTAAAAACAAAGTGTCACCGCCATTCAAAATTGCTGAATTTGAAATTCTTTATGGGCATGGTGTCTCACGTGAAGGTGAGCTCATTGATCTGGGCGTTGCCCACAACCTGATTGAAAAAGCAGGTTCCTGGTACAGCTATAACGGTGACCGTATTGGCCAGGGCAAGGAGAATGTTCGTCAGTTCTTGCTTGATAACCCAGAGATTGCTGACACGGTTGATGCCAAAATACGCGATATCTTGCTACCAAAAGATGATGGTATAGCACCTGATGATGCATCAGAGGAAGAGGCAGCAGTCGGCGAAGCCTGATGTGGCTGAAGATGTGAATGAGGATCTGCCCGAGCCGGATGTGAATAAGGATGTATCCGAGGATATAAAGCAGCCAAAAACCGGCTCGACTTTATCGCCAAGGAACAAGGCGATGAATTTACTTGCTCGCCGCGAACATTCACAAGCTGAGTTGCGCACAAAGCTTGCTGCTCGTGAGTATTCTCCTGAGGAAATAGAGGCTACAGTAACCACACTGGTTGCAGATGGGCTGCTGTCTGATGAGCGCTTTACAGAAGCTTATATTGCAGCGAGAACCCGTACGGGGCAGGGCCCCGTGAGGATACGCGGGGAGCTTAAGCAGCGTGGGGTAGATGCCCGGGTTATAGGTATGTATCTGGATGATGTGGCTGTTGAATGGCATGGTCTTGCTTGTGAGGTGCGTAGTAAGAAGTTTGGTGAGGGTGTGCCGACAGGGTTTAAAGAGAAGGCAAAGCAGATGCGTTTTCTTGAATACCGTGGGTTTACCAGCGAGCAAATTAGAGTCGCAATGGGCGATGTTTAGATGATTATTGATAACGGATAAATGGACGCAACAGAAATAAGACAGCGGTTTTTGGATTACTTTGAGGCTCATGGCCATAAGGTAGTTGCAAGTGCACCACTGGTGCCAGGTAATGATCCAACGCTGTTGTTTACCAATGCAGGTATGGTGCAGTTTAAGGATGTATTCCTGGGGCTTGATAAATGCAGCTACACTCGTGCGACCACATCCCAGCGGTGTTTGCGGGCGGGTGGTAAGCATAATGACCTTGAGAATGTTGGCTACACATCCAGGCACCACACTTTTTTTGAAATGTTGGGTAACTTTAGTTTTGGTGATTATTTTAAAAAAGAAGCTATACACTTTGCCTGGGAATTTCTCACCAAAGAATTGCAGTTGCCTCCTGAAAAACTCTGGGTAACGGTCTATCAGGATGATGAAGATGCAGCTGATATCTGGCTAAAAGATATGGGCGTAGACCCCGAGCGCTTTAGCCGGCTGGGTGAGAAAGATAACTTCTGGTCTATGGGTGATACGGGTCCTTGTGGTCCCTGTAGTGAAATATTTTATGACCATGGTGCTGATGTGCCGGGTGGCCCACCTGGTTCTGCAGATGAGGATGGAGACCGCTATGTTGAAATCTGGAATCTGGTGTTCATGCAGTTTGATCGCACTAAAGATGGCACCTTAGTTGACCTGCCTAAACCCTCAGTTGATACGGGTATGGGGCTTGAGCGAATGGCAGCAGTGATGCAGAACGTGCGCAGTAACTATGATATCCATGTGTTTCAGGCGCTTATCAAAAAAGCAGCCATATTGACCGGGGCTAAAGACCTTGCTCATCCTTCACTGAAGGTTATTGCTGATCATATTCGTGCTTGTTCATTTCTAATAGTTGATGGTGTATTGCCGGGTAATGAAGGGCGTGGTTATGTGCTACGACGAATTATTCGCCGGGCATTACGGCATGGTCATGAGCTTGGTACTAAAAAAGCATTCTTTCACAAGCTTATCCCTGCGCTTGTTGGTGAGATGGGAGATGCCTACCCTGAACTTCTGGAACATGATCATCATGTTGAAAAAATTCTGCTTGAAGAAGAAAAACGGTTTGATGAAACCCTGAGCCAGGGTATGACTATACTTGAACAAGCGCTGGCTGAACTTGATGGTAAGCAACTGCCAGGTGATGTGGCCTTCACTCTTTACGATACCTATGGCTTTCCACTTGATTTAACAATTGATATTTTACGTGGCAGGGGTATAGCGGTTGATGCGGTGGGTTTCGATGTTGCTATGGAAGCGCAACGACATCGATCCCGCTCATCTGCAAGATTTGCTGTAGAGGCAGGCGAGCTTAAAATTGATGCTGAAACGCATTTCACCGGCTATGAAACTCTGGATGATGCTGGGCGAGTGTTATTGTTATTTCGTGACGGTAAGCTGGTAGACACGTTGAATGAAGGTGAAGCAGGGCAGGTCGTGCTGGTGCGCACCCCATTTTATGCAGAAAGTGGTGGGCAGGTGGGTGATGCCGGTACACTTAATTCCAGAGATTCAACTTTTTCTGTGGAAGACACACAGAGAAGCGGTAATGCATATCTGCATATAGGCCGGATTACAAAAGGTAGTATAAGTGTCGACGATATGCTGGCAGCGGTCGTCGATAAGGACAGCCGTCTGGCGACTGAGTTGAATCACTCTGCAACCCATTTGTTGCATGCCGCATTACGTCAGGTATTGGGCAAGCATGTTGCTCAGAAAGGTTCACTTGTGGGGCCGGATAAACTGCGTTTTGATTTTTCTCATAATCAGGCAGTCAGTGCTGAAGAATTGCTTGAGATTGAAGACCTGGTTAACGCTCAGATTCGTCACAATGAATCTGCCGATACCCGGTTAATGGCTTATGATGATGCTGTTGCATCGGGTGCTGTTGCCTTATTTGGTGAGAAGTACGGTGATGAAGTCAGAGTTTTGCAGATTGGTGATTTCTCCGTTGAGCTTTGCGGGGGTACGCATGTGCAACGTGCTGGTGATATCGGATTATTTCGTATAGCGTCTGAAACTGGAATTGCCTCAGGTGTTAGACGTATAGAAGCCATTACTGGTGAGCAAGCATTAAGTTCAGTACGTTGGTATGAATCAGTCTTGGATTCTATTGGTGGCGTGCTGAAAGCTTCGCGCACAGAGGTTAAAGCCAAGGTTGGCCAGCTGGTTGATAATAATAAGGCACTTGAAAAAGAGCTTAAAAGCCTGCGCAGTAAAATTGCAGGTGCGGCTGGTCAGGGTCTTGCAGATGCTGTGCAGGAAATTAATGGCATCCAGGTACTTGCTGCCCGGATGGATGATGATACAGATGCTGGCTCGCTGCGTGATACGGTAGACCGCATGAAAGATAAATTGGGTACGGCTGTTGTAGTGCTGGGTGCGGCAACTGCAGATGGCAAAGTTCGGTTGGCTGCAGGGGTAAGTAAAAATATCACTGACCGGGTCAAGGCGGGTGATTTAATTCGTGAAGTTGCCGGGCAGGTGGGTGGCAAGGGTGGTGGCCGACCCGATTTTGCCCAGGCTGGTGGTGATAATCCTGCAGCACTGGATAAGGCTCTGGCAGGTGTGGGAGCTTGGATTGAGTCCAGAAGCAGCTAGTGTCTAGAGCCGCTGAAGTCACATAAGTGTTTGTTTTTTGATTGAAACTTTCCTGCAGCCTGGATTTTTCCTGAGCAGGCCTCATACGCACATTGGACGTTGCTTGGCTTATATGAGAAGGTAGCAGCTGGGACACGTAAGTCATTAAGCTAAAACAATAAAAAGCCATGGTTCCTTCCCCGGTCCGACTTACCCTGCGTCGGACAAGCTCAGGGGTTTCGCTGCGGCATATAAAGCCTGATGTCTGTGTTTCTGCGCACATACATGGATGAAAAAAATAACAAGGACAGGGGAGGAGACAGCCATGCTGATCTTGACAAGACGAGTCGGCGAAACAGTTGTTATCGGTAATGATATTGATGTAACGGTTCTTGGGGTAAAGGGGAATCAGGTACGCCTTGGTGTAAAAGCCCCACGTGAAGTAAGTGTGCATCGGGAAGAAATTTACAAGCGAATCAAGGATGAGGAGCAGGAAGGTCCTGACCGCAGTTCCGCTCGCAGTCACAATGGTCATAACGGCCATCATAGAGCTGTCAGCGAGTAGGCCTGTTTGCATGTAATTAGGGCTATCAGCCAGATAGTCATTTAGTCTGCGTTCAAATTGCTGTATCTTTAGCGCCCCGTACAGGGCGACGATATATTTGTGCGGTTAAAATACAGTTTATGGAGAAGTGGCTGAGTGGTCGAAAGCGCTCCCCTGCTAAGGGAGTATGGGTCAAAAGCCCATCGAGGGTTCGAATCCCTCCTTCTCCGCCAATCTTACATGTGATTGAATGAGTGAATTTTAGAGCGGTGAAACCGTTCGTTTTCTCGAAGAGTGCTGTCTGTTAGGACGTAAATGAGTATTTGTGCTCGTGATTCAAATAAGCCGCGCATGCATCTTTGTTGTTGATTAGGGCTCTCTTTGGGGCCTTTTTTATTGTCTGTTACTTATAGGGGGCGTATGAATATAGCTCTGGTGTCGGTCATTAGTTTCTTAGCTGATTTCGTTTCCCGCTAAGTTTGCAAGTTTACTCGCTTAGTTGAGGTTCCCTTGCAGGTAATTGTTTCATTAGAAGGTTGGCATAATTTCCACCCATGATGGCACGTACTTCAGCTTTGCTAAAACCATTTTTCAGTAGAGCTTCAGTGAGTAGTGGCATGCCACTAGAATCTGTAATGGTTTTAACGCCGCCATCAAAGTCGGAGCCAAGCGCAAGATGTTCTGTACCAATTTTGTCAGCGATATAGCGCATAGTGGCAGCAACATCATTTAGAGTATTGCCACAAAGCACGCGATCCCACAGTCCGATAGCAATAAGGCCGCCATTGGCCTGGATTTTCCCAAGTAAGTTATCAGGAAGGTTCCGGTTGATATTACATGTCCCTTGCACCCCTCCGTGTGAATAAACGATTGGATTTTTTGCCTCAATTAGCAAGTCATTGACCAGTGCAGGAGATGCATGGGCAATATCAATAATGATGCCAAGCTCTGTCATTCTTTCGAGTAGAGCTTTACCGGTTTCTGTAAGCCCATACTGCTCAACGCCTTCGGATGCTCCGCCGTAATCATTATCAAATGCATGGGTCAGGCTTAACATCCGCACGCCCAGATTGTATACATGATCTAATCGATCCAGGTTGCCTTCTAGCAGGTGGCCACCTTCAACTGCCAAAAGCAGGCCCATGCGTTTGTTAGGTTCAAGTTCATGCTCCATTAGTAGTTCTGTAATATCTTCACGGTGAGTAACCAGTAATAATTCGTTAGGGTTATTTGCTACAGTCTCTTTAATATTATTGATTACCCATAGCCCACGGGCATAATTTGAGCTCCAGTTACTAATAGGTTCAAGTCCGGCTATAGCGCCAACCTGAATCAGATTAGTGCCACGTTTAACCCCTTCTGGTGAGCGTTTGACCATTGAAAGTGGTACTTCAGTAGCAATGGCCATGGTGAGCAGGTTCAAGCCACCATCTTGAGCCCGGGGGTAATCAAGGTGTGCATAGTCCTTACGCTGCATGAAGGAATCCACGAAGGTGAATGTATCAGCATGCATGTCAGCTATGAATAATTGCTGATGAAAGGCCTGGGTTTGTTCAGGGGGCTGGTAGGGGCCAGATAATACAACTGTATTGGTTAGTTCGTAGGACCGCCCAACCATATAGTAAATGCCGCTCATAAGGCCAAGCAGAATAATTATTACTGCACTTATAACAGGTATTTTCATGTGGGTAAGTATATAGCTCAGTTGGACAAAATAGGCGAATGAATAATTTCAGGCAAAATCTTGACCTGTAGCTGGCTGGTCCTGTGCGGTTTTATTTTAGTCTGAGAATATCTCTTGATGCATTAGCTTCAGATAGATTAGTGGATACGTATGAATATCTGCATGTTACTGCATTGGTCAAACCTGAGTATGGTGAGAGCTTGCAGTATTTATAGTGAGTATAAAAAGGCTGACAGATGATGTAATAACCAGTGCATACTCTGATCCTTGTAAGTGGTGAGTCTATTCCGGATTGTTTACAGGTGTTTTTGGAAGTATTTCAAAGACACGTGCGCGCATAAAGCCACGTTTTTTATCGAGTGGCACTTGTGCGATGAGTTTGTAACGATCAGGTAAATCATTGCGAGTATTTAGCTCAAATATCAAGCGCAGATTATTTTCTTCCAGGTATTCTTCTGTAGTCAGGCCGGTTCTTCCATCATCTAATCGAGCCATGTAATTGCTCAAGCGTGCAAATACATAGCGCATCTCATTGGGTTTATTCTCTAACAGTTCTTCCGGTGACATCTCAAGGTAGCGCCACATTTCGCGGATTTTATCAACATGCTGTTTGGTCATGAGAAAGTTATTAGCTATAACACTGCACTCCGTATGAAAACGAAGGATATGCCCATAATTATTGTCAACAAGAACTATGCCTGGGCTCTCATCACATTTTTCTTTTAACCTTTCAAATAAAGGTATTGAATCTTTATATCTGTCATCCCATGTCAGATAGTAACGCATGAACAGGACATCAAAGGATCCTGGTGCGAAGGCGCCGAACATAATAATCAAGCCAAGTAGAAAGCTTATCAGTGGTTTCCGGCTGATAAAACTAAATTTCTCGTTAAGCAGAAAAGCCCAGCCAAGAAATATTGCAAAGCTGCCAAAGTAATTGAGCCTGAATTGAGTCAGTAATAAGCTGATGCCGAATGTCACCATGATGCAAAGAAAAATATATTTGCCTGAGCGTTTCTTCCATGCCAGGTAAATAAATAACGGTATTAGCAAAGGAGCTATCAGGCCAAATAATGAGTAGTAACCAATGATTTTTGTGAACCCTTCACTGCCTAACATCATTGAGTACGGGCTCTTAGCCTCTGAGATAGCACTCAGTAATGGAATGTCTTTGGAAATAAATGCTGCACCACCGATGGTGTCTTCCCATATAGGTATGAGCAGCATGACAGCCAGTAGAATAAAACTGAGTAATGTTTTTATACTAAACTGAAACCGGGACATGCTGGCAATAAACAGGGTCGAAGTTGCAGCAATGTACAGGTGGAACCATGATAAAATTGAAAATTTAAACATGCCCTGTTGAAAGGGTTCAGATGGTAGTAATGCTGCCAGCATCCCAAGCAAGAGAGAGTAGGTCAGAGCAAGCATTGTATTGCTAGGTGGCAGCTTATTTTGCACCCATAGCAAAGCAAGTGTCAGTAGAACTGGCGCCTGCAAAATAAATAACCCGGTATGAAATGCCGGTGCAATACCCAGTGTAATGCCCAGTGCGATGGCATGACCTGTTTTATCAGGTTTCTTAAACCAAGCCAGCCCATTTAAAACAGTAAGCAATACAAAAGTGTATTCAATATAGTGGTGGTCAATCAGTCCTACGCCATGCAGGTTTTGTGTCAGAGGTGACAGGGCAAAACCCAGTAATACCAAAGCAGATAGACTGGTTGGCAGGTTAAGTATGATAGTGATGCCTAACAGTATTGCCGCATTTACAAAGATCCAGTACACCGCAGTATGGGTGATGATGTGCATGCTGTCGGTGCTTGGGCTGAAAAATTGCCAGAACTGTACAAATTTCGCCATAATCCAGTCATACGCCCAAGGCCAGGTCAGCCAACTGCCTTGTGGTGCATGAATCATTTCATCAAACTGGTAGAACCCCCGTGGTGAATTAACTGCATCAAGTATGCGTCTTGCATGGTAGAAAGAGTCATTACCAACTGGATGCCAGACGCCGTCCAGATAAGTGGCATGTGTAAATTCCAGAGATAAAAGTGCTGCAATCAGAGATGAGAGTATCCAGATGCCCAGTAGTAAGGTCTGTCGGCTCATCAAATCTTCCCTGTTCTGTGGTCGGAGTTATGAATGCCCTTACAGGTATATTGCCTGTAAGGGCAGAACTGATTATAGAACTGTGTCTGACTTTATGTCACTTAGCATCAGATGAGGTATCTTCAGGTAATTACCTTTCAATTGAAAGGTAATAGGGTCTCTGGCCATTTTTTCACAGCTGGGAAGTAATTAAGATAATGCCGAACAGCCAGTTTCTGATCCTGTGACCTGGTTGGCGGTAATGCAGCTGCTATGACTGTAAAGTATAGATAGTCTGTTTATTTTCGGAGAATTATGTCTACTGCGATCACAAAAATCATGCATACACTGCACATTGGTAATGATGCAGTCCCTATCACGACTGACGAACCTGAGGAAAATATGTGGGAGTGGAATGAGTCTGATGAGGTGCACGGTAGTACAACTGCGATGATCAGAAGTCTTGAAAATGATGATCTGGAAATTGTTGGTTCACCGGGCCTTAAGCCACCAACAGAGGATCAGGCAAAAGATGTTTCCCATGAGTCAAGGTTGCGTGTCGATGCAGCAGGTGAACCCATCCATACTGAACTTCATCCTATTCTAACGGAGGAGCAACTGAAGAAACTGGGTGAGGCAAGGAATGATGATAGTGTTGCTAATAGGTATGGAAAGAAGGTAGATGGTAATGGTGGGTTTAATCCTTACGGTTAATTCAGGTTTTTGCCAAAAGAACTCTGTCAATAAATTTCTTAACGAGTCTGTTTGATTCAGGTGTTTCTAAAGCTGCCTGCAAAACCTTTTCCAGATGGTCATCACCATCTGTGTAGTGATTTTTGAAAATAGTCAGGCGCTCTATCAGCGTAGCTCGATTTACCTCCGGGTGGAATTGAAAGCCCCAGAATGGTTTATTAATGACTTTAAATGCATGTATGCAGGCTTCGGTATAGGCCAGTAGCTGACATTGTTTCGGTAGCTCAATTGCACGTTCCTTATGTACGCTAACAGCAGGGAACTTGTCAGCTACATCATGAAAGAGAGTGTCACTGGCCGCTTCATCTGTAAGTAATATAGGCGGGGTGCCCATTTCAAAGTCAGCCAGATCGCGAATAATCGTTCCGCCAAGTGCAAGTATGGCAAGCTGAAACCCAAAGCAGGAGGCAAACACAGGGAATGTATTGTTAATGCAGTGTTGTAGTAACCGTATAGATGGGTTTACAAAATTGTAGGTATCGGGCTCCAGAACACTGGCTTCGCTTGCGCCGCCAACAAATAATGCGTCATAACCCTCAATTATGTTGCTATTAAACTCTGGTGTATCAAAGACATTCAGAACATCAAATTGATGTGCCTGTAGTCCGCTGTAGGCTATAAAACTGGCGAGTTCTTCCTGTCTTACCTGTGTTTGATTCCGAATTTGTAGTAACAGGATCTTTAGCTTGTGTTTCTTTTCTGACATAGGCTGCTATTAAAGCATGACTGGTTGTTTAGGCATAAATTTGGGCAAAAAAAAGCCGGGAAGCCTGGTCAGGCTTCCCGGCAAATAGAGATGTAAGAATAATTAGTCTTTAGATACCAGTGGTATGGTTTTTTGTACCCAGTTTTTGGAAGTTCTGCGTGAAGGACATGGGATGGCAAAAGCACGGTCACCCCGTTGTTCACGTAACGATTTAATGTCGATGCGCCAGCCCTTTTCTGTCCATTCCTGCAGACCCTGACGGTAACGTGATACTGCACCATCAGAACGGATCAGCACCTCCTCACTTGCGGTAGGTGGTGTACGCACTGGATCAAGTTCACGCAGGACATCGATATCTTCCTTTGCAACAGCGGCATTTACTTTGGTTAACCGCTCATCCATCTCAGGTTCCAGCAGCCATGATCGCATGTTCACAAAGAATACACGGGTCAGGTTTTCATTGACCGGGGCTTCAAAAAAGTACTGACTGAACTTGTTCTTCTCAGAGAAATTAATCCAGGTAATCATCTGATTAGGGCCAACAAAACCGGAGCCGGCATTTACTTCTGTTGGCTCGATGGTGGTTGGGTCTCCTAGCGCTTCGGTGCCAGTTTCCTTGTTATCAAAGGTCATCATGAACTTGCTGCCCCAGGGGATGTCTTCCATCTCCAGTGGTTGGCGAGCCAGATGTTCCTGCATGACTGGAGAGCCCTGTGCTGGATGTACAAAGGCATTGTGTGATGGATCCAGGCCATTTTCTATTGAGCGTTCATAGAAGGTGGGTACCTCAAAAACAAGCAGTCGGTTAGCGCGCCAGCCTTCCTGACCCCACTCGGGTACTTCTACCAGTGGTGGGCGTTCTTCTTCAGGCAGGTCACCCAGGAATGCAAATACGATGTCGTATTTTTCCTGTACCGGGTAGCTGTCTACCTTGGCACGAGCAGGAACGTTTTCATCTGCAGATAGAGAAGGAATCTTTGTGCATTGACCATCTTTATCAAATTCCCAGCCGTGGTAGGGGCATACTACGCAGTCTTCCTTGACCCAGCCTTTGCCCAAAGAGGCTCCACGATGGGTACAGGTGTCAGCCAGAACATGTGCATTTCCTTCACTGTCCCTGTAGGTAACTAGTTTTAAGCCAAGCACTTCGGCACGGTGAGGCTCTTTATTTGTAACTTCATCGCTGGCAGCGATGGGATACCAAAAATTAATAAACATGATTAAGTCTGCCTGCTTGTTTTTTGTTTGTATGAAAAAATAGTGAGCTAATAATGGAAAGATGGGGGGTCTTTGGGCAGTTTGGAAAATACTTATAATATACGTGTGTGGAATTGTTGCTCATTACCCTCATGTTCTTCTAGGCCTTTATCTATAAGCATTCCAGGGATGTAAGCTGATTACTATTTTATATATAGTATGCCAGCAGTCTTGTTGTTCACTAGGTGGACTGCATAATTAGCACAGATTTCTCACATATCTGGCTGAGTAATTGATTAATTTGGCATAGTTGGTCAGGCTTGTTTACTTTATTTGGATTATGCAGAAATATTTTACTTTTAGGAGTTTTGAATGAAGCTGTTATTAAAAATTCTTGGTGCTATTGCCCTGTTGCTTGCTGTGGTGGTGATCTGGGTGGTGGTTACTTTGCGGCCAAATGTGCCGGAGGAGACATTCACTCTGGAGCCACCAATAACCACGGGCGGTCTGCATGTTCTGGTATTTGGGGCCAGTGGTAACCTTGGGCTGGAGATTACCAAGGTCCTGGTTGCTCGTGGTGATAAGGTTACAGCCTTTGTTCGGGCTACATCAGATCGTAGTTATCTTGAGCCTTTAGGTGTCGACTTTATTGTTGGGGATGCGCTAGATGCTGATTCTGTACTGGCGGGCCTAAAACAGGGTGAGTTTGATGCTGTGATAACCACTATAGGTGGTTTTGGTGAAGTGATGCCGGATTATATAGGTAATGCCAATATTTTTGATGCAGCTGGCATGGTTGGTATTAAGCGAGTGATTATGATCAGTACGGTTGGTGCAGGTAATAGTCATGATGCTGCTCCATTAGTTTCACGATTGGCATTATCAAAAATATTGCCTTTAAAAACTCGGGCTGAAGAGCATCTGCAGGCTAGTAGCCTGGATTACACAATTATTCGCCCGGGTGGTCTGCCACCTGGAACAGGTACTGGTGGTGGTATTTTGAGTGAAGACCCAATGACAATGGGCTTTATAAACCGTCAGGATCTTGCACCATTAATTGTTGGTGTGCTTGATGATGACCGGACGATTGGTAAAACGCTCGCGGCAATTGATCCGGCTCGTTCGGCACCCTGGGACGATGGTCAATAGAACGACAAATAATCTGGTGACAGGTAGTTAATTATGAGGTTTCTTTTGTTTGTAAGTTTGGTATTGGGTTGTGGTGTTATTTTTGCCCAGGAAACCCTAACTATGGATATGCTTAAGGCAGCAGATTATATGAAGGGCAAACAGACTTTCCAGGGGCGTTGTAGTGCATGTCATACTTTGAGTGATGATGGTGCTGATATTGCCGGACCTAATCTCTGGGGTGTGTTTGAGCGCCAGGCTGGTTCAAAGCCAGGTTTTGCTTATTCTGCAACCCTCACAAAGGAACAATTTGAGTGGTCGGCAGACCGGTTAAATAACTGGTTGGCTGACCCTAAGGGTTATCTGCCAGGTAATATTATGGGTATTCCTGAGCCAGTTCCTGCTGCAGATAGGCTGGATCTGATTTCATTTATGCTTATTGAAACTGGGGCTGTAGACTGGCCGCGTCCGGCAACGGCATTTACAGCAAATCAGGCTGATCGTTCTTTGCCGCCTTCTGAGCGATTTCCTAGTTTCTGGAATCATCTGATGTATAACACTGTGCGTTATCGCTGGGTTAATGAAAGCGCTGGTGAGGAACTGCGTTTTGATGTCTATAACAAAACGGATGGTTCAATTGCGAGTAATATAAAAGGATTAACCGGTTTTTGGCATATTACAGAGCGTGATTTCTTTTGTTATGCGCTTACAGGTATGCCGGTAGGTGTAGGTCAGATGGTGGAATGTTTTCCGGTTGCTGCTATGGCCATCCCACGTTTTTCGGAAGAGCTCTGGACATCAAAGCCACAGAAAGGTGTGGCACTGCATGGTGGTATAGCCCCAGGTCGTCCTGACTGGGTAGATGGAGTGGTTGAATCTACTAAAAACTAGAAGTAAAAGAATTAGGTAGCCTTAAATATTGCGGCCATACGTTTACGCTGAGCCTCATCAGGCAGTTTCCCGTAGCAGGCACCCATATTGTCTTCTGCATGTTTGGCCTTGGTCATCCCAGGGATAGTGCATGTAACTGCAGGATGCGATACCACATACTTTAAGAAGAACTGTGCCCAGCTACTGCAATCAAATTCGGAACTCCATTTGGGTAAAGGCTTATCTTTTACAGCTGCAAAAAGTCGGCCACGGTGGAAGGGAAGGTTGACCATGACACCAATTTTTCTTTCTTGAGCAAGTGGTAGTAAACGCTTTTCTGCTTCTCGTTCAACAACTGAGTAATTTAGTTGTATAAAATCCAGTGGGTAGCGCTTCATCAGTCGTTCCATTTTTGCAAACTGGTTAGTACGTGATGTCGTAATGCCTATGTAGCGAACTCGTTCTGTGGCTTTCCAGATAAGCATACTGCGTAGCTGTGTTTCTGCACCGCGGAGATTATGTACCTGCATGAGGTCCAATTGTTCTGTTTGCAAATTGAGCCTGGAGTTTTCCATGCGCATTACACCGTCAACGGAATCCTCCTTGTCTACTTTGGTTGCCAGAAAGAATGCATTACGAATGCCAATATCAGCAATCAGTTCACCCAGCGCAGACTCAGAGCTTCTATATGCGGGTGCTGTATCAATAACGCGGCCACCCAGGTTGCTGAAGGTTGTCAGTGTGGATTTGAGTGCAGTTGTCGTATTCTTGTCACCATCAGCAACCCAGCGATTGGTGCCCAAGCCTATAACGGGCAGGAGCTCACCAGTTGATGGAATTGGTTTCAGAATTATTTGTCCGGTTTGTGCGTTGGCGGCCGGATTTAGCCCCAATCCCAGGCAAATCCCATTGCCTGCGCTTGTGGCAAGTAATTCTCTACGTGTCAGTATCCAAGTCTTATCCTTTAAATACATGGGAATGTTGTCTAATTAGTTTTATGAAACAATGTGTTGCAGTAGGTTCAGAGGGTATTGATTCTGATCAGGCCATACTTAAAATCAAGGCGCGCAAAGTCACTTTGTGGCATATTAACGCTTTCCGGGCCGTTTTCCCGGCCAAATCATGATTATGCGTAATAGCTGCCAGCATCCTTGTGGCAATTATAAAGAGTTTAGATGACTGTTTTAAATGACTTTCGCCTGCGTCTTGGCAGCGATGAATACCTGCCCATCATGGTGGGGGGGATGGGTGTGGATATTTCGACGGCTGAGTTGGCCTTGGAGGCATGCCGTTTGGGTGGTATAGGACATCTTTCTGATGCCATGACACCCTTTGTTTCTGACCGAAAATTTAAAACACATTTTACTAAGACTAAGTCCGGGCGTTACAAGTTTAATCGAGACAATATTGATAAGACTCAAATCAAGTTCAATCTTGATGAGTTATATAGCGCAACACTAAAGGTTGTCTCAGCTGCTGTTGAGCGTAAGGAAGGTGATGGTGGTTTATTCATTAATGTAATGGAAAAACTGACTATGGGTGCAGCAGCAGATACATTGGGTATGCGCCTGAAAGCAGCGTTGGATGCAGGTATTGATGGTATAACTCTGTCAGCTGGGCTACATAACGGTACTTTGAAACTTATAAAGGATCATCCTCGGTTTCGTGACGTTAAGATTGGCATCATCATTTCCAGTGTGCGTGCCCTGAAAATATTTATTCGGGGTGCTGTAAAACTGGACCGTCTGCCTGATTACGCTATTGTTGAGGGTCCACTTGCCGGTGGTCACTTGGGCTTTGGTGAAGACTGGGCAGATTATGACCTGAAAAAGATTGTGCCTGAAGTTCTTGAATATGTTCGTAATGAGAAACTTGATGTTGCAGTTATTCCTGCAGGTGGTGTATTCACTGGTACCGATGCAGTTGAGTATATGGAAATGGGTTGTGGTGCAGTGCAGGTTGCTACGCGTTTTACTGTAACTAAGGAGTGTGGCTTGCCACCGGCAGTTAAACAGCAGTATTTTGCGGCTGGTGAAGAGGATATTGTGGTCAATAGCTTGTCAGCAACGGGTTATCTGATGCGCATGCTCAAAAATAGTCCTGCTATTGGGGCCAATGTTAAGCCACAGTGCGAGCCGCTTGGTTACACGCTAAGTACTAAAGGCACATGCTTATATGTGGATGCTTATCATGCAACAGATAATGATGAGAATGGCAAGAAATTGTCAGTGATGGATAAAGTTTGCATTTGCTATCACTTTGGTCAGCATAATGTCTGGACCTGCGGTTCAAATACCTACCGGTTAAAAGATACGACCAATCAATTACCTGATGGTAGTTATCAGATATTAACCGCAGAACATGTATTTAATGATTACCTCCTTAGTGAAAATCATGAGGTAAAGCTCCCGGAGCTGCCTGTACCAGAAGCTGCTCAAGCCTGATTTTTTTGGGTGTTGCTTTACCCTTGTAAGGGTGCAATGTGGACGCACACTTATCTTTGTCTAAACAAGGATGCTTAGACTTCCTTCCAGTTCCTTAGTGTTTCACCAAATTTACTGTCCACGATTTCCCAAATATCGGGTTCACCTTGCTCAAGGAGAGTACGATTACGTAACGGGAATTCTTCCTGGCCACCTTCTTCAGGCCACTGCATTGTTGCATCAATCACAATCTTACTGGTTTTCCGGTTTTCAACCTGACTTGGATCTGTCATCAGGCCAAAGGCTTCTTCTATAATTAATGTAGCGGGGTAGGGTTGCCAGCGTGAACCTATAGTCATCAGCATTTCAATTGGGTTGAGTATGTTGATGTCCTTATCCACTACTACTACCACCTTGGCAATAGGATTGCTTTTTGCAATTGTTCTGCCGGATTTGAGCCCTTCCCCTGGTTTGGTTTTGTCTATGCTCATAAAGACAACACCCATGCAGTACTGTGGGGTTTGGTATTCAACTATCCCTGGGACGAGTTTTTTCAGAAAGACTTCATACAAGGCATCCATAGGTGCAGTCAGCATGCCTCGCTGCATGCCTGTAAAAGCATTCATAAGCCATGGTTTAGTGCGGTGGGTAACTCTGGTTACATTAATCACAAAGTTAGACTTCTTCCTAGGCCCGAGGTAGCCAAACATCTCGCCAAAAGGACCTTCCGGCTCCATTGAGGCGTCATCAAGTGGTACTTCACCTTCAATCACCATTTCGCAGTGGGCCGGCACCAGCATGTCATTGGTGTCACATCTGACAACATCCATAGCTTTCCCGCGTAAACCGCCTGCAATTGCAAGTTCATCTACAGGTTTGGGCTTGGGTCCGAAACGTGGTGCGATACGACTTCCGCTGATCATCCAGACTATTGGATCCTGCCCAAGCACCAGTGCAATTTTGGCAGATTTTTCACCGCGTTCTTTGGCGGCCATCATCATCTTATTGCCGGTCTGGTTAGGCTCCGGGTTAAAGCCAAGGTGTCTGGGGCCACGCAGGGCACATCGGTAGGTGCCATAGTTACCGCCCATTTCCGGGTCAGAGGTGAAGATTGATGCAGTATTAATATAGCGACCATCATCTGCTGGATTGGTCTGGAGAAAAGCAAATTTGGTCAGGTCTATATCATCGCCTTCCAGCGTTACTTCTTTACAGGGTGCAGTATCACGCGTGACTTCATTGGGTGGTATCTCAGGGTAGCGACCGTTGTTAGTGGCCAGCATTTTTTTCATCTTAGTTTTGACAGCACGATAATTTTTATAATGCTCTCGTGGTTCTGGTTTCAGACCAAAGGCAATACTGTCAGCATTCCAGTGACCCTGAGTGTTGACCATAACAGGCCCCTGAACCCATTGACCATTGATTTTTATTCTCTCAAATATCATGGCGGGTGTGCCATACATGCCAAAGAGATCAGTAGCTTTAAAGAAAAGCCCTGTAGCTTCATATTTATCCTGATCAATTTCTGGGAAGCGCATAAGTAACCCGTGTGCTTCCATTGCTGCCATGTAATCACGAATTGAATCAAATGGTGCTGTGGGTACATCACCAGAAGCCACTATGCCTGGAGCAGGTGTTTTGTTCTGGTTGGCAAGTGAAGAGCAACCTGCAGTTAATGCCGCAATTCCTGTGCCAGCAGCAAGGAACATGCGGCGGTCGAGCTGACTTTTATTTTCAGGTTGCTTTGGGTCGGACATGATGATGTGCCTCGCTTAAACAATATATTATTAACTCTGATTTTGTCATACACATTAGCTTATTTGGGCTTGGCGTGTCTGCTTGTCTACAGATTCCTTAGGTGACTTGGTACTTGACCTGTTGCAGGTTATGCTCATGTAGGTTCAGCAGGCACCTTAGAGTATGGGAGAATAATAATGAAAGCTGCTGTATTGGATGAGTTTGGGTCAGTTGATGTAATGCAGGTTAGGGACATACCCATGCCTGCTATAGGAGCAGGACAAGTACTTGTTGAAGTTTATGCCACCAATATCAACCCGATAGACTGGAAGATGCGTGAGGGCACCATGGCAATGCGCTATGGAGATGATTTTCCAATGATCCTTGGGTGGGATTGCTCAGGTGTAGTAGCTGAGGTGGGTGAGGGTGTCACAGATTTTAAGGTGGGTGATGAGGTTTTTGCCCGCTCGGATGTTAGTACTGGTCGTTGCTATGCTGAGTTTGCAGAACTAAATACCCGCACAGTAGTACCCAAGCCGTCTAAATTAAGTCATGAGGAAGCGGCTTCTATACCACTGGTAGGCTTGACGGCAATTAATGGTTTACGTAGCTGTGCAAATTTGCAGCCAGATCAGCGAGTGCTGGTTATTGGCGCATCGGGTGGTGTAGGTACACTGGCGGTGCAGATTGCTAAAAACATGGGTGCACATGTAACCGGTGTATGTAGCGAAAAAAATATGGACCTTGTTGCTTCACTTGGAGCGGATGCAGTCATTGATTACAACAAGAAAGATGCACTGCAGACAGGTGAACCCTACGATATTGTTTATGACACCGTGGGGGTACGAACATATGAAGAGGCCAGACAGGCCCTTAAGACTGATGGCACTTATCTAACCTTGGTGCCGGTTCCAAATATTGATTTTTTTATACCAGGGCAAACAGAGTGGGAGCCAGGTAAGGGGTATTTTGTGGCCTGGACACCCACGGCGGCAGATTTGCAGATACTTGCAGACTGGATTAATGAGGGTCAGTTGCGACCGGTCATTGACAGTGTTTTTTCACTTGATGAGATTAAAAAAGCCCATCTCAAAAGTCAGACAGAGCATGCGGTAGGCAAGATTGTGGTTAAAGTTAGGGATTAGATAAAAATATTGCTTGTTTGTAATGCGCAAGCCCAAAGTCAGCTCGGGTAAAGTGTCGCTAGGTTTTTATATTGATTTACTAGCCGGTAGTTTCAACAGAAAAAACCGGTTCTTTGATGGTGGCCAGGTTTTTTTCCGGGTAACTCTTCTTATCTTCATTGAAAACAGATTCGGCTGCTTCTTTTGCCTGAGGGTCAAGACCCGCAAATGTGAGATAACCTGCAAATAATATAAACGCAAACACAAAGCTTTTTACAGTGGCCTTAAATATTTTCAATGGTATAAATCCTTATAGTTTTAGTTCTAGGATCTTATATCTGTTTAGTTCTTATTATTGTGTGAATTAGTTCTTATTATTGTGTGAAACATTCAGCCTCTTAGGGAGCCTGTTTTCGCATCTTTATTTTACTGATGTATCTGCCCAGTGACAAGTAAATTATCTACAAGTGTGTGTCTTGCTAAATAACTGATGCACATGCAAATAATTGCTTGAGATGGTTATAGCAGCGCCAAACCTACGTACAAATACTTAAAAAATGGATGCAGCACCAAAAACCTCTGGTCACCTCTATAGCTATGCTGCAGATTCAAGGTCAGATGACCCTATAAATCTATAGCCATCCCTGAGGGGGGTTGGATTATGCTAAATAAGAAGGGATTTATTTATCAGCTTGTACTTGGTGTGTAGATAGGATGGCTGTACTCAGAGAAGCGCCAGTGCCGGGTTGGAGTCGTCTTGCCAGGAGCTTTCACTGGCTTACGCTGATCTTAATTATTGTCCAGATTCCGTTGGGTTTTTGGATGGTAGAGGTATATGAGGTATATGCAGAAACCTATACTGATGATACCTGGGTTATGCGAACTTCATTGCTGCATCACACCCTGGGCTTTCTCATTCTTGGTATCAGCTTTGCACGTTTTGGTTGGCGAATGAGTCATCCAACCCCAGGGCTTCCTGTAAATCTTGTGAGTTATCAACGCTGGCTTGCACATTTGACCCATATATCTCTTTATCTGCTGTTGTTTATTTACCCATTTTCAGGCTGGGCATCTTTGTCGGCGTATGAAGGTGAATTTCCCATTTTCTTCTTTGGGTGGAATAGTGTTCCAGGTATTGTCCCGCAGGCATCAGAAGGTGCTTTTTTCAGCTATGAATTTTTTGCCGGGGTCCATCGTTATTGCTGGAGGGTTGGGGCAGCCATACTTGGCTTGCATGTTGTTGGTGCGATGTGGCATCAGTTTGTTGTTAAAGATGGGGTGTTGCGCCGCATGTGGGCAGGTAGTTAATGTTTTTTATGGTATAGACTGAAAGGTCATGGGGGCTGCAAATAGATTACAGGGTATGTAGACCTATGGATCGCAAAACTGATCAGTCAGCACTGACTAGGCCGGAATCAGTTCAGTTGCAACGAGAATGGCTGCAGTTTAATGGCCAAGCCGGTGAATATTTTCGGATATGGATTGTTAATCTTTTATTAACCATACTGACTCTGGGTATTTATTCTGCCTGGGCCAAGGTCAGAAAGAATTGTTATATCTACGGTAACCTGGAGCTAGCAGGCAGTCACTTCGACTATACGGCCAGACCCTTGGTCATTCTGCGTGGTCGTTTAATTGCACTGGCATTATTGGTTATTTATTTAACTGCAGATTATTTTGTACCACTGCTTAGCGGTGCAATAATTCTGCTGCTTAGTTTGGTGACGCCCTGGGTGATCGTTCGATCACGTATGTTTAATATGCGCTATACGGCTTACAGAAATATAAAATTTTCATTCAACCCTGTATATGGTGAGGCTATCAAGGTTATTTTGCTTTATGGGCTTTTATCGGTGATGACGTTGGGGCTTGCTATCCCTTTTGCGCATTTTCAACGTAACCGTATGCTTGTAGATAATACTAATTTTGGCAATTTGATCTTCAGGCTTAATTTAAGTAGCAAAAAATTCTATACGGGTTATGCGCTTGGAGCGTTGCTGGGTATTTTTGTGCTTATTCCTATGGGGTTGTTTGCCTACACTTCAGGAATGGCTGCTCAGGGTAAGCTCGATATGTCATTTAATTTAATGGTTGCATTACCATTTCTTATATTTGGATTATTTTATTACGTAGTACTTCAGTTTATTAAAGCTTACATTCTTCGTGCAACGACAAATGGAACATCCATTCGCGCAGAACTTTCTACTGGTGAAGTCCATAAGCTGGGTTGTGACTGGTCCCTGACAGGAATGCTGGGTATTTATCTTAGCAATATTGTTGTGATTGTTCTGTCACTTGGTTTGCTGGTGCCATGGGCGCAGATGCGTATTTTCAGATACCAGTTGAATCATACCTGGGTTGATGTGTCAGGTAGTCTAGATGATGTAGTTTCAGGTCAGTTAACCGAGGTTTCTTCACTGGGCGAGGAAATTGGTGATGTATTTGATGTGGATATTGGTTTATGACCACACTGTCTGCATATTTATATGATGGGAAAACGGCCCAGCGACGTAATGTTACGGTCAAGCTGACTGTACCTGGTTATATTGTCTTGCAGGAGTTCAGCACACTTTCACGTTTTCGCCTTGAAGATGTTGATATTTCAGAGCAGCTTGGCAGTCAGCCGGCGCGGGTCGAATTACCGGATGGTGCTCATCTGGAAATAGCTGATAGTGGAGCTTTCTATACTCAGTTGACTAATTCAACCGGGCGGAGTCAGTGGCTTCATAAACTGGAGTCACGCTGGTCTTTTGCCCTTTTGGCACTCCTGCTTACACTGGCCTTGGGCTGGGTAGGGTATGTCTGGGGGGTGCCAAAGGGGGCTCAACTAGTTGCTAATATGTTGCCACTTGAGGTTGATGATGCTATTGGCATAGAAGGTCTGGCCATGCTGGATGGTCATATGCTGGCACCCAGTGAACTTGATATGCAAAGGCAGTTGCAGTTAATGACCGTATTTATTTCGGTTGTTGAAACGGTAGGTGTTACAGAAAATTATCGGTATCAGCTTGTCTTCAGAAAGGGGCAGAGACTGGGTGCTAATGCACTGGCATTACCAGGTGGAACTATAGTTATTACTGATGAGCTTGTTGCTTTGGCTGAGCATGATGATGAGTTGGCGGCTATTCTGGCACATGAGGTAGGGCATATTCGTAATCGACATGCATTACGTTCCTTGTTGCAAAATTCGGTAGTTGCTGGATTAATAATTGTTTTAACGGGTGATACCTCGTCGGCAACTAGTTTTGCTGCCGGTATTCCAACTTTACTGGCAAATGCGGGTTACTCACGTGAGTTTGAATATGAAGCAGACAAAGTTGCCAGAGAGTATTTACTGGCAAATGGTATTCCATTGAATCGCTTTGCAACAATTATTTTGCGCTTGGGTGAACTTGAGGAGGGTGGCCCTGATGCGATGAGCCTGCTTTCAACACATCCGGAGGCTAGTGAAAGAGCGCGTAGTTTTTAGTGATCGTAATTGATGATGGCCAGAAAGCTTATTGTTGACTGATCATGCTGTCTCGCAGCAGCCACGATTAGTACCTGTATTTATTTTGCATTGCGTCCTAAAAACCTGAAAATCTATGCAACACTTAATTCAGTTGTTTATGCATATCTTTAGCTAAATGCTAAAGAGGAACACGGGCTGTATTCAAGTGTTTTTCAGGTATATTTTGGATGTGGTTTTTTAGGTATATTAAGTGGCACCTGGGTACATAAGTAATCTGACTTGTAACTAATTTAAGGGGCAATGTGATGAAATGTTTGTATTATCTCGCGCCAACCCTGCATCACACGCATCAAATATCAGATGATCTGCATGATGCCGGAGTGAATGAATGGTTTATGCATGTGGTCAGTAAGGATGAAGCAGGTCTCAAGAGGGAAAAGCTTCATTCGAGCAATTATCTTGAGACACTTGATCTTCTTCGGGGTGGGTTTATAGGTGCCATTATAGGCTTTGCAGGCGGCCTAATTGGTATAGGGCTATTGATGTATACCCAGTTCTTTGGTCCAGACATCCCTGTTTTTATTTATCTGCTTCTGGTTGTTGTGGCAATACTAATGGGTGCCTGGATAGGTGGGTTATCGGGTATCGGTGCAAAGAGTCAGAAGCTAAGACACTGGCAGGGCGAAATAGATGCTGGTAAGTATCTAATTCTTATTTATGCCCATAAAGGTCAGGGTGAGGCTATTAAATCCATGATGCTGTCAAGGCATCCGGAAGCTCAGCATGTGGCAACTGATAGGCATTTTATGAACCCGCTGGCAGTAGTGCGCCGCAAGCAGAATGCACAGGAAACCACCGTAGCATTCTGAGAAAGAAGGTAATACTTCTTCCTCAATGCAACAGCTTCATGTCTCCTTGTTGTTGAATCAGCTGATTTGGCACCTTAGAAGATATGGCATTAAGATATTTACAGTATAAAAAAAGCTGGTCAGGAAATAACCTGACCAGCTTTTGTAACAATATGCTTGTTTCTAAAGTGTAGCGCCCAATATTTAATAAGGGCAGCTGATTTTTAATTTACTTATTTGAGTAGTAAGCAGCGAGATCTTCAATATCTCTATCACTTAATCCCTGTGCAAGAGGGCCCATAACAGGGTCTTTTCTGGCACCACTACGGTAATCATTGATAGCTTTGCTTAGATACTGTTCTTTTTGTCCGGCAAGGTTTGGCCAGAGTGGGTTAGTGCTAATACCCTCTGGTCCATGACAGCCTGCACAAACGGTTTTGGCAATATTTGCCGGGTTAGGATCGCCAGCCATGGCTGACGTACTTGTAATAGCAATCGCTGCCGCGACTACAAAAATACTGATTCTCACTTTCGCACCTCCAGTGCTAGTCAAACTAATTTTAAAGGATGCTGCGGCCTAAGCCGCAGCATCATTTCATCTTTTTTGCTATTAATGCTCAGCTGGTTCGGGTAATAACATGGGTCGTGTATCACCTTTACCAATGGTAAGCAGATCCCAGATCAGCAGAACCAGTCCGGAAGCAAACACATAGCCCCATATCTGACGCCAGACCATACCTTGTACGTACCATGCGGTTTGCTGTGCTTCGAAATATGCAGCCCAGGTAGCTCCGCCAAGTGCACGTTCAATAAAGGATTGCTCATAGCCTGATATCAGCAAGGCTATAGTCATGCCCGTCATACCCAGGCATAGGAGTGACAGAGCCCATTTCCATCTCCAGCTATGCGCTATGTTAGCGGACATATAGACATCGCCCCGCCACTTTTGAATTCCCATATAGAACATCGCAATGTTTATGGTGGCATAGGCGCCAAAGAATGCCAGGTGACCGTGGGATGAACTCCACTGGGAGCCATGCGTATACAGATTGATCTGTGGGAGCGTGTGCATGAACCCAAACACGCCGGCACCGAAAAAGTTGCCGAATGCATGTGCAATAAACCATGCCAGAGCCGGGTGATTGGAGTTCTTAAAGCGATGCACGCCCGAGTCATAGACTGCGTGTACTACCATGGCTACCAGCGGTACCGGTTCCAGTGCCGAGAAGAACCCACCAACGGTGAACCAGTATTCAGGTGTGCCAATCCAGAAGTAGTGATGACCCAGACCCAGAATACCGGAGCCAAGCATCAGCGCTACTTCAATATAGAGCCAGGTTGTAACGATCTTGCGGCTTGCGCCCAGAGTCTTGATAAGACCCCATGCCATGATACAGCCAACCAGAACTTCCCAGGTTGCCTCTACCCACATGTGGATGACCCACCACCACCAGTACTGCTCTACTGAAGTATTAGTGATGTAGAACATGCCGGCAAGGTACAGGCCAGCAACAGCAACCAGATCCAAAACCAGGACGCCGGATATGCCGCTCCACTTGCCCTTCATGAAAGTGGCAGAAATGTTATAGAAGAATATCAACAGGCAGATGACGATACCGATATCAGCCCATCGTGGTGCCTCAATATACTCACGCCCTTCATTAATAAACCAGAGTGACTCCATAGTGCCCGGCCCTATCTGTACAAACAGATAGACGAGTACCACTACGGTAACCGCAGCAGTCAGTACCCAGAAGCCCAGGTTAGCGAGCTTGGCACCTACGAGTTCAACCCCGGCTTCTTCTTCAACCAGCCAGAAGATAGCGCCCATAAAGCCATACAGCATCCAGACCACCATGGCATTGACATGCACCATGCGGTTAACGCTGAAGTCCAGTACTTCATAGAGAAAGTCAGGTCTCAGGTACTGCAAGCCTGCCAGTAGCCCAAACAGAACCTGTGCTGCGAACAGTATGACTGCCACAGAGTAATACTTAATCGCCAGTTGTTGCCCGGTGGTCAAGTGTGAAAAACTTAGTGTGCCGATGCTCATCGATCACCCTCCTGCGAAATAGGTGTGAAATTACGTGGGAAGCCATTGGTATCAATGGTGGATAACCATTTCAGGTATGCCACGATTGCGTGCGCTTCTTCGTCAGTAATATTCAGATTAGGCATCTTGCGATCGCTGCCAAAACCACGTGCATTTGTTTCCGGGTCCTTTAAAAAGGTCACCATCAGCTCTTCACGTACGCCTTCGCTGCCCCAGGCTGGATCCAGCCAGGACTTCGTCAGGTCTGGTGCATAGTAGGCACCGTTACCGAGGAAGGTATGACAGCCCATGCAGTTTTTGGCGTGAGTTGTGATTTTACCCTTAGTAACAAGGGCATAGGCCTCGTCTTCAGTTAGGGTTTTACCAAACAGGGGTGCCGAGTCACCGATGACGGGTACCGGAAGGTTTCTTTCTTTATCAAACTTGTAATAAACCCGGTTATTAATAACGCTATATGCCTTAACCCGACCTGATTCGCCACCAGCAGTGATTGCGTGGAGCGAGTCATAAGTCAGAACGATCAGCACGACAGTCATAAAGGCAGTTATCCAGATGGCTACCTTGCGCCATAGATCCTCACTAGCCCACCATACAGTTTCCATTACTTACTACTCCTACATTCCTTAATCATTAGCTTACTTTGAGTCGGAACTTTCGTGCGTTCCGACAGACAATTTCCATATCGCTTGTGGCGCTAACAGATAACCAACCAGCATCGTAATAGCCACAATCGTCCAAAAACCATTCATATTCAGTGATTTGGCTAATATCAGCACATTCACAGTAAGTCCTGCAAAACAACCGTATGCAGCAAAAGCAAGCCAGCGCTTCTTGTTCAGCTTGCTCAAAGCAAAGGCAAAGGCATATGCTGCTCCAAACATTACAATCATGGCGCCAGCCATAGCTGCAACCATCATATCGTTCACACCAACGGGTTCAAACATGATGTTTCTCCAGCTGATTCATGTGCGTTTACACAATTTTTTTAGCTGTACTTTTTTTCCTATCAGGTCCTGAATACTGTAATTATCCAGAACCTCATTGAAAGCCTGTAGAGCATCACCAAGTGCAACCCTTAACCCACATGCTGGGGTAATGATGCATTGATTGTCAGCTTTGAAGCACTCTACCGGCTGAAAACTATCCTCTGTAAGGCGGACAATTTCTCCAACCATAATTTTATCTGCTTGCCTGGCTAATTCCAGCCCTCCATTAGAGCCGCGACTTGAGTTAATAACCCCGGCTTGTGCCAGCAGGTTTGCAACCTTCATCAGGTGATTCTTGGAAATACTATAGCTTTCCGCAATATCATTGATGGTGACACGACTATCTGGCTCCAGTGCCAGATAGATCAGGACACGAAACGCATAGTCCGTAAATACCGTGAAATGCACTATAAATCGACCGCAACAAACGAGGCGCAGTTTATATCATTTTTCAAGATGCACCAGCAATGCATCTATATAGGTTCTTTTACCTATGGATCGGTTTTTTTCTTGTCAGGCCTTAGAAAATTATAGTTTTACTGAGTGCTCAGATTGAACTAACCACCTTGGAATATTCTCCCATTGGCAATTACCTGTCCCAATGTTGATAGCAGGTAATAGTTTTCAATAGTTCCAATCTAACTATTTCAAATGGGAAAGTATTTTTCAGAATAATAGAGCTGGATAAGTATTGGTTAGCGCTATGGTTTGGCGTTCCAGATTAGTTATGGTTTTTTGGTTATTAGTTTGAGTAGTTGTAGTCAAATTTCTCTGACAAGATTTAGGAATACCCTTAAACACAACAGGCTTGTAAAAGAGCCCTGACCCCTATGATTGCTGGTTTCTGCACGGGATTAATAACCTGATTTTTTATGGTAGGTACTTTCACTTACAGCGATATTTTTGTCAATTTGTAATTGCTCTAATGGTTGATATATCGCTGTTTACTATAGTCCGCTCTGCAGGTCATTGATTTTTTGAATTTAGACTGTGTTAAGCAGATTATTTTTAGTCATTCCACAAAGCAGATTTAGGTGAAGACTTATGAACATACGGTCAGCTGTTTCAGCAACTATTGCATCCGGCCTTTTACTAACGTTCGGGGGGGCTGCAGGTGCAGCAGATTTACAGCCTGTTCCTAAAATATCAGAAGATGAGTTAAAAACGGCTCAATATATTTATTTTGACCGTTGTTCTGGTTGTCATGGTGCGTTGAGAAAGGGTGCGACAGGTAAGAATATCGAACCGGCGAATACCAGAAAAAAGACTCTGGCTGCATTAGAAAAGATTCTATATGAAGGCACAGATGGTGGTATGCCGGGTTGGGGTAAAGATGGGTTTATGACGCCTGAAGAAACCAATCTCATGGCGCGCTTTGTTCAGAATGATGTGCCTGAGCCCCCTGAGTGGAATATGAAGGAGATGAAAGAATCCTGGAAAGTTTATGTGCCTGTTTCGGACAGGCCTGCCAAGCCACCTAAGGGCGTGAACTGGGAGAACTACTTTGGTGTGGTTCTGAGGGATGCAGGCAAGATTGCCATCATTGATGGTGATACCAAAGAGACTGTGAATATTATTAACTCTGGTTTTGCTACTCATATCCTCCGGACATCAGCTACTGGCCGTTATATGTACGCCATTGGTCGTGACGGTAAGGCCACCATGATGGATATGTGGGCTACACCACCAGATATCGTTGCTGAGGTAAGAACCGGAATCGATGCGCGGTCTATTGATACTAGTAAATTTAAAGGGTTTGAAGATAAGTACGCCGTTGTTGGTGACTACTGGCCTCCTCACTATGTGATCCTGGAAGGTGACACACTCAAGCCTCTGAAAATTATTGGTACCCGTGGCTATACCTATGATACCAATGAGTACCGTGACGAGACACGTGTTGCTTCTATTGTTGCTTCACATCACGCACCTGAGTGGATCCTTACTCTCAAGGAAACGGGTGTAGTTTTGCTGGTTGATTACAGCAAGATGGATGAAGATACGGTTGTTGAGACCAAGATCAATGCTGAACGTTTCCTTCATGATGGTGGCTGGGATTCCACCAAGCGCTACTTCATGGTGGCAGCAAATGCTCGGGATACGATCTCTGTTATTGATACGGTAGACCGTAAACTGGTTGCAAATATCATAACGGGCACCAAGCCTCATCCTGGTCGTGGTGCTAACTGGGTTGATCCAGAATATGGACGTGTCTGGGCTACCGTTCACCTTGGTGAAGGGTTGGTTTCTATTATTAGTACTGACCCTAAGAAAGACTATGCCTGGACAGTTGTCAGGGAATGGGAACTTGGTGGTAACTCTTTGTTTATTAAGACTCACCCCAAGAGCACTAATGTCTATTGTGACAACACGATCAATCAGGAAAAGTCTAATGTCCTGACTGTGTTTGACATCGAAAACCCTGAAGCAGCGCCACGTGAACTTACTTTTGATAAGAAAGTGGTGCACATGGAGTTCAACAAAGATGGTAATGAGGTGTGGATATCTCTTTGGGATAAAGAGGGTGAAGTCGTAATTCTGGATGACAAAACTCTGGAAGTAAAAGGTCGGGTGAAAGGTCTATATACACCAACGGGCAAGTTCAATGTCTACAACACAACACATGATATCTACTAACAGTCAGTAGATTGTCGGGAAAAATAAGGGGTCTGTGCGTTACGTTTCAGCTCCCTTTTTTCCTTTTAATCAGAGGTAAATAGCATGAAACATTTACGTATGATCACTTTAGTACTGGGGCCTGTTTTTCTCTTATCAGCCATGACAGTGATGGCGCAGGATCATCAGACGCCGATTGCTCCGCAGGAATATCTCGATATGGAATCACCAATTGATGATGATGATGTTGATGAGGATTTTCTTAAGACCACTAAAAGGGTTTATAAGAGCAAGTGTAAAAAGTGTCATGGTATGTCAGGTGATGGTGAAGGGTCTGCTGCTGCAGATATAGAAATCAAGCCAACTGCATTTAATGCTACTGGTTATATGGAAAGTAAATCTGACGGACAGCTTTTCTGGATTATAGAGTACGGAAGTGAAGGTACTGAGATGGAAGGCTTTGGCCCTGAATCAGATGCTGGCCTTTCTGAGGAAAAACTTTGGGAGCTTGTAAGTTATATGCGAGCTAATTTTACCAATTAATAGTGATCTTAGGGCAGGGGGCGACTAATCAATAACTATTCGTTTCTTGTTATCCACGAGTTTTGTCCGAGATGGATTTCTTCAAAAGAAGAAGTTGATAGAAATGAAACTAACAAGTGTGCTGGTGTGTAGTCTCGGGTTAGTTTTTTCACCTCAGTAGCTTTTGGAGAAGTGCATCTGATTCCTGATGCTCTGTCGGAGTATCTAGGCATAGTAAACCCTGCTGTTTATTAGGAAGTAGATGAGGCTTTTCTGGATCACGATAAATAGCAGAGAAGGTACTGAAACAGAACCGGTCGGCCCTTACTTCAGATGTAGGTCTGTCCAAAGAACAGCTCTGGGAATTAATTGCGTATTTACGCAGAACGTATACCAGGTAAGGGCTCAGTCAGGAAAACAGAGTCTCGCCAGCTAAAAGGAATTTAAAGGAAAACTCATGTCTCATCAGCCTCGTTCATATGGACTGCAGACTCCAGGCACCAAGGGGGTGGCTGGAGTCAAACGATATGGCATGGTGATTGATCTTAGGAAATGTATTGGATGCATGTCCTGTATGGTGGCCTGTAAAGCAGAGTTTGGCATCCCTATGGGTGTCTGGCGAACATGGGTAAAAGTAGCTGATAAGGGCACCTATCCAAATACCAAGCGGACTTTTATGCCGCGTATGTGTAACCACTGTGACTATCCGGTGTGTGTCCGTAACTGCCCCACCCAGGCTACCTACAAGCATAAGGATGGCTTTGTCCTGCAGCGCTATAACCGTTGTATTGGTTGCCGTACCTGTATGGTCGCGTGTCCCTATAACGCTAGGCATCTTATTCCTGCAAAACGGACTGATGAAAAGCTTCCCAAACTGGTGGTTGATAAATGCACCCTTTGTATACATCGGGTTAAGAAGGGTGTTGTTCCTGCTTGTGTGCAGGCTTGCGTAGGTGGCGCACGTATTTTTGGTGATATGAATGACCCTGAAAGTGAAGTGTCGAAACTGGCTGCTAAAGAAAATCTGACAGTACTCAAGCCAGAGTTGGGTACCAGTCCATCAGTATCCTATATAGGTGGTGACTGGGAAATGATGGATGAGTCACACAGCTATACCAACAGAACAGAACAGCTCAAGGATGAGTTTAATACTTTTAAGGAAAACCATGAAGGTGATGCTTTCGGTGACCTTGTTGAGGGGCAGCCAACGATGGCCCAGGTTGGCAAGAACTTTATGGGCTTCTGCCGCACGATTCCACATAAAGCAAAAGATGTAATTGATGCTTATATAAATCTTTACTTCAGGTAAGGAACAGCAGGTAATGAATGAGAGTGTAGTTATTTCGAATGTGTTCCACCATGTTGCATGGGGGACGACCATTTCGGTCTATTTCTGGCTTGTGGGAGCAAGTGCCGGCTCTTTTGTGATTTCAAGTTTTGGCTGGGTTTTTGGCATCAAACGTTATAAACCGCTGGCTCTGACGGCATCAGTAACAGCTATTAGCATGCTTATGCTGGTGCCTATACTGCTGATCTGGGATTTAGGTAAACCCTTACGTTTTATTTACCTGATGTTGCCCAGTTATTGGCATGCCACCGGACCCATGTCCTGGGGTTCTGTTCTGATTATGACCTACCCAATAGCGATGATTGTTTATAGCTTTTTTGTGGTGAAGAACAATATATTCTGGGCCAGGACTATTGGCATCATTTCTATAGTGCTGGCGTTATCAACTCATTGGTATACCGGTGTAGTGATGGAGTTGAATCCAGGACGAATCCTGAATCACACTGCTCTTGCGCCTATTTTATTTCTTACCGGTGCATTTATATCTGGTATTGCACTGCTGGTATGGGTGCTGGCAATTCGAAATAAATTTGTACCTGCAGAAAAGAAGGTTGAGTGGGTGCTTATCGAAGAAATGTCTCAGTTCATGATGTTTGGGCTGGTCTTTGATGCATTTCTGCTGTTTCTGGAATTTATGCAGGGCCTTTACGGCAGCCAGGCTGAGGTAATGGGGCATCATGTGCTAATGACTGTATTTCAGGGCCCCTACTTGTGGCTGGAGATTGTTACCGGCCTGATTATTCCATTTGGCATTCTTGTTTCACCCCTTAGGAAAACCAAGTCCGGGATATTAGTTGCCTGTTTCTGTGTGGCGATTGGTGTCTATGGTATGAGGATCTGGTGGGTGCTTGGCGGTCAGTATCTACAGACGTTCTATTGAGGAGATATAAATAATGTCAGATATCGATAGACGTAATTTTGTAAAGCTTGGTGCTGCAGCTGCGACTGCCACTGCAGCTTGTCCTGCTGTTGTTAATGCAATGGAGCTCGAACTTGGCGGAAAGGATTTCCACCAGATACGAACTTTTCATCCCCGGGAAAAGAAACCCTATCTGTGTACCATGTGCCCATGGTTTGATGGGGGGTTTACCTATGCAGAAGATGGAGTCATAAAGAAGGCCGAGGGTAACCCGGACCATATTGCCACCCGCGGTAAATTTTGCAGCAAGGGTCTTGCCTCTTTCTTTGGCGCCTCTGACCCGGACAGGATACTGGCTCCTCTAAAACGTGTAGGTGAGCGAGGTGCCGGACAATGGCAGGAAATCAGTTGGGAAGAAGCTATAGCAGAACTTTCAGCCAAGGTGTTGGAAGCATTAGATGACCCTAATAGCATTGTCCTCAACGAGGGTGGTTTCAAGGAGGGGGGGAGTGTCCGGTTCATGGATACTATAGGCTCCCAGTCAGTTATTCGTAGTCGGCTGCCTTCTATAGGCACAGCGCCAAAACAGATCGCACTTGAAGAGGCTGTTGGTTTTACAAGTATGCTCCCCGACCTTGAACATACTAAATATATTCTGAATTTTGGTGCCAACATCATGGAAACTGCTCCGCCTTTGGCACAGAGGTTGACTGATGGTGTTGTTAATAGTCGCTTGAAGCTGGTGACATTCGATGTTCGCATGTCCAATACCGCTGGTAGAAGTGATGAATGGATTCCTGTATTTCCAGGCAGTGATGGCATCGTTGCATTGGCGATGGCCAATATCATCATGCAGAAGGGATTAATGGATGAGAAATTTATTAATACCTGGACTAACTATTCAAGTAAGAAGCTGGCTGCAGAGTTAGAAAAATTTACCCCAGAAATAGCTGAGAAAGCCAGTGGGGTGCCAGTCAAAACTATTAAGAAGATAGCTGTTGAATTTGCCAAGACAAAACCGGCAACGGTGATGAGTCAAAATGGTCTTAGCTGGCATCAAAATGGAATTAATGCGGAGATGGCCTGTCTGACCCTTGCGGTTATTACAGGTAATATTGATAACGAGGGTGGTTATTGTCTGCCACGCCAGTTTGATGTTGCTGCACCTGAGCCAATACCAAAGTTGGCAGGTAGTCAGTCAAAGCAGTTGAACCCGACGTTTCCCTTTGAAGTAATGGATGGCTCCCGTCAGGTTGCCTTACTCATCAATCATATGAGTAATCCTGGTTACTCATCTCCGGCGGCAAGCGTCTGGCGGGAGGTTTTACAGGATGAAGAGATGATTCCTTATCTTGTTGATTTTAGTCCATTTATGAGTGAGACAGCAGAGCTGGCTGATATTATCCTTCCGGATGTAGTTGATGTAGAGCGTCATGAAGTAGCCAGTAGCCCAACGGCACTTTGGCCATGGATTGGCATGAGCTACCCAAAAGTTTCACCGCGGGGACAGGCCCAGGATGTGCGGATGACGCTAAAGCAGGTGATTGAGACCATCGACCCTGATGGCAGTCGTGGCATGCGATCTTACTGGGAATTTGCTGATGTCGAAGAATGGACCAAGCAGGTAGTTAAGGCGACATCAGGAACGGAGAAGAAAACCTATAAGAAATTAAAATCTAAGGGCGTATGGCCATCGTATGGAAAAATAGATCCTGCAACACGACAGATTGTTAAAAAGGGTGTATTAGCTGAGGCCGAATACAATACCTATCGCTCAGCTGGTTTTCCCACTCCATCAGGAAAAATTGAACTACGTAAGCCTGCCTGGAGTGAAAATCCAAAACATGCAGACCTTCAATCTAATCAGTTTGTGCTGACCACTTTCAAGGTTGCGAATCACTCTCTTTCTATGACCTCAAATCTAAAATATCTGTCGGAACTGTGGCATGCCAATCCACTTTGGGTTAACAGGGAGACGGCATTAAGGCTTGAAATTGGTGATGCCGATCTGGTGCGAGTGACCACCGCAGCTGGTTATATGGTTACCAAGGCATGGCTGACCTCAGGCATTCATCCCCAGACACTCGGCATGAGTACTTCAGTGGGACGTACTGCTTATGGTCGTGTGGCTCAGGCTAATCCACATGCACACGCGCCTTCTTATGCCCGTCATGAGCAAGAGGACCCGGATATTGAGCATAACCTCTGGTGGCGGGATAACGGAGTTAACCCTAATGACATTATGCCGGTAGCTATAGACCCGGAAACGGGTGCGCAGATATGGAATGACTCAGTGGTAACGCTTTCCAGAGCTGAACCAGGCGATAAGTATGGTGATATTGAAGTTGATAATACCAAGCACTTTGCTGTTTATAAGGATTCACAGGGATAAGCATGGATAACAAGCCGCAGTATAGTGGAGGAATAGTAGATTGAAATTTCCAAAGTTCCTTCAATCAACAATAGGGCGAGTTATAACCATTGTTGTGGTATTTGGTCTGCTTCTCGCCATTGGTATTCTGAGCTGGAGCCATACTCGCTTTACCCGGGCAAATGTCTGTACTACCTGTCATGAGGTATTTGTTGAGTATGAAGAGTACAAACAGACTAGCCCATTAAGTGAATCCATAGAAGACTTCAGGCCCAATAGAGAAATTGATTTGGGGCACTTTAATATGACGGTAGGTTGTGCTGAGTGTCATGCCTACCCCTATGAGGAGTACCGAGAATCTGCTCATTATGATAATGAGCAGGGGATTAAAGCCGGGTGTTTAGGCTGTCACAACCCTCACAGTGTCAAGGAGTTTCTGGTCTGGAAGTTCTTTTATATTAATAAAGGCACATTTGGTGAGAGCCCTTTCCATGTGATCTCCAGTGGTCTGCGTGACATTCCGGAATGGGAAGAATTGCGTCCGGTACTTGCACATAAAGTACGTGGTCAAATGCTTGAAGATAACAGTGCCAAATGCAAGGTTTGTCATAAGACTGAGAGCAAGTGGTTTAATAAGATCAAGCGGCATCAGGCCACAGAAAAGACCTGTATCCAGTGCCATTACAACCTCGTTCATGAAGAAGTAAAATGGAAGGAGCCGGACTCAACAGCTGTTGTAAAGGATAAGGTTGTAAGCGAAGAGTCTGCAAAGAGATAAGTAGAAAAAACGTATATTTTTACTCTATGGGTGCAGCTAAAGATATTTGAATATTAGCAAACCATGGGCTGTGCTCCAGGGAGTGTGCTAGGGTCTCTGATCATGGCAAAGATAACACGTGCACAATTTCTAAGAGGTCGCTGGCAAGAAGCGCCCTTACCCCCATCATCTGAGGTTATTGCCAAAATTGGTCGCACCTGCTTGCCTATTCGTGGGGAGTCCTGCCGAATATGTGGCAATTTATGTGAGCTAAATGCCATACGTTTTATACAAGCAGAAGGTCAGTTGCCTGTGCCTGTAATTGTTGCAGATGAATGTACTGGTTGTGGTGATTGCCTTGGCATTTGCCCGGTTGATGCAATAGATATGAAACAGCGCCAACCAGAAGACAAATCTTAGTGACTTAAAGGTTTGCTAATTATGCAAAAGTTAATCCGGTCTATATGCTTTATTCTTGCGTCACCTGCCGTACTTTATGCAGGTGAGTTTGAGCCTTACCTGATTGAAGCTGGTATGTCTTACTATTCTGATGAATATTCAATTAGTAATGATATTGCCGAGCTTGGTGAGGAAAAGAACTTTGAAGAGGTTTATCAAAACTATAATTACTATGAGGCAGTTTTTAACTCTCAGGAACAGATAGTGATTTTTAAGGCATTTACACAGGGTGTTGTTGAATTTTCCGAAACCTATTTTTATGATGAAGATGGGAAGCAGGTAAAAAAAGAAATTAAGAAGTCAGATGGTTCAATATCAACGGTAGTCTTATAAAGATTATCGTTTCAATTAAAAAAACGACAGTTCCTGGTATATTTTTATAAGGAAACTCCCTCTAGCAGGCCTTCCAGATATTCAATTTCGCCAGCAGATATATAGAACCAGCCCTTTTTGCCCGTGCCTATAAATTTTAAATCTTTTTTAATGGATTCTCTTGATTCTTCATTGTCGCCGCCATTAATTATCAGCAATTTTTTAAGTGATTGCTGAATATATCGGTGACGCGAACGGAAACGCCAGCGCTCCCAGGCGCTCTGACCAGGCCCCAATTGTTTCTGTATGCAGAATAATTGGTGGTGTGTTAGTAGAAACAACTCAGCATATCGGGCTGCTTGATCTTCTGAAAAAGGTTTTTTTTCCATATTTAATTTTCAGGGTAAGTACTGAGGTGGCAGCCTTTACCCTTACCTGGGTTGGTGTTTCTCAACTATGACTGTGGCCATACTATTAATAAAGTCCAGTGCGTGATTACGTTTCTGATCGGGCGGATCGAATGTTCTCAGTATTGCTTTAATGCTGCTAGTAAGGACATCCCAGTTACTCTGGCTGATCTTAATGCCATTGTGTAATTTCGTTACCCTCTTAGCATTGTGGGAGTGAAAATTAATAAGACTTTTTTCACACTTAATACTAGCCTCACTTTGGTACTCCCAGAAGCCATCAAGCTTTGCATCATCGGCTAAGCATGGCAGCAGGTTGGGTAACCACGGCGCTAATTCCATTATAGCCACTGAGACGGGCATAAAGGCTGTCAGATGTTTTATTCATTCATACACTATATTTTCTGAGGATTTTTCTTGTGGCCACAATCTACAATCTACTGTTCTGAAACAGTTTTTTTTGCCGGGCTTTATATGCTTGAGGAGCCTATGTTGATGCATTTGGGTGCGTCTATATAAGGTATATTACTTATATTAGTTGCATTGAGAGCGCGTCAAAAAAAAGGTATAAAGCGCAGTCATAAATATTGTGGTCGCAAGTAATTTTTTTTATTTAAATCTTGAAGGGCTTGTTTTCCATGTCCTGGTGTTTGGCGCTTAAGCCATACTTGTCGTAACACGACCTATATTTACAGTTTTCAAAGTGGGTAATCCACGGGTACGGGGTTTTGGCTGACACTATAAAAGTAGCCAAAAAACAGTAGCCAAAAAAAATTTTAGGAGCATCAACCAATGTTAGCCGCAATGCCAAAAATATTTATGAATGGACTTTTGTCAGTAGTAGTTTCGCTCGCTGCACTAGCAGGTGCAAGTGCACAGGAGCCTGGTGAGGCAGGTAAAGCGCTCTACCAGGCCAACTGTGCCGCTTGTCACCAGGCTGATGGTTCAGGGTTGCCGGGTGCCTTTCCTCCATTGGCAGCTTCTGACTATATAGCTGACAACAAAAACGCACTGTTGGAAGTGACAGTAAACGGACTGAGTGGGCCTATTACCGTAAATGGCGTTGCGTACAACAACGTTATGCCAGCGATGAATTATCTTAGTAATGAAGAACTTGCGGCAGTACTGACTTATGTTGCAAATAGCTGGGGTAACCCAGGTGGCAAATTTGATGCAAAGGAAATTGCTAAATATCGGTCTAAAAAGGGGCTTGAGGCTCGACAAGGCGGTGGTGAACGACATCCGGGAACCCCAGAGTCAGAGCAGATATACCAGGGGCAATCACTGGCAATTGATGAAGCTGATCAGGTAATTACTCCCGGCGCACCCACGTTGAGTAAAGCCGAGTTTGATACAGCACAGACGCTCTACTTTGAGCGTTGTGCAGGTTGTCATGGCGTGCTTCGCAAGGGCGCAACCGGTAAACCATTAACCCCGGAACTGACCCAAGCCAAGGGCACAGATTATCTAAAAGCGCTTATTAGCTTTGGTTCACCTGCAGGTATGCCTAACTGGGGTACATCTGGTGAGTTAAATGATACGCAGATAGATATACTTGCGCGCTTCTTGCAGCATGCGCCGCCGACACCTCCTGAATTCGGCATGCAAGATGTGCTGGATACCTGGGAAGTTATTATTCCGGTTAAAGATCGGCCTACAAGCCCGCAGAATGACCTTAATTTGGACAATCTATTTTCAGTAACGCTGCGTGATACGGGTGAGGTAGCCCTGATTGATGGTGATACCAAGGAGACTGTTGCAATCATCAAAACAGGCTATGCCGTCCATATCTCACGTATGTCGTACTCCGGTCGATACATCTTTACGATCGGTCGTGATGGCAAGATTGATCTCATTGATCTGTGGTTTAAGGAGCCGACTAAAGTCGCAAAGGTCCGTATTGGTCTTGAAGCGCGTTCGGTGGAAACCTCAAAATTTGAAGGCTATGAAGATACATTTGCAATTGCAGGTGCCTATTGGCCCCCGCAGTTTGTGCTTATGGATGGTGCGACACTTGAGCCAAAGAAGATTGTGTCGACACGTGGTATGACGGTAGATACACAGGAATATCACCCTGAACCACGGGTAGCTGCGATTATTGCCTCACATGAGCATCCGGAGTTTATCGTTAACGTTAAGGAGACAGGTAAGATATTGCTGGTGAACTATAGCGATATTGAAAACCTGACGGTTACCACAATTGGTGCTGCACGTTATTTACATGATGGTGGCTGGGATAGCACCAAGCGTTACTTCCTGACTGCTGCTAATAAGTCAGACAAAGTTGCCGTCGTGGATTCCAGGGATCGTAAGCTGGTAGCACTGGTGGATGTAGATAAGATTCCGCATCCTGGGCGTGGTGCCAACTTTAACCATCCAAAATATGGTCCGGTCTGGGTAACCAGTGCCTTGGGTAATGACAAGGTCACTATGATTGGTACCGACCCTGAAGGGCATCCTGACCAGGCTTGGAAAGTGGTAGATGTGTTATCAGGACAGGGCGGCGGTTCGCTCTTTGTGAAAACCCATCCAAGGTCTACAAATCTCTGGGTTGATAGTCCGCTAAATCCGGAAACAGCCATCAGTCAGTCAATTGCTGTATTTGACATTAATAATCTGGATGCTGGATTTGAGGTTCTGCCTATTGCTGAATGGGCTGGTATAGAAGGTGATGGCGCCAAACGTATTGTGCAGCCTGAATACTCACAAGATGGTACTGAAGTTTGGTTCTCTGTCTGGAGCGGTAAAGAAGAACAATCAGCAATCGTCGTGGTTGATGACAAGACACGGACATTAAAGAAAGTTATTAAGACTGACCGTATTATTACACCTACCGGCAAGTTCAATGTCTACAATACACAGCATGATGTTTATTAATTAGTAATACTTATCTGATCTCTCAGATGAACCTTAGCCCGCACTTTGTGCGGGCTTTTTTATTTGTGCCTGATTAGTTGCCTGAGGCTTAATTTGCCCAGAATGGTAATTTGAGAAGGTAGGGGTTCATGCCAGGCAGCTCTTATTGGTTGTTAACCTGATTTTGTGTGGGCCGTAGTTCTGGTTAACATGAAGTATGTTGCAAAGAGGTGCGGATGGTTTTTTAAGGGCCTACGAAAAAAAACCATAAAACTTTAGGGCTGTATAAGTTGCCTGTATGCGGCACTGTTATTTAGGGATATGTGCTTAGAGCGATGGCTTTACCCGGGAGGTTTTATGAGCCTAATGTTCTGGCCTGCAAAGTGGGATGGGTGGCTTTCAAGCATCTCTGTGGCTTTAGTAATAGCATTCATAAAGGTGTCTGATTTAACAAAATCAGCAAATTCAGCTTTCTTCCCCCAATTTGAGTAAATCATCATTAAGTTGGGTTGTGTCACATCTGCAAAAAGTATTGTTTGCTCGTGACCATCACAAGCCTCCATTTCTGCAATAAGATCAGCCAGAATTTTTTTAAAGTCTTCGACACGGTCAGGCTTTACTTCGTAGTTGAGACCAAATGTTTGCATGATAATTCCTCTCAGTAACGCCTTTGGTGCATCCCTAAGGCATGCTGAATGTTTTTATTAAGCTCAGACTGCCCATTCTGATATAGCGTGCTAGAAATTATTGACCTGGCACGACTGCTATTCTCTCTCAAAGGTATAAGCAAGTAAATCATCTTGTTCAGGAATGCAGGGCACCATGTGATTTGATTTGTTATGGCTCAGTACTAGTTGGATAAGCGGGTTATTACAGCCAGTCTATTTTATTTATTACCTGCATATTCTGTTCCATGCAGCGCTCCCATTCATTAAGAAATGGCTTAATAATGCTTCTACGCCACGTCTTATCGGTTTGCTTATTTAGTTCTGGAAGTATGCCTGCTTCCTCTCGTTCCTGATGGTGCTCACATACGCCTTTGAAAACCTTTTCATTATCCAAGAAAGCTATAATGCTCCTTCTTAAGCTATTTCCCTCTAGCTGCTTATTACTAAGTAACTGCAGGTTTCTTGTGGTTTTTTCCAGTAATTCCTGGATTTTGGCATGCTCTGCCGTATAGAGAAAAGCAGGCCAACGGCCTTTATCACCCAAATCGGTGAGCTTGGGGATTAATAGCTCATCTTCAAAGCGCATGTGCAGGTTATGCAGCACCTTAAAGCAATTTAATATTTGACTGGCATCATCAAATTTCCCCAGTAGAACAGCTTCCTGGTGCAGCAGAAAATATTCATCAAGCCCTTGATGGCACAGGGTAATTGCTTCAGTTAGTTTGTCATTATCAGGCATTATCAGGGCTTTTTGGGTAATAGCAGATAGATTTTCATTTGCATTTTATATGAAGAAGAAATCCCACTAAACTTAAGGCAGGAGGTGCCTATGGAAGCAGTTGCATTTGCCCGTATTGTACATGTACTTGGTGTGGTGATCTGGATTGGTGGGGTTTGGTTTGTTACCACTATCATTATTCCAAGTGTTGTTGAGAAGGGTTGTGATAAGGATAGTGTAGAGTTATTTGAATGCCTTGAGTCCCGATTTTCGTTGCAGGCACGGGCAGCCGTTCTACTGACTGGCTTGTCAGGAACTTATATGCTGTATGTAACTGACTCATGGGCTTTGTTCCTAAGGGCTGGTTACTGGTGGCTTTTTTCCATGTCTTTCGTCTGGCTTGTATTTGCGCTCATGTTATTTATTCTTGAGCCGTTGTTTCTGCATCGATGGTTTGCAAACGCTATAAAGGTGGCACCACAGACAGCCTTTCAGCATATTAACTGGATGCATTGGGTAATGTTGATGTTTAGCCTGGTAACCATTGCGGGGGCTGTTGCGGGTAGTCATGGGTGGCTGTGGCTCTAATTTCTTATAGCTTTGAATAATTTTGAACAGTTCTCTGATTTTATGAAAGCGGGCAGGGTTGTTCTACTTTGTCACGGTGAAGTCTGTCTCAAGAAATTCTTATAAGTAGAAATACAAGGGTTTTGTGTTGCTTTTCTGTTGGATATTAACTATTTCTTTTGTAGAAGAAATAAAATAGAGTCTGAGAAGTAGCCTAAACCAGTCGCTGAACTTCAGAAAGAAATACAACGAGCACTTTAATAATGCCATTTGTTGTTACAGAAAATTGCATAAACTGCAAGCATACAAATTGTGCAGATGTCTGTCCGGTTGATGCTTTTTATGAAGGGCCCAATTTTTTAGTGATCGATGGAAGTGAGTGCATAGACTGTGCGCTTTGCAGGCCAGCATGCCCAGTGGACGCGATTATGGACTATAAGCAGGTTCCTGAGGGACAGCGTGGGTTTATCAAGCTAAATGAAGAGCTGGCTGCTATTTGGCCTAATATTTCAGAAAAACAATCATCACCACCAGATGCAGAGGAATGGGATGGCGTGCCAGATAAACTGAAGCTGTTAGAGCGCTAGATGGTTTTGGCTGCTGTTAATGTGCGCCTAACAATTGTCCTAAAGTTTTAAGGGTTGAGAAGATGTCAAAATATTATTTTTTTCTATTTCTAATTTTTATGGCGGTTCTTTACTATGTTTTTCTGCAGGACCCATGCAATATTTTGGTTAAGAACGATTTTTCTGCACAGAATCCTACCTATAAAATTTTTGATGTTGGTTCAAGTGATGGGTCTGTAGATAGTGTTAAATGTCATATCTACTATGAAAAGCCCGAGGATAAGGAAATGCATCAGGATGTTTGGTTGTATACGAATTCTGGTGGTGACTGGAGTTTTGCCAGAGCAATTGCAACCGACATGCGAGAGCCAGAGGTTACTCCGGATCCCGGGCGAATAGGTAGGTAGAGAATTTAAACTTTAAGTAGATACCCTTAAAAGGGTTGTGTGCACGACTAACTTAGTAGTTTCGTCGTTCTTTTAGCTGGCCGTCTTCATCAAAATATTCCCAAAGGCCATCAAGCATACCGTCTTTATAGTTTTCTCTTTTTCCCAGCTGGCCATTATCATAGTAGTACTCCCAGGGACCATCCATACCACCGCCCAAGTAATGTCCTTTTTTATTTAGCTGGCCGTTCTCATGGTAGGCTTCCAGAAGGCCGTCTTTATAACCATTGTTATAGTATCCCTTCTCTTTTAATCTGCCGTTTTCATGAAATTTTTCAAATGAGCCAAATTGTTCCCCGTTTGTACAGCTGTACCTTTCTTCTAGCTGGCCATTCTCATAATACTTTTCAAAAAAGCCATCAGGTCTGCCATTCTTGGATTTCCCTTTAACTCTTAACTGCCCATTTTCATAGAACAGTTCCCAAGGACCGTGGCGCCTTCCGGACTTATAGTGGCCCTTAAATTCAATCTGGCCACTTTCGTAGTACATTTCCCAGGGGCCTTCCTGTTTTCCATCCTTATAGCCGCCTTTTGAGTCCAGCTGTCTGGCTTTTAGACCCCACATCCAGGGGCCGTCTGGGAGCAGACTTATAATTTTGTACCAAAAACGAGATTTAGAATTCATAATAAATAGTTGATGAGGCTTTGAGTTATCGCTGCTCTCATGCTCCTCTATTGAAGGACTCCATCTTTATATAGTTCAAATGACCCATCGAGTCTGCCGTACTTAAAGCTTCCTCTGGACTTCAATTGACCATTGTCTTCATAAGACTCATATGGTCCATGCTTCTGACCGTTTTCATAATGCTCTTTAACCAATAATTGACCGCTCTCAGAGAATTCCTCAAAGGGACCTTCCTGCTTATCATTCCTATAGCTTCCAGCAGATTTCAGCTGACCGTTCTCATGTAAGATTTCCCAAAAACCATCTTGTTTCCCATCTATATAGGACCCTGAAAATTTTAACTGACCATATTCATAAAATTCTTTCCATGGCCCATCTTTATTGCCGTCCTTGTAGCTACCTGTAGATTCTAGCTGACCATTTTCAAAGTATGACTCATAAAGAGCATCTCGTTTATCATTATGATGACTACCTTTAGATCTTAGCTGACCATTGTTGTAGTAAATCTCAAAGGAACCTTCTCGTTTACCGTTTTTATAGTCACCCCTGGATTTTAATTGGCCATTTGCATAAAAGAGTTCCCAGAGTCCTTCATTTTTGCCGTTTATATAGGACTGCTTGTCTCGTAACTGGCCATTATTATGGAATCGGTTGTGGGTACCATCAGGTTGTCCAGATATATAGCTGCCTGAGAACAATACGTCACCTGTTGCAGAATAACTTTCCCATAAGCCCTCTTTTTTGTTGTCCTTATAGTTGCCTTTGGATTCTAAATGGCCTTTTTTGGAGTATGACTCGTGAGGGCCATCTTTATGACCGTCTTTATAAGTACCCTGACATTTTAGTTGACCGTTTTTATGAAATACCTCATATGGGCCATCAGCTTTAGCCTTTGTAAAGAGAGAGGTAAACCATGAAAAGGGGTTAGTCGCCATTTATATGCTCTAGTTTATTGCTTCTGCTTGCATTGCATTTGATGCATTACTGGATCTGACAGGCTTGTGAAAGCTGTGATGCAGCATTTACTAATGATATGCATTAATGATGCCTCGAGTCTTTCAGCAGGGAAGTCTACCCCTAACCCAGACCATGATTCTATTGCGGAGATGCCGTATATCTGGAAGGAAAAAATATTTGGCTTTATGAAATGCCACAAAATTGCTGTCTTGCGTGCTTATGGCAGATTTAAATATCTACTGTCAGGAGAAATATAAGCTGAGAGAGGTGAAATCAAAGGTGAGCTTCGCAGCATACTGCTTCACAAGAGGGGAAGGAGGTGCTCAGACCATAAGTTAATGTAGGTACTTGTACTTACTTCTAGGTACTAATAAATCGCCATTACGCGCTAATACTTATATCACAGCTGCTTGAAATAACTTATTTTTCCATTCTGAAATAAGTATCAGTAAGTAGTAAATGTTCGTCATATGGCTGGTGCCAGTGCTGTGGGTAACTCGTTATTTATAGTTGGTATCAGTATTAATATACCTAAGCTTAGTTTAGCGGCCATTTGGGAGCCGTTTAATTGAAGGAGCTGACAAATGAGTGACTCTAGTCCCCAGAACATGGCGTTATGGCTGGTTAATAAGAAAAACTGGCTAACGCACTTTATGATCGTCTCTGCGATATGTATCGCTGGGTTGATTTATCTCGGTGGTGCAACCTATATGGGTTCTCCTCCGTTGGAAACTTATGTATCCCCCACAGGGGAAACTGTGTTTTCAAGAGCAGAAATCAAACGTGGACAGGAACTATTCCATATCCGTGGTTTGATGAATTATGGCTCCTTCTGGGGTGATGGCGGAGAGCGTGGGCCCGATTTTACGGCTGATGCTTTGCATAGAACTGTATTGGGCATGCGTGCACATTATGCTCGTGAGCTTGGGCGTTCAGCTGGAGAGCTGTCCCAACATGATCATGATGCAATTGCGGTTCGTGTAATACGTGAAATTCATAACAACGGATATGATGAAGAAGCGGGTGTTATTCGTCTTAATGATGCTCAGGTTTCAGCCTATGCTGACCTGACAGACCATTACACACGGATGTTTAATGACCCTACTTATGCTGAATCATTTGAGCCAACAGGGTTTATTTCTGATCCTGCTGACCTTCGTGCTTTATCAGCTTTTTTCTACTGGGGTGGTTGGGTTTCTGGAGCAAATCGACCGGGTGAAACATACAGTTATACGCATAACTGGCCTGGTGATAAGGACGCTGGCAACAGCCCTACTGCAGCAACATTCTTCTGGAGTGTGTTTTCAATCTTTGCTCTTTTTGTAGGCGTGATGGTTGTTCTGTATGCATACGGTCAGATGAAAGAGCAGGAAGTTGATGTATTCGATTCTAGTGAGGCAGAAGGTGGGCAGTCACTTACCACCTATGACCTTGAGAACGAATATGTTCGGCCTACTCAGAGAGCTACTTATAAGTTCTTCGTTTTGGCGGTTCTAGTATTTGGTGTTCAGATTCTGGGTGGTGTTATTGGCGCGATGGACTTTGTTCGTCCGTTTGGAATAAATCTGAATGAACTTATTCCTTTCCAGGTTGTTCGTAGTTACCATACTCTCCTTCAGATTTTCTGGTTCTTTATGTGCTGGGTTGGCTATACCATCTTCTTCCTGCCAAGGATTTCGAAGGTTCCTGCCGGTCAAAAGACACTGATTAACCTGTTGTTTGTCCTGTGTCTCGTTACCGGTGTTGGTGCGATCGTAGGTATCTACATGGGTATCACCGGTATGCTTAGCGACAACATGGCATATTGGTTCGGTAGTCAGGGTTGGGAATTCATGGAGCTGGGTCGTTTCTTCCAGTTCACCCTGTTGGCTGCATTTGCCCTCTGGATCTTTATTATCTACCGTGCTGTTAAGCCTTGGCTGACTCGAAGAAATATCTGGTCTGTTCCATCATGGCTGCTTTATGGCAGTGGCATCATGGTTATGTTCCTGTTCTTTGGTCTTTTAGTTCAACCAGAAATGAACTTTGCTATCTCTGATTACTGGCGTTGGATGGTCGTACATATGTGGGTTGAGGTTACCTTTGAGGTATTCACAACCGTCATCGTCGGCTACATGCTGGTTCAGATGGGTCTTATCACCCGGATGATGGCAGAACGAGTTATCTTCCTTGCTGTGATGCTCTTCCTGATTACTGCAACGATTGGTATCTCTCATAACTTCTACTGGATAGCTAAACCTACAGGCATCATTGCCCTTGGTAGTGTGTTCTCAACTCTTCAGGTATTGCCATTACTCCTGCTTACTCTTGATGCATGGCAAATGCGTCAGGAAGGTGCACTGGCTAACCAGAAAGTGGTTGAAGGTAAACAGACTATTGTTATGGAAGGTGTCTGGTTGTTTATCCTGGGCGTTAACTTCTGGAATATTTTTGGAGCTGGTGTACTTGGCTCGGTAGTTAACCTGCCTATCGTTAACTACTATGAGCATGCAACTTATCTAACGGGTAACCACGCTCATGCAGCTATGTTTGGTGTGAAAGGTAATATCGCGCTGGGCGGAATGCTGTTCTGCTGTCAGCATTTATTCCATAAATCTGCCTGGAATCCAAAACTGGTTCGCACATCATTCTGGTCTTTGAATATTGGTTTGATACTGATGATGTTCCTTGATCTGTTCCCAGTTGGGTTGTATCAGACTTGGATCGCTTACACAGAAGGTACCTGGTATGCCCGTTCTGCAGAAATTGTAGAGGGTCCGGTGTTCGCATTCTTGACATCCTGCCGTATCATCGGTGGCGCCGTATTCATCTGGGGTGGCTTGCTACCTATGATGTGGTTCATCCTTTCTCGAGGCACCAAGCTTCGTCGTAAGGAAGAAGAGGTTGAAGAGGGTGAATGGACTGTCTATGAGAATGACTGGCAGCATCAGAAAGACCCTTCTCTGGGAGGTTAAGTAAGACTCCCGGGCTCCCTGTAATAGGGGGTTAGGTAAAAACGGCGGGCTCTGTAGGGGTTTGTTCAACTGAGTTGAATGACCCTCCGCAGAGCCCGCTTCTTTATGTCTGAATCATTGCCATACATTGTGTTAATCACGGATGTCCGGGTGCTAAACACGGATGACCGGTGCAGGGAAAAAATGATACAAAGCTTTCTGAGGAGATCTGAAATGGCTATGAAACAGCGTTTAATGTTGAGCATTATTGCAGGCAGTATATTGGCATTCTGCTCTGTAGTGATGGCATCTGAGGCTTTGGAGGTTACAGATGCTAAGGCTTCAGATAACCTCTCACTAACTGAAGAGATGAAACCTGGCCCACTTGGTCTGGTTGTCAGTGGTGCATCCAGCGGTATAAATACAGATTACTTTACTGAGGCTGCTGCAGAAGCGATTATCGAAAGTGGCATCTTCTCTGGGATTGATGACTCTAAGAAGGTGGAGCTCATAGTGCCCATGCTTCGTGCCAAGGGCGCTTTTCCCAGCACTGAGCTTAGTAGTAACACTCCATATTTACTAAAAATCAGGGTTATTAAGGTTGATGCACCCTCATTCAGTATAAGTATGACTGTCACTATGGATGTTATGTGGACACTTTACCGTACGGTAGATAACACAACTTTGATGCATGAGAAAATCACCTCAACGTATACTGGTGGAGCATTTGAGGGCGGTATTATTGGTGCCAATCGAGTACGTGTCGGGACAGAGGGAGCAGTAAGGGAAAATATTAGTATAGGTGTTGGCATGCTTGAGGCTGTGGAATTTGCGGGGCAGACTCCAAATCCCGAGTAGGTAGAAGAATCAGCTTAAAGCAGCTTAGATGTTGTCTATTAGGAAGCTAAAGTAAGAGAAACGAATTTCATGTCTGGATCAAATACAAAATTTAATTACACCGTTGCCAGAGTATTGCACTGGGTTGCAGGATTTTTTATAGCCTTTAATTTGCTGTCCGGATGGAGATTCGGAGGGTTTGAATTGAATATAAAGCTGATATATCTCATGATTCACTCAGGGATAGGCATCTTAATAATTGTCCTGATGTTGTACCGTTGGTGGTGGCGCAGAGCGCATAAACTCTATGTACCGCCGGGGTGGTGGAAAAGACCGTCTATGATTTTGCAATGGGTTTTCTACCCGCTGGTACTGATACAGGCTGTTATAGGCATATTGAATGCCGCATTTATTGATTATGAGGTCCGTGCATTTGGTTTTATTAATATTTCAGCACTTGCTGATGCCAATGAGCGCCTGCATGCTGTGTTTATGGATATGCATGGCATGATGGCCTGGTTGCTTATTGTGCTTGTGCTCGTGCATGGTGTTGAAAGAACCATAATAGGCTTATCTGACTGATATCTGATTTTTGATACCATTTTACTGTCTGGTTTTGTAGTGTTAGACAGATTGTTGTAACTGAAGTAAGGTTTTTTTATGAGTTTTCCGATTACTTTAAGCACTGTTCATGCTGGCTCTGCAATTTTGCTACTTATATTGGCACATGTTTCTGTAGGGCTTGCTGTATGGATAGCTGTAAAACCGGCTAAAGATCAGGGCAATTTACTGGCTGTAAATACAGCTAATAGAGTTGGCTTTATTGAAAATTTAGTTGCCGGTATTCTAACCGTCACAGGCTTAGTTCTGGCTATACAGGGCCCGTGGGCAATGTCAGAGCTTTGGCTGTGGATGAGTCTGGTGATTATGATTTTTTATATGGTTGCTCTTGTACGGATCACAAAACCAGCGCGTATGGAAGTTGCAAGAAGCGGAAGTGAGATTAAGACAGGTATGCAGTGTATTCTGCAGATTGGTCATGTTTTATTGTTGATCGTAGCCTTTTCATTAATGTTGCTAAAGCCAGTCTGAACTTATCTATTTATAAATACATATAACTAAAAAGAGGCCCGCTATTAGTGAACTAGTAGCGGGCCTTTTGTGTTTACCATGGCGCTTCGAATAAGATTTGAATGAGGCGCTGTAAAGAATTATCAGCTCTCTGGAGGGTTAACGGGGGCATTATCTTCTGTAGTCAGTGTCTTACCAGGCTCTGCATCACCCTTGGCAATACGTTTCATGTAAGCGACTGTAGTCAGATGACAGTAGGTCTGGCCAAGCAACCGGTCTGGCATGATGTAGCTGATCCAGCTATCCCAGTTAGACTGCAGACCCGGCGAAGCAATATGTATTGCACCATCTTTGCCTATGTAAACAGGCTCAAAGTCTGACAGGTAATCACTGCCCATCAGGAAGGGCTCGGTGTTATCCAGTATGAAACCTTCGGCAGCGGTAGCGGCTGCAGCATTACCTTCGGCTTTTAGTTCGGAGACTGCTTGTGCTCGCACCATGCTGGTTACAGCAGGGCAATAGACCTGTGGGCCTGCTGCATCTTCGCCATACTCGGCCTGTAAATGGTCTGCAGTTTTAACTTTGCACGAAACCAGTATAGGGCTGACTTCGTCATAGGTAACAACCTGAAAGATTAGTAGTGGATTTGGTTCAGGTTTGGAATGTCGGTAATCTGGCATATTGTTGAAAATTTCATTAGTGCCAGTGATCTCAGTATTAGCCAGAATCTTCTGTACTGTTACACAGAAGTCTGTGGAAGTGGGGTCAGGCAATATTGTGGGTTGTGCCACAGAAGCCGTGCTCATAAAAAGAGTGGTTATAAACGGCAATATGCTGGTTTTCAGATCAGTCATAGCTAATTTGTCTCCGTCTGTTGTGAGTGGGCTATGGCTGTGTGGCCTAAAGCCAAAACTGGTTTAAGGTATGGCTAAATTTACCATGAATGAACGCTTAGTATTGGATGCTGTAAGTAGCAGGTTCTGCTGCTAAAATCAGGATATGACTGATGATATATCAAAGCAGAATACGGGTGATAAGGCCGGTCAGCGTGACTGGAGTGCTGATGAGCAGTGGCATATAGAGAATGCTACAACTGACCTGAGCCAGTTCATGAGGCCTGTCAGTATAGCTGAAGTTGTTGGTGAAGCTTTTGCTATCAGTATCGATGATGTAGAGGTAAGTACTCCAGAGGGGGAGCAGTTTAGACTTGCAGACACCTGGAGGGGGCGGCCCGTACTGCTGTTTACAGGTTCACTGAGCTGTCCACTATCCCGGCTCTATAACCCTGCTATTAATGACCTGCGTGAGGAATTTGGTGATCGTATTAATATGGCAGTTCTGTATGTAATAGATGCGCACCCCAGTGGTGCCCCCTGTCCTTATACAGGTACGGATTGGTTAACCAAAGATAATCAGGAAGCAGGGTTGTTAGTACGTCAACCAAGCAAACAGAATGAGCGTAATGCGTTGGCAACAAAATATCGTGAGCAATTGGGGCTTAAGGTGCCTGTGCTGGTCGATAACATGGAAAATACTGCCTGGAAGGCACTGGGGTGCTCACCAAATATAGCAGTGTTGATTGATAAACAAGGCCAATGTGGTGTATTTCAGGACTGGGTTGAACCAGACACTTTACGTGAGTTGTTGCATGAATATCTTAAATAATCGCTTTATAAATATTGGGAGCTTAAGAAATGACATTTGCTTATTGGTGCATATTTATCGCAATGTTTTTACCGCTTATTTGGGCCGGTATCTCGAAAATTGGTGCAACGGATTACGATAATTCAAACCCAAGGGTCTGGATGGCGAAGCAGGAGGGTAGAGCACAAAGGGCAAACGCTGCGCAGCAGAACTCCTATGAGGCATTTCCTCCCTTTGCTGCTGCTGTGGTTGTGGCGCAACTGACTGATCCATCACAAATGACTATTAATATATTAGCTGGGGCCTTTATCCTCATGCGGATAGCCTATGGTTTTTTTTATATTACTGATAAGCCTTTGTTGCGCTCCAGTTCATGGGGTATAGGCTTTGCAATGACTATTGCTTTATTTGTGACCTGAACTTGCCCGCGTGCAGCCGCTGAATATACTGGTGCTGGTTGGCTCTCCTCGTAATGAGGAGAGCTGGACCTATAAGAGCATCAGGATTCTTGAAGAGAAAATGCAGGCTATACAGCCGGTAGAGTTCGAATACATCTTTGTACAAAAATTACATCTTCCGTTTTGTGATGGTTGTCTGAAGTGCGTTAATGTTGGTGAAAGTGCGTGTCCGGACTATGCCAAAGTTGGGCCAATTGCAGACAAAATAAATAAAGCGGATGGCATTATTCTGGGTTCTCCTGTGCATACCTTTAATGTCACTGGCCTGATGAAGAATTTTTTTGAGTACTTCATGTACAAACGCAACCGGCCAACCTTCTTTGGCAAGAAAGCGGTTGTTACTTCAATTGCTTCCGGTGGTGGCCATACGGTCGTTATGGATTTTCTTGAACAGACTGCCAATGCATGGGGTTGTGATGTGGTGAGTCGCATGGGTATTTCCAGTTCCCAGATGCTAAAGGAATCCTATTTAAAACGGGTTGATGTTGTTGCAGAAGAGGTGGCCGATACCTTTGTGTCAGAAATTAATGAGGGTAAATTGGGTTCACCTAAATTCAGGCATCTGATAAATTTCCGTGCGATGCAGAATATGGCATATAGACAGAAGAATTCAATCAACCACAAATTTTGGGAAGACCGTGGCTGGTTTGATGCTGAGTACTACAATAAAGTGCCAATTAATATTTTTGCCCGGGTGATGGCAGGCTACATAGCGGGAAAGATGCGCAAATCCACCCGTAAAGGCAATCAAAATCTATTTCGGTAAAGATATGTATGAGCGTATAACTTGATCATCATCAGTGCAGGTATGAGTCCTTATGGAAATTGACATTATTTTGAATGAATTCGCCAGCCCTGCAGAGGCGGCGGAATTGAGCAAACTGGCAGAAAGCTATGGCTTGCGGGGTGTCTGGTCCAGCAGTTATGGTGATGGCTGGGACCCTTTCATGTCGCTGTCCCTGGCAGCAGACCGCACCAGTAATATCAGGCTTGGCCCTCTGGCAGTGAGCCCCTACGAATTGCACCCCCTTAAGATGACCAATGCACTGCATTCACTGAATGAACTCAGTAACGGGCGCGCCATGATTTGTGTAGGCGGTGGTGGTGGCGTCATACAACACATGGGCAAAAAGAGTGACCGTATGGTTGGGCATTTACGTGAGTGTCTGGAAATAATGACTCAGGTGTCTGCAGATGAAGATCTGAATTATAACGGTGAGTTCTATACCACTTGGGGTTACAAATTGAAGTGGGTAACACAGGAAAAGCCACAGATTTACATTGCTTCAAACCACCCACAAACAATGCGACTTGCGACTAAGATGGCTGATGGATTAATGACCAGTGATTTTTGTATTCCACTGATGCGCCAGCGTATTGAGGAAATTCATATGGAGCTGGATGCAGCTAACCGACCTCGCGATAGTTTCCGGATTAGTAATTTCTGGGCCTGGCATATTAAAGAGGATGTTGATGCTTCATGGGCAGAAGCACGGCGTGAACTCATCTTGCGTGGTTACCTCGGCAAGCAATATTTTGAGCCCTTTCTGGAAGAGGATGAATTGCAGTTCATGCTTGATCATTTTGATGATTTTCTTGAGGCCTGGAAGCAGGGTAGTGATCAGATAAAGAATGTACCTGATGAGTTAGTTCATAAAATGATCAGTAATATTTCCTATGTTGGTGGCCTTGATGCCATTGATCAGGCTATAGCTTCATTGCGTGAATTTGCTGCTGCGGGCCTTACTGAAATCGGCTTGCGTGTACATGATGACCCTGTGGCTGCAATTCGCTTGATTGGTGAACGAGTGCTACCTGAGCTTTGAATCTGATAGTGGCATGGTTATCCGGTTAGAATAGGCGGCCGTTACCAATGCCCAAAACTACCATGTCCGCAGCAGTTATACCCAAGCCACGTACAGAACTCTACCAGTACCCAAAGTACTGGGCAGAGTGCTATGGGACTGCTGATTTCCTGCCAACCAGTCGTGTGGAAATGGATGAATTGGGTTGGGATTCCTGTGACATCATCATTGTAACGGGTGATGCCTACGTTGATCACCCATCCTTTGGCATGGCCCTTATAGGCCGCCTGCTGGAAAACCAGGGTTTCCGGGTGGGTATGATCGCGCAGCCGGACTGGCACTCCAAAGATGCATTTGCAGCACTTGGCCAGCCAAATCTTTTTTTTGCTGTTGCTGCAGGCAATATGGATTCAATGATCAATCGGTATACGGCTGATCGAAAAGTACGTTCTGATGATGCCTACTCGCCTGGAGGAGTGGGTGGACTGCGGCCAGATCGGTGTTTGCTTGTCTATGCGCAGCGTTGTAAAGAGGCATTTCCTGATGTGCCGGTTGTACTGGGTGGAATAGAAGCATCCTTACGGCGGATTGCACATTACGATTACTGGCAGGATGGTGTGCGTCGTTCTGCATTGGTGGATTCAACCGCTGATATGCTGGTCTATGGCAATGCTGAGCGAGCAATTGTTGATATTGCACATCGTATTGCTCGTGGGGAACCTGCAGAACGCATTACAGATGTTCGTGGTACAGCTTTCATCAGGGAAGATACCCCAAAGAACTGGATGGAGGTTGATTCTACCCGCGTAGACAGGCCAGGCAGAGTAGAGCGGGTGGTAAACCCGTATCTGAATACTCGAGAAATGAGTACAGAAGAACGCCAGCGTCGAGATGCCGCACTTGCTGGTGTGCAAACAGAGCAAAGGGATGCTGAGAAAGGTCAAAGTCTGCAACCTGAATCACAGCCAAAGCTGAATCGTACAAAAACAGTTGTGCGTTTACCTTCTTTTGAAAAGGTGCGGAATGACAAGGTGCTGTACTCGCATGCTAACCGGGTGTTGCACCTTGAGACCAACCCAGGCAATGCTCGTGCTTTGGTGCAACGGCATGGTGATGTGGATGTCTGGTTAAACCCGCCGCCAATTCCGTTAAATACGGAGGAAATGGATTACGTATATGGCATGCCTTTTCAGCGTGTGCCTCACCCCTCCTATGGTGACCAGAAAATTCCTGCATATGAAATGATACGTTTCTCTATCAACATCATGCGTGGCTGTTTTGGTGGTTGTACTTTCTGTTCCATTACTGAACATGAAGGTCGGATTATTCAGAATCGTTCCAAAGAATCAATTCTGGCAGAAGTTGAAGATATCCGTGACAAAATTCCCGGCTTTACAGGGGTGATTTCTGATCTAGGTGGCCCAACAGCCAATATGTATCGTATTGCCTGTAAAGGCCGTTCAATTGAGGCTGCCTGTCGGCGGCCCAGCTGTGTCTATCCGAAGGTTTGCAGTAATCTGAATACAGATCATTCAGCTCTTACAGAAATATATCGTGAGGCCCGAAATTTACCGGGCATTAAAAAGGTTCTTATTAGTTCAGGCGTACGTTATGACCTGGCAGTGGAAGACCCTGAGTATGTGAAGGAATTGGTTACCCATCATGTGGGTGGTTATCTCAAGATTGCCCCAGAACATACAGAGCAGGGTCCTTTATCAAAAATGCTTAAGCCTGGTATAGGCAACTATGAACGTTTTAAAGAGTTGTTTGAAAAGTTCTCGAAAGAAGCTGGTAAGGAGCAGTATCTAATCCCTTATTTTATTGCTGCTCATCCTGGCACGACTGATAAAGATATGCTGAGCCTGGCGCTGTGGCTAAAACGGAATGATTTTCGTGCTGACCAAGTGCAGGCGTTTTATCCATCTCCAATGGCAACAGCAACTGCTATGTACCACTCAGGGAAAAACTCGCTACATAAAGTCAGTTATAAAACTGAAGATGTTGAAACGGTTAAAGACCCTGAACAGCGAAAGCTGCATAAGGCATTTTTACGCTATCACGACCCACATAACTGGCCTTTATTGCGGGAGACATTAAAACGTATGGGGCGGGCAGATTTAATTGGTAATGGTGAGAAACAGCTTATTCCCGCTTATAGCCCGGATGAGGGTAAGAAGAATTACCGCGCTCCACGCCGCAAGAATTCAGCTAAGCCGCACCAGAGACGTAAGCAGGGCGACATACTGACTCAGCATACGGGTTTGCCACCGCGAGAGGACGGTTCAGATATTAATCGAGTAGCGGGTCGCGGCGATAAAGCTAAAGGCAACAGAAAAAATTAGTTATTGGAGTGCTGGAAGCACATGTTGGCCTATTAGCTGCAGGGCGTCCATCGGGTCATCATGCAGGCGCAGGGATAGTTCTGTAAGTCCGCCGGCTTTCATTTGTTGGAACCGTTCGAGCTCAGCATCCAAATCATTCATGTTACCTGCTGATGACAGTCCAGCAATTAAGCGATTAACCAGGTCTTCAGGCACACCTTCTATATTGCCGGAGCGTGTCCAGCATGCTTTGCGAAAGTTGTCCCAGTTCTCCATGACGATATTGAGTTCAGTAGTGTCATGCAGAAACTTCATCAGAATTTCTTTTTCTTTGCCAATAACTGCACCACGCCAGATTAGTTCGCGACGAGCCTCATACATGGAGGCTTCCCGATCCTCTTTAATGTGCCAGGCCCAAAAATTTCCAAAGCGGAAATCAGCAGGTGGCAAACTACGTTTTGCCTGGCCAATATCAATATTTGTTTTTGCCTCGGCCAGCATATCAACAGTGAAGTCACTGACCTGGATACCGTCGGCTATACGTGCACCCATGCGTATCATTTGTGGCCCACTGCTGCAGCTGTATATAAGTGGGTCTGAAGACTCAGCCCAGTTCATGACAAATGGTCGGCTAATGACAAAGGTACCGCCATCATAACCGGATGCAAATTTGCCAGAGCGTGCCTGAATAAGTATTTCCAGACATTCACGTACACCACGTACCCGGCGGTCCGGGTAACGGGTTTTTTTGATGGGGTGATGGCCTGGCCAGACAGTGCCTCCGGTTTCAGCACGCCAGCCAATGGCTCCCAGAATGCCACCACCACCACTAACAGCTACCATGGCTCTGCCATTCGACATTTCATTTAGTGTCAGGAGTGCATTGGCCATTTTAAGGGGGTGGATTTCCCAGGGGCTTACAGCCAGTGGCCCCAGAATTATTTTTGATGTGACAGCTGCTGCGGGTGCCAGTGACAGGAAACTATCCCAGTGTTGGTGGTAGTTGGATGACCAGAGGGCACGAATGCCCAGCCTTTCAGCTTCTATAGCCAGTTCGGCAACCTGTGACGGAGTAACATCCGGTTCCAGAATAATGTCGATATCCAATGGAGTGCCTCCAGGCATGCTGTAGCTTGCTGAATACAATAAATTGAGCTGATGAGGTATGGCAGGGAAAGCTGTAATTGCGCCCATTGAGTGGGCAATTTGTGATTGCTTTAGAGGTGATCAGAGAAGAAGTTAGCAGTCATTTCATTGGCAAAATCTATTTGTTCCATCCAGTCAATGGTTGCCTCATTATCAAAAAACTGGTGTGTGTATAGTGCAAAATTTTTGTGATTGGCACCTTTAAGTGTGACATAGTCAACAGAGGGTGGAAGGTTGTCTTTGGCGTGCCTGAAACGTTCCTCGGGAAGCAGCCCATCGTTATCACCCCAGATAAACAGGATAGGAGCTTCTATATCACTGTAATCAATGGGTATGCTTGTAGCCCATAGTGCGATGGCTTTGGCTTCAATATGGTGGTTGGAAACAATCTCAAGGCTGGCCATACCGCCCATGGAATGACCAACAAAAAACCATTCTTCAATAGTAGAGTTGTTAATTTTTTCTGCTGTATCTGCAATGATTGCTATGGACATGCGGGCCAGACCATTAGGTACATAAACGGTGTAGCCAAGCTGAGCAAAATAAGCGGCACTTTTTGTATAGCTCTTTGGAAGTATGAGTGCGCCATGCATAATAACGATGCCGTAACCATTGCTTGTGACAGGCGTAAATAAAAGGCTGCCATCATTTTCTTTGATGGCGGTAAACCCGTCTCCTGACATGTAATTTTCTGAGCTATCGGCAGGGATGCCGTCAATCTGATACCAGACAAATAACAATATGATGCAACAGGATAATAATCCGAGAAATAACAAGGAGAGCGTTTTAACCATTACTTAGCTCATGCGTACTCGTGATGATTATAGCCTAGCATTGTGTAGGGCAAACGTGAATAGTGAAGTGATGCTTATGCTGGAGTTCTGTTGCATAGTCAATTTGGCTGCCAAAGAATAGGTTTGTGGGGTTCAGGGCAACCTAAAAGCTGCTATCCTTCTCCACCCTAAGTGCCATACAAATGATGTTGGCTTTATTTAAGGATCTGAGAGTCCTATGCCTATTTTTGATTACAGTTGCCAGGCCTGCGGCCATAGCTTTGATATGCTGCAAAAGCTGGGTGCAGATCCACTGACAGATTGTCCTGAGTGCGGTCAGCCAGAGTTAGAAAAACTGCTGTCCGCACCCGCGTTTCATTTAAAGGGCAAGGGCTGGCGTAATTCTGACGATACTCCAAAGAAGCCTTTTATCAGGCCAAAGTTTGCACATACGCTGGATTCACCAGTCGCGCATGCAGAACACAAGCATGACGGCCCTTCTACAGCAACTGAACAGTCACATGATAAGGGGCATGGTCATAGCCAGAATGAGCAGGCTGGTGGGGTGGGTAAAATAGTGCGTGAGCATGTACATGGACACTCGCACTCGCATGCACATGATAAACCCGAGAAAGATTCAGGCAAAAAATCAGATAGTCATGGCCATAGTCACGGCCATAGTCATGGCCACAAGCATGACCACTGATCTAGCTGTATTTACTTCATAGAGTACGTAAGAATTCTGTGGAAGCGGATACTGCCCTAATACGTTGCTGTGATGGGTCAAGTTCCGGTGTCGGTTCATTACGATACATCCGGCCAGCAATAAAGTTACCAAAATTTAAATGCTGTCCACCTTCCAGTGGTACAAAATCCGTTTGCTTTGGTAACCGGTATAGTTGGGGCGTGTATTCCTCAGGCGGTGCACCCGTAGTATCTGAGCGGTGAATCATGCGTACTGCTAAAGTGCTTTCTGTCATGTCGTCAGCCGGGTAGGCATCCCACATAATAAGTCCAGCTATATTGTCCGGGTGATGAAAAGCATAGCGTGCTGCCATAGAACCACCTAGGGAATGACCTGCAATAGCCCAGGTATTAATTTCAGGGTAAGCAGCAATAACTTCACTGGCTTTGTCCGGTGCGAATATAGCCAATTGCAATGGCATGGGCACCAGCACAACGAGATAACCTGCGGCTGCTATTTCATGTAATGGTAGTGCGTAACCACGTTCATCAACTTCACCGCCTGGGTAGAAAATTAAGCCCTTGGAAGGTTTACCTGTGCTTGGTGTAAAGACTATCCATTCGCCCTCGGTGACTGTCACTTGTTCATCAGACTCAAGTGCCGCCAGGGCTTCTGATGTGGCCTGTGAGACCCGGTCTTGTTTGTCGATAGTAAAATAATAGCCTATACCCAGAGTGAGGATTAAGACTATGCCAAGCAAAATTTTCCAACGTAGTTTCATAATGTTTTCTTTGGGTGTTCTAAAACTTATTTACCAAGGGATCACATCACCACGATGTGACATGAAGGTGCCGGTCATTTTGAGATTATACTGGTCAATAATATTGATGACCGCTTCTGCGCTTTCCTGAGGCGTGATTAGAAAGTTTCCTTTAACGCCTGCATGATCAAGAGCTGAATTCATCATGCGTGTATCCACCGCACCGGGTGAAATCAGAGCTACTGTAACTTTCTTGCGTTTGACTCGCTTGGATGTGGATTTCATGCCCATGTTCAGAGCAGTTTTACTCATTTTATAGAAAGGTATGAGTGGTTCGCGCATGGCACCTATGGAGGCCTGCAGGCTGGTAATAGCAACAATCTTTTTCTGCTCGCTGGCAGCTACGTGTTCGAAGAAGGCTTCAGACATCTTCATGGTGCCAACTGTATTAACGGCATAGATTTGTTGCATCAATTTGTAGTCCAGTGTGCCGAAGTCCTGTTCAGCTGGATCGCCAAGCATGGCTGCATTATTTAATAGCACATCTATGGGTATATCTTTAAGTTTGTTCGCCAGCTTGTCGATGCCCTTATGATCGAGTAGGTCCATATATTCAACAGAGACATTCTCATGAGCCTTGGCTAATGCATTTAGATCATCAGCTTTTTTAGGTTTACGTGCAGTGGCAATAACAGTCCAGCCACGTTTGGCGTAATTGGTAGCAAGTTGCAGACCAATGCCTCGATTGGCACCGGTGATCAGCACCGTACCGGTAATGTCGCTGCGCAGAGTTGGGTCTAGCTGAACAGGTTTTTTGGTTTTAGGCGCCTTGTTGTGGCCGCCAGCAAAACTACTGTCTGGTAATGCCAGGCTGGTCAATACAGTGAGTAGCGCAACAAGGGCAAGTGGACGGGTAGAGATAGAGCTCAGCATGGTTCGATTCCCTGATAGGTTATTGCTCCCCAGCAGCTTATCAAGCGCCGTCCACATAGTCAGTATAGGGTCCTGTTTGTCCACTCTGTGCATAATTGGTGGGCCAGATTTGTCGTATGAATGCCCAGACATGGCAAACTAAGGTAGAAGTCGCCTGCCAATAACAACTATACGAGTACGGTTATGAGTACACATGAGAGAGACACCTTTACCTCAACCTATGATTGGGCTAAGGGCTGGGAAGATCTGCCCTGGGCACATGGGGAACCCTCTTTATTTCTGGCCGAGATATGTCGTCGACGTAAGCCAGGTAAGGCACTGGATATAGGTTGTGGTGGTGGTACAGATTCAGTATTTCTGGCCGAGCAGGGTTGGGATGTGACCAGCCTCGATTTTGTACCTAAAGCACTTGAGTATACTCAGCAGCGAGCAGAGGCTGCGGGGGTTTCTATTACCCCTGTAGTTGCTGATATTACTGACTGGGAGCCACCAGTACAGTACGACCTAGTACTGGATCATGGTTTGTTACACAACATGGATACAGTGCGGCATGATGCTTATCGTGCCTGTGTGCTTAAGGCATTGGCACCTGATGGTGAGTTTGTGTTATTGCACTGGCATCCGCGTTATGACGGACAGCCCAATGGCAAGATGGGGCCTACCCGAGTCAGTCGTGATGCCATTAAGACTTTCTTTGCACCTGAACTACAGGAGCGGTTTTTTGCCCGTGAAGAATTTGAAGATCTGACCAGTCTGGTAGGTGGTGGCATGGTGCAGGCGTATTACTGGTTCAGACCGAATCAGGCTTGGGCCAACCCTGTGGAACTTTTAGCACAGATTGAGCAGACTCTGATGCGCCATAAGGTTGATGTTAAACACTTAATTAGTGCTGCGGGTGATGATGTAATCAAGACTGAGGTAACGGATGAATTGCTTGCCATTATGTTTGGGCCAGGCCGCTTTGGCCTGCGTCATGTAACTCCTCAAGTAGATGAGGTGCCTTTGTTGATTCTTGAGTTAGCTAAAAGGTCTGGTAAAGGTGTGCACTATATAGAGAGTCTATTGCGTATCTTTGGTGACAAGGAGCTCAGTAATATCTGTATTGCAGATGCACGCTGCGATGTGTGTGAAGTGAACTATTGTAAGCGTCTCAGGTACAGGTAGATTTTCTGTAACTATTAAATGCCCCTGTTAGCATTGATGCTTGCCACCGCTATTGGAACAAAACCACCTTCTGGTGCTACTGGCGAGGTATTGTTGGATGTGCTGGAACAGTAGCTTAATGCATATGACCAAGCGCAAACAAAACAATTCTAAGGCTGACGTTACTACCGAGTGTATCGGTCAAAACGGCTCTCTGCTCAGAGTTATCCAAATTATCGATAAGTTGAGTGCTGTTATTCAGCGTGCAGTATAAAAAAGAAGGTATAAAATAAAGAAAGGCCGCATTACTGCGGCCTTCCGTGAGATCGAATCGATTCAACCTCTTTTATATCAACTGATATGGTGTGTCAGCACAGAGAAGGTTGCTCCCTCATAAGACCAATGCACCCAGGTTGATACGACTCACTTGCAGTCTCACTAGACATTTAGATCACCTCCTTGTGTTGTTGCTGAACAATGCGGTCAGTATTGCAGAACCGGATAAAAAGTCCAGCCCTGTTATAGCGGATCTATTTCGCGGCATTCATTTTCACCTTTGCCCCTTGCAGGTGGGATATCACATACGATACCCTCTTGGGCTACCCACAATGGGGTGCCCGCCACAATTAATGTGTGCAGTGATTTATATCCGGGTACCTTTGCCATATCGAGGTTCGGTAGGGGATTCATAATTACATCTGCTTTGCCTTTTTTGACCTGTTCATCACACTCTGCAATATCAGAAATATAACGTGTGGTTACCTTGTGATTTGGCATGAAAGACTTGGCAGTCTGGGTTGTCAGCGGGCCTGCACAGACCCGCACATCAGGTCGGGCTATCAAATCACTTAGGTTATTTATTTCGTTGGTCAGTGTGCTGCTCTCTGGTATATGAATAAACTGACTAGAGGCGAGCATGGTGCAGGTAAAGCGTCTTGAGATACGTCTGCGGAGGTTCTGGGTGCGACCGCCCGTAGCATTCAGTTGTGACACGATATCCACTTCATCATCTATTAAATAAGAGGTGCTTGCGAGTCTGCCGGGTTGTGCCAGAACAGTCGTATAGCTGATCTTTACTCCATAGTGAGTCCCGATTTCATCCAGCATGGCCTGAAAATACTTGTCACCAATACCTGAAAAGTAATAAGAAGAATCTGCACGGGTACTGGGTACATTCTGTCCGAGCCTGCGTATTTTGCCGGTATCAAGCACCTTTTTAAGCAGGCCGGTAGGGTTTTCCGGGTAAGGTGTCAGGTCCGGCAGGGGCAGGCAGTCAGCCATACGTACTACATAGGTATTAGAGAGCCCAGGTTCGTAGGCGGGCTCTTCATTTAGTACCTCTTGGTATTTACCACTGGCAATGACTCTGACCCAGGCGGCATCAAAAGCTCGAATCATTTGTTCACGGCCTTTGGCAACATCATCAGCCTGGGTGGAGGCCCCTCCTGATGTTACACAACCGGTAATGAAGAGCAGGGTGGCTGTTCCTAGCAGCAGACTCAGTTTGGAAATTGTTGTCATGACTTATGGCTCCAGCTGTTTGAACATTACCGACTAATCTACCACTCATATTACTTAACGATAGCGTAAAACCGAGCGTGTCCGGGAGGTGGGCAGCCATTGGGGTCTGGTGCGATTTAGTAGACAATACACCCACTTGGGCTGGATCGGCTCTGGTTTTAATCTTGAGGAAATATACTTGTCATCTGACCTGACTAATGGGCCAGTCCCTGCTCATCTGCGACGTCAGGCTACGCCCATGGCGTTGGGTCTTATTGCCATCATTTCTTTTGATGCAGTGGATTTATTCTTCCTGTCGCAATTAGGTGATATGCACCTTGCTGCAATTAGCTTCTGTTTCCCTGTGCTCTGGTTATTGACGAGTGTCATTATTGGTTTTGAGGCGGGTGCTGCCTCGACTGTTTCAAGGGCTGTAGGTAAGGGTGACCAGCAAAGTGCCCGGCGGCAAACAACAGACACGGCAATGTTAGCTGGGATAGTTACGTTTGTAATTTGTCAGTTTGGTTTATTGAGTATTGACATTATATTTCCGCTGCTGGGTGCTACTGATGAACTGATGCCACTTGTCACAGAGTACATGAGCATTTGGTACTGGTCAGTGCCAGCATCAGCAATTTCCTGGATTGCACTTGCTTCAATGCGTGCACGTGGTAACACGATGCTTGAAGGAAAGATCATTGTTATCGCCGCAATTATTAATGCGATACTCGATCCAATTATGATTTTTGGTTTGTTTGGATTTCCCAGACTTGAAATGGCAGGTGCCGCATTGGCAACGCTGTCGGCTAATATAATTGTGCTGGCAGGTACGCTGACCTATTTGCATATAAGTCTGCGGGCCTTTGCAACTCCTTTTACTGCCTTTGTGAACATTCTGGACTCATGGAAACGTATGCTGCATGTGGGTTTGCCTGCAATGCTTACCAATACCATTGTGCCGTTTTCAAATGCCATTATTGTTGCGATGGTTGCTACTTTCGGTATTGATGCAGTGGCCGGTTTTGGTGTTGCCATTAGGATTGAACCAATTGCACTTATAGCATTTTATGCCATGTCAGCTGTTACGAGCCCGTTTATGGGGCAGAACTTTGCGGCAGGAAAAGTGAGCCGCTTGGATGAGGCACGTCGTGTTATAGGAAAATTTTGTATAGCTTATGGAGTAAGTTTGGCAATTATTTTTATGTTACTTGCTGACCCATTGACAGGGTTATTTAGTGAAACTGAATCAATCCAGGCCGTTGCCATTGATTATTTGTGGATCATGTCTATTAGTTATGGTGGCTACGGTGTAGTAATGTCTGTTTGTGCTGCTTTTAATGGTGTGGGTTATCCATTCCCCGGTGTAATTATCTCTGCGCTACGTGCACTTGTGGTTTTTCTGCCCCTGGCCTTACTTGGAGTGATGTCCCTTGGGCTAAATGGAATTTTTGTGGCTGCAGCAGTATCTAATATTCTTGTAGGTGTTTTAGCCTATCTCTGGTTGGGCCGAAATATACGTGTGCATGGCGCTGAAAAGCTTCAGATATAGCCAGCAACCAGTTGTTCTGATGTGGCCCAGAGTTCTTTAGCCATCTCAGTGTCTTCCGTATAACCACCCGCAAAAACTGGATTGCAGTGATCAAAAAAGTACCCGCTGGTCTCACTTAAGGCAGGTGCAGTGGCGACATAACAGGTCGTGGCAGCACCCTGGCTAATTGTTTTGGTGAATAGTTTGCCAACGGTTTCCAGTGCAACAACCTTCCAGCGGGGCATGTGTCTTCCCAGGTTGGTGGGTATTACCCCGGGTCGCAGTGCATTAGCTGTTGCATTAGTACCTTCCAGACGCTTTGCAAGTTCCAGGGTAAAGAGCACATTGGCCAGCTTTGATTGCCCATACGCTATGGCAGGGTCGTAACCCTGTTCACCTGACAGGTTGTCAAACTGGATGCCCTCATCAGGCGCGTTGCGTGTTGCCTGGCCACTGCTGACATTAACGATGCGACCCTGTGGGGCAGCTATAACTTCTGCCAGCAGTCGATTGACCAGCACAAAATGACCAAGGTGATTGACATAGAACTGTCTTTCTATGCCATTGACCTGGTTGAGTTCGGGTAGCTCCATGATTCCGGCATTACAGATTAATATGTCGAGCGGCTTACCCATGGCGCGTATCTGATCAGTGGCAGTAACAATGGAATTAAACTCAGTCAGTTCGATGACTAGGGGTGTGGCTTGGCCGGTCACGCTATCGCAGGCTGCTGTCGCCTTTTCAGCGGTGCGCGCTGCACCGAGCACATGGGCTCCACGTAGCGCCAGAACCCTCATGGTTTCATAACCTATACCTGAGTTACAGCCTGTAACAAGAACCAGTTTGTCACTCAGATCAAGTCCTGCTGTTACTTCTTCAGCGGTGCTATTGGCGCCAAAGGGACTAATGGGTACTCCGGGAGGTCGTAGGGGGTCTTCTGATGTGCAACCTGTAAGGCTGGCTGCATAGGGTGCTGCAATTAGTGCGGGTGTTATTTGCAGGATCTGACGACGATTAAGTGGTTTAGTCATAGCGGATTCCTGTTATAGATATCTGTTCAGCGAATATTATCGGCGGAATAACCACCGGGTACACCGTCACGTGAATATACAATTTGCCAGAGTTGGTTGCCTCCCGCTCGAAACCCTCCGGCACAGGCAAGTAGGTAGTAGCGCCACATGCGGAAAAAGCGCTCATCATAGTGCTCTTTTAGTGAGTCCCAGGACTGCTCAAAACGGTTGTACCAGCACATCAGTGTACGTTCGTAGTCGTGTGGAAAGTTGTGCCAGTCTTCAATATTAAGAAGGCCTTCAGATGCAGTTGTTATCTGGGCAGACGAGGGGAGCATGCCATTGGGAAATATGTATTGAGTAAGCCATGGGTCGGTACGGTTAGTTGAGAATCGGTCTCCTATGCTATGCAATAGAAATAACCCATGTGGTTTTAGACTGTCATATACCGTTTGCATGTAGGTGCGATAATTTTTATAGCCTACATGTTCAAACATTCCGACTGAATAAACCCGGTCAAATTTTTCATTGAGATCGCGATAGTCCTGTAACCGAATATCAACAGCCTGATTCTGGCAAAGGTTTTTTGCTGTTTGTTCCTGCTCGCGAGAAATGGTTATACCGACGCCCTCAATGCCATATTTTTCTGCAAAATAATTGAGTGCGCCACCCCATCCGCAACCTATGTCGAGTACTTTTGTGCCGGGTTCAAACTGCAGTTTCCTGGCAATCAGATCTAGCTTATTTTCCTGCGCCTGATTCAGGTTTTCGGCATCTTTCCAGTAAGCGCAACTATAAATCATGCGTTTATCGAGCATGGCGCGAAACAGGTCATCACCCAGGTCGTAATGTTGTTCACCTACCTGAAAAGCTCGTGTCTTACGTTGCAAGTTACGCAGGCGTGCATCGAGTGTGAACAGCAGGTATTTTATTGGGCGAATGTCGTGATGAAAATTGGCTCTGAAAGCTCTGCAGATCATTTCATCCAGTTGGTCACACTCCCACCAGCCATCCATGTAGCCTTCGCCTACGCCGAGCATGCCATCTACTGCAACACGTTCGTATATGTCGTCATTGGTTACATGCACATCCCAGGGACGATTGCCTTCAATGAGTATGTCGGCAGAGGCAAGCATAGCCTCAACTTTTTTGCGATAACGATTTGTAGTCATTTGTATTCAGTCGGTCAGATTTAGCTTCCTTAAAATAGACTTGTCTGTATATTGATTGTTCAGAGGCAACTTTTGCCAGGCCAACCATATACGATGCCTGCCAGTACCGCACCTATGATTAATTCGGCTCAGAGCAATGGTTCCTCAGCCGCCTAATATCAGTATCAATGAGCCAAGAAATTTAGCTTCAGGTTTTTGTCCTAATATTGTGAGCCCTCCCATTATTGCGCCCCCTGATTATTTCTTGTTAGATAGATTGGTTTGGTTGGTATTCCTATCTTTATTCTGTCCGTGCATAGATATTCTATTAGACTACACTATTTCTAGTGGTTTAAGGTGTGTAGCATGAATAAAGAATCCCCAATACCGCTTGGTCGATACCGCCATTTTAAAGGCGCTGATTATAGTGTAGTGGGTTTTGCACGGCACTCAGAGACTGAGGAGTTAATGGTGCTGTATGTGCCGCTGTATGGAAAGGGGGGTTATTGGGTGCGGCCGCTCACAATGTTTACTGCCACCGTTGATGTAGATGGTGAAGCAGAACCCCGCTTTACTTATATAGCTTGATAACCTTCCCTGAAGTGCTGGGCAATCCAGTAATGGATACTGATGTGTCTTCTGCTGTCAATAAAGAACAGGTTTAGATAAGCAGGCTAACTTGTGGTGCCGATAATGATGTTTCTTTCAGCCCACTGCATAAGTATATTGGTGCCGCTTGCAATAACCTTATCTGGTTGGGGGTGTTGTAATTCATGTGCGATCATTTCAAGTGCTGCATGACCAGTAAGTGAATTATTTTCAGTAAGCAGCTCAAATAATCTTGCACTAACAATATTTAGCTTAATAAAGAGAATTTGATCTTCAGTATTTCTGTAGACAATAAAATGCAGTGGTTGCTCAGCAGGTTCCTGAGGTTGATGCTCCTTGCCGATTTGATGTACAGGAAATTTGTAGTTCAGTAACCATGCAACTCCGGATAGAACTGGTATTTCATCCAGAACATTACCGCCAGGATTGAGATGGCCATTAAATACGCTGTCCTTTGCCAGTAATAAGCCTGCTTCTACCCATTCATAATGTGCCAGTTCATATAGGAAGGGTGGATCAGGCTCTATATCAGTGTGCTTAGCTGTTTGGCGTTCATTTGCGAGGTATTTTAGAAACTCCTTTGGCAAATCAGGGAATAGTGGAGAGTTGCATTTATGATCACGGTAAAAGTCCCTAGTTAGCATGTCCCAACGTTCGTTGCCATATATTTCAGCAAGTATTGGGAAAGTACCTGCTAGTAGAGTACGGACGTTATTTATAAATAGGTCACGGTAGATTGCCAGGCGCCTGTCTTCAATGTTTGCTGGTGCAGGTTGGTTATCAGGGTCTCGTAGATAAGCGGCAAACTTGTATTGTTGGTCCTTAAGACTAGTTGTTTCAGGCATGGGCAGTACCCTGTTTTTTTTGCCTTGTATCCTGCAGGGCAATTATTTGGTCTACCTCTGTTAATAGTTCTGCTAGTGGGGGGATATTGAAGTCTCTTTCCAGTAGGGTAGGTACCGGACCAAAATGAGCATATGCCTTCTCAAGGAGTTTCCAAACGGGATCAATAACAGGAGCGGCATGAGTATCTATACGCAGGTCTTCTGCTTCCTTGTAATGACCGGCAATATGGAAGTAGTTGACACGGTCAGTAGGTAATGAATATAGAAATTCTTCAGCATCATAGTGATGATTGATGCTGTTTACATAGATATTGTTTACATCAAGTAATAATTCGCAGTCTGCCTCTTCAAGTACTGCATTTATGAAATCAATCTCATCCATTTCCTGAGCTGGAGCTGCATAGTAGGAAACATTTTCGATGATGAGCTTTCGTTCAAGTATATCCTGTACGCGGTGAATTCGGCTTGCTACGTAGTGTACAGCCTCTTCAGTAAATGGTATGGGCATCAGATCATAAAGGTGGCCATCATCACTGCAATAACTCAGGTGCTCGGAGTAGAGCTTTACCTGATGTTGATTTAAAAACCCCTTTAACTGTTGTAGGTAGGTCTCATCTAAAGGAGCCGGGCTGCCTATAGAAAGGGAGAGCCCATGACATACTAGTGGATAGGTCTCAAGCAGACTGCAAAATTTTCTGGCGTAACCACCTCCTACATTAATCCAGTTTTCGGGAGCGACTTCAAGGAAGCTTATTTGCTTTGGGCGTTGATCTGCCAGCGGGCTCAAAAGAGCCCGCCGCAGACCAAGGCCAGCACCCGCCAGGTCATCCTGTTTAGGCGCAGGGGCCTTAGATGTGGTCAATTGCATGGGGTTGTACTAAGAGTCACCACCGCATTTGCCCTCACCACACTTGCCTTCGCCATCCTTCTTTTCACCGCAGCTGCCTTCACCGCCTTTATCTTCGCCGCACTTGCCTTCACTGTCATCGGTTTTTTCATGGCCACCAGCAGTGAGGTATCCGCTGGTTAGTTCATCCATGGAAAAAATATCTTCACTGGTATCAGCATTTGCAGCACCCGTTGCGCCCAGACTTGTGATGACTGCCGCACCTAGAATAAGGCTTAGTGGTTTATGAGTTGCTTTTTTTGACATGATTTTTTATCTCCAGTTGTTGCAATATCCCGAAAGGAGTCCGGGTACTTTTAAATTTTTATAGCCCGCTGAAATGTCCAGCCCGTTTAGTAGTATGAATTAGATTTTTTGGGCAAGTTATAATTAGCCAACATTGGTGGCAGACTTTAATTTACTTTCTTTAAATATCATCATTATTCTGATCCTAATACCAGTATTCAGATGATTCAATAGTAAGTAATGGGTTGGCCGGCCCATGTGACTGTTGTTGGTGTCAACTGCTTATTCTGGGTAAAAGTTTTGTCTATCATGTATTTCTAACATGCATTATACTTGTTGTTATGCGGCAATTCTGGGGGGCAGGCGTCACGAAGTTCCTGTTATTTAAGAATTTGTCTGCTATTTGCTGTTTAAATAATAAATTTTTGAGAAGGGCCCTGATTCTCTTCTTTCTAAAGTTAATTACCGATTTCTGCGCAAATTTAAATGTGTTTGTTGATTGAGGCTGAGGTGATCTTCATTTTGGCAGGTGGGGTAGGAAACCATATAAATTCACCATTAGTCCAACAGAAATACTTATATTCTGATGGCTTCAGTTGTGTTCAGCGTTAATGTGACAGACTTCACATTGGTATTTTTTATTATGTGAAGAAAGTCTCGGTCATAACATCCTCAACTACGTAGTCTGATACTTACGAGGTGTTCCATTTAGGGCGCCTTAGTCTGATAAGTAATGGTAAATAGTATGGATCTGTATAAATGAAAATACTCTTTATAGAAGATAATGATGCTGATGCTGATTTCTTGCGTGCATCATTAAAATCCAGTTGTGCCGAAGAACTTGATTTAACCCATGTAAGCACCTTAAAAGATGGTGTGATTGCATTAAGTGAAAATGATTTTGATGTGCTTTTGCTTGATGTGGGGCTGCCTGATGGTGAAGGCATGGAGTGTATTGAAGTAGTTCAGTCAGTAGACCCTGATATGCCTATTGTGGTGTTAAGTGGTCACGGTGATGAGGACTTTGCCGTTAGTATTATTAATAAGGGCGTACAGGATTACCTGGTTAAGCAAGAAACTAAAGGTCGGGTCATTCTCCGTGCTATTCGTTATGCGATAGAACGTAAGCGGTCTGAACGAAGGCTTAATTATTTTGCTCAGTATGATGGTCTAACAGGAATTCCTAACAGAGAGTTTCTTACCGGCTACCTAGACTCAGCGATTACACGTGCAGAGCGTGAAAAAAACAAGGTTGCACTGTTCTATTTAGACCTGGATAAGTTTAAAACATTAAATGCTCAGCTTGGTCATGAGATTGGTGATGTACTGCTTAAGGAGGTGGCGCAGAGACTTTATTCGCATACCCGAGCAGGTGATCTACTGTGTCGCGCTGGTGGCGATGAGTTTGCTGTAGTTGTTGAAGGGCTAACTCAGGTCGCAGAGATTGAGTCAATTGCCAGAAAACTGATTAATTCACTTAATGATACATTTCTTATCAACGGTCGTGAAATTGTTGCATCAGCTAGTGTGGGGGTTACGGTGTACCCCGATGACAGTAAAGATGCACAAGTCCTGCTAAAAAATGCTGATATTGCGATGTATCAGGCTAAGGAAGCTGGCCAAAACAAATTTAAATACTTCACTGATAACATACATGATGAAATTGTTCGGAAACATAAGTTGGAGGAAGATATTCAGACTGCACTGCGTTTGAAGCAATTTGCTCTGGTATATCAATCAAAGGTTGATATACATACTCTGCAGGTAAAAGGCATGGAAGCATTAATTCGTTGGAATTGTCCTACTCGCGGTCTTGTCAGGCCTGCTGATTTTATCGGTGCAGCAGAAAAAAGTGGTTACATCGTACCGCTGGGTTACTGGATTATTAATGATGTTTGCCAAACCATAAATAACTGGAAGTGCAAGAACATTAAGCTTGTACCTGTTTCTATTAATGTATCTGCACTTCAATTCCAGCAGGCAGATTTTGCTGATAGGGTAGGAGAGATTCTAGAGTCTCATAACATTGATCCTGAGTTAATTGAGTTGGAAATGACAGAAGGCCTGTTGATGGCGGATACAGATGCTACTCAGAAATGTCTTACCAGTTTAAAAGCTATTGGCATCAAAATATCTGTTGATGATTTTGGTACTGGTAATTCGTGTTTGGCATACCTTCAAAAATTCCCCATCGATATTCTAAAGATCGACAAGTCTTTTGTAGATGACGTTACGCTTAATGCAGATAGCGATCATATCTGTAAGGCAATTATTTCATTGGCCAAGAGTCTTGGTCTAGAGGCGGTGGCTGAGGGTGTCGAGACTAAACGACAGCTTGAATTCTTACGTGAAAATGACTGTAATATTGTACAGGGTTATTTGTTTGGTCGTCCTGTATGGGGCAAAGAGATTGCCAATTTGTTTGAAAATGTAAAGCATGAAACTGTTTTAGTTAAGAGCAGTCAGGCAACTAATGCCCAGATTTTGAATATGGATACGGAATTCTTAACTTGATACAGGTATTCAAAATTAAGCCTGTTTAGGCTGCAATACATCAACAATTAAAAAGCTGGCGATGATCAACGGTCAAACAAAGCCAGTAAATATATTCCAGAGTTTTTATTGCCTGCTCTCGCTTTGGTTATTAAACAATTGTTTTTAAGAAGTCCCTGAAAGAAGTCCCTTGATGACCCATAATTTCTTTAAATGTATTTGTTTCAGCGCCAGGGGTAGTGCCATCTGCAATTTCTGAGAATAAGTGGGCCACTGCATTTGAATGCCAATCACTTGAAACAAATGGGCGAAGCTTTTCCTGATAAGCTTTTGGGTCAGCATCTACATATTTAACTTCCTTACCAATAACTTCACCAATTACGTTGGCAATTTCTTCAAAGGTCATGACGCCATCAGGGCCTGTAATGTCATAGCACTGACCATAATGCTGATCAGAATTTTCATCTGTCAGTATATGTGCAATAAATGCACCCGCATCTGCACAGTCAGTTAATACTGCGGTGCCAGTGCCCATAGGCATTGCCATTGTGCCGGTAGCTTTTGCCTGTGGTACGGCGCCACGAAAATTCTGCATAAAGAAGCTTGGGCGGACAAAAGTCCAGTTCATCCCAGATTCTTTTATGGCATCTTCTGCAGCAATGTGGGCCAGTGGGCTTGGACTTATGGTGCCGCGTACAGCTTCTGGTGATGACAGCTTAAGGATCCATGGTAGCCCAGCATTTTTGGCAGTTTCAATAAACGATACTTCCAGGCGTTCCTGATCCTGGCCATTTGAAAGAACCAGTACGGCGCAATCAATACCCTCTAGGGCTGCTGTAACGGATGCAGGATCATTCAGATCGCCTTGTACAAGTTCGACCCCCTTGTCAGCCCAGGTAGAGGCTTTATCCAGGTCCCGAACAAGGGCTCGAAATTTAATGCCTTTTTCAAGCAATGCATTGGCGGCTGCGCCACCATTATTACCTGTGATGCCAGTTAGCAAAATCATTTGCGTTTCCTTTCAATTACTATATGGAATCAGCCCCATATTTATATTCATTTAAGACTGTGGAGACTGACATGTAGCTATTTGGGCTGGTGATTGTACAGTCAAAGTGCCTGTCTTGAAGTCCCCCTCAGAATGGTGTCCATTTCCGGGGAGGTAAGCAATGGCAGGTAGTCTGGGATAGCTCTGGTTTACTTGTAGGCTCTAAATAAAGGAGTCAATAGTGAGTTTTCAATAATTTGGTCAAATTGTTCTGCTGTCTTCAGGCCTGTCTATTCACGATCCTTCAGAAAATACAGCGCACCTGACCAGTAGACTGTATAAAAGTGCGCTTCTGATGCATTACCGGGGTTAGTTCACTGGTCAGAAGCCGTGCCCTGAATTGCAAAATATTTTGGTAGTAGCTTGCCAGCCCTTCAGAAAATCAGAGTTCAGTTAGGTCTGGGTAGGGGATAAATAAATGAGAGAGTTCATGGTATGCGGGCCAGTCTGTCACAAGCACACTAAGCTGATGTTCTGGATTAACGGAAAAAAGTATCCCCTCAGGTTTATCTCTATGTATCCGGGCAACAGTATTTTGGATTATAGAAGCGCAAAAAAGCCGGTAGTTGCAATAGCAGCTACCGGCTTACTTACAAACATGCTGCAAAGTTTAGTTCTTTTCTTTATCTATGATCTTGTTGGCATCAATCCAAGGCATCATTTTGCGTAATTCTGTGCCAATTTTTTCAATTGGATGAGCCGCATTAGCAGCACGAGCCTCAGTCATTTCAGGATAGCCTGTGGCGCCTTCGTTAATGAAGCGTTTTGCATACACACCGTTCTGAATATTTGTCAGTGCTTCACGCATAGCAGCTCGCGACTCATCATTGATGACTTTCGGGCCTGTAACATACTCACCAAACTCCGCATTGTTTGAGATTGAGTAGTTCATATTGGCTATACCGCCTTCATACATTAGGTCTACAATCAGTTTTAACTCGTGTAGACATTCAAAGTAAGCCATTTCAGCCGGGTAGCCTGCTTCGGTGAGCGTATCAAAACCTGCTTTTACAAGTTCTACAGCACCACCACAAAGTACAGCCTGCTCACCGAAAAGGTCAGTTTCACATTCATCCTTAAACGTAGTTTCAATGATGCCTGTTCGACCACCACCAATGGCAGAGGCATAGGCGAGGGCAGTTTCTTTTGCATTGCCTGAGGCATTTTGTGCAACCGCAATCAGGTCAGGAATGCCACGGCCAAGAGTAAATTCTGTACGGACAGTATGACCTGGTGCTTTTGGTGCAATCATAATGACATCGAGGTCAGCACGAGGTTCAATTTCATTGAAATGGATTGAAAATCCGTGTGCAAATGCCAGGGTAGTATTTTGTTTAATGTTCGGCTCAATCTCTTCTTTATATAGCTGTTTCTGAAACTCATCCGGAGTTAGAATCATCACCAGGTCAGCATCTGCAACGGCAGCTGGTACATCTGAAACTTTCAGGCCATGCCCTTCAACTTTAGCGCGTGATGAGGAGTTAGGGCGGAGGCCAACAGTTACATCAACACCTGAATCATTAAGATTGCAGGCATGCGCATGCCCCTGTGAACCATAACCAATAATTGCGACTTTCTTGGCTTTGATAATTTCAAGGTCACAATCTTTATCATAAAAAATTTGCATAGTTTTCTCGGTATCCTGAGTTTGGTTGGATTCAGATGGTTTAAAGATTAAATTTAAACTTATCTGGGGTCAGGCCCTAAAATCTGTAACTTAAGTTCAGTCACTATTGCCGATCTTTGGGTTAAGCGTTTGGGGGGGTAAATATACCCAAACGCACCAGTGATTTAATACTATAACTCCGTAGCGTTATTGCATAAAGTGATATAAATGCAATAATATATCCCGATTTATGCAATAATGTTCCCTGTGGATATTAGGAATTTAAAGCAGTTTGTAGCTTTATCTGACAGCCTGCATTTTGGGCGTGCCAGTGAGGTGAGTCATGTAAGTTCATCTGCACTGAGTCGAAGTATTCGGCAGCTTGAGGATGAGGTTGGGGCAACCTTATTTGAGCGTAACAATCGCAGTGTGTCACTTACGCATGCAGGTGGTCTTTTTTTGGTTTATGCACGTGATGCATTAACACAATGGGATTCCGTTCTAAATACCTTGATGGAGGAGTCCGGGGAACTGTATGGGGAGGTCAGTATGTATTGCTCGGTAACGGCCAGCTACAGTTTCCTTTTTGATCTTCTTAGTCGTTTCCGCATGGATCACCCCCGAATTGAAATTAAATTACATACGGGTGATCCGGAACATGCGATTACTCGTGTGCTGGCCGGAAATGAAGATATTTCCATTGGTGCACGACCCAGCCAGTTACCCAATAGTCTGGCATTTAAACCAATAGCGGTTTCACCATTAGTTTTTATTGCAGCTAGAAAAAAAGTTGGGATGAATAAAGTGGTGGCAGGATTAGTGCGTGGCAAACAAGAGGGTACTTTCTGGGCGGCAACACCGATGATTTTGTCAGAGAGTGGTATTGCCCGACGACGTGTTGATCATTGGTTTAGTGAGCTTGGTATTAAGCCTGATATTTATGCGCAGGTTGCTGGCAATGAGGCTATTGTTAGTATGGTCAGCCTGGGTTTTGGTGTTGGGGTGGTCCCCAGAATAGTTTTGGATAATAGCCCGTTGGCCAAAAAAGTTGTTGTGCTTGATGTGCAACCGGAGTTAGAGGCCTATGATGTGGGCTTATTTACACAGAAAAAGAAACTTGGCAGTCCATTAATTAATGCTTTTTGGTCGCAGTTAAAATAGTCTCTGACCTGACCATAAAACTATGCCAAAATATTAACAATATCAGTAAAGCAGCTAAATATTATGAATAAGGTAATACAAATCACAGGCTTGTCACTAATTTTTTTATTGCTGATGGCCTGTGAACAACCGTTGCCAGAAAGTGACACGGTAGTCGATATTAAACAGCTTACTGAAAGCAACAGTAATCAACAGGCATCTATTGATGCAGAAGGTAACATAGCACCTTTTGGTTTTGCTTCTAAACAGCCGGTTGCGCTTGGTGAGTTGGTGATAGCTGAGCCAGTTACTGAAGCTACAGCAACACTGGCTCTCTATAATGTGAACTGTGCCGGTTGTCATGGTGGTGATGCGGCTGGTGTACAGGGGCTTGGTCTTAACCTGCTCGACTCTGAATTGATTGCCGGATCATCACAGACAGATTTGGTGGCTTTCCTTAAAGTGGGGCGCTTGCCTGATTCACCTGATAGTGTGACCGGTGTGCCAATGCCATCATTTGCATGGATGAGTGATGCAGACATTGCTGAAATTTCAGCCTATTTAAAAGGACTGCAAAACTAAGGCTATGATCTGCTGTGGTTTGTCCTGACCTCTCTGATATCCAGAGAGCGCACATAAGCTGTTGTGGCCGCTGGTAAAGTTGCTTATTCAGTTCGGTAGCTCATCGGATTGGTTGCTGCTCCTGGTTGGTATTACTCTTTGCAATGGTTGTATGCAAAATCAGGTAGTCACAGGATTTTCCATGATCAGGATCTACGGTTAAATTGCAGGTTGGAGGGTCAGGTCTGATATGAGCTGGATTCAGCCAGTTTGTATCGATTTAGTATCAGGATACTACCTGAGTGTAATAGGGCAGGTGCTACTACATACGCAATCGCGATCCAGTTTAGCACTTCATCTGATTGTTGCGGCAGACTTCCGTCACTTGATTCTATAAAGCCAATTAAGGATAGAAAAATAAGAAAAACTGCAGAACCGAGTGCGTTACCAACTTTATCTACAGCAGAATAGACGGAAGAGAGCGCACCTTCTCTGCTGATACCGGATTTGAGGCGATCATAATTTACAGTATCGGTTAGTACTGAGAATGACATTAGGATAAAGCCACCATTAAATAAGCCTATAGCGATGGCAATTAACCAGACTATCCACATTGAATCAGCATCGGCCATAAAATAAAACTGAATGCTGATTGCATATAAAAGCAGGCACCATTTATAGACCGTCATTTTGCCCCAACGGGCAGATGCCCAAACTAGTAATGGCATAGCACTTATAGATGCAATTGAAATAATGATGATCCAGATAGGGATAACATTAAATACATCAAAGCCAAGGCCCATTGAGTAAGCAAAGAAAAAGAATCCCCCTGCATAACCAATGCCAGCACTGATATATTGCACAATATTTGCGGTAATCAATACGACAAAAGGTTTGTTGTTCCAGGCAACTTTCAGTTGTTCTTTTAGTGTGATGGTGGCTTCTGTTGCTGATTTGCTGGGAGCATTTTTTGTGCCAAAGAAAACCCATAAGGTTGAGCAGGCAATAATTGCACCAACAATGAGTGCCATCCATTCATAACCTTCACGTGGAGTACCGCCCAGTTCTTGTGTGACCCAGGCAACAATTTTGGGAGCAAGAGCACCGCCCACAATAAGGCCAATGGCAAGTGCCCCGTTTCTGAATGACATGATAGTAGTGCGTTCATTAGGGTTATCTGACATTTCAGATGCCATAGTCAGATATGGCACTGAAAACATCGAATAACCCGTATTTAGAATCAGGTATACCGCTGTCATATAAATAAATAATGCTATTTGCCCTGATAATGAGGGTGCAAAAAACAACATGATGAATGTTGCGGTAGCCAACAGACCGCCTGCCAGAATAAATGGCCGGCGTCGCCCCCAGCGGGTTTCTGTTTTGTCAGAGATGATTCCGGCAATAGGGTCGGCGATAACGACCCAGATTTTGGCAATTATAATAACAAGTCCGGCCAGTGCTGCTTCTAGTCCGAGAACGGTTGTCATATAAATTGGCAGGATAAGAGCAGGTGTGTCGCGCAGAATCTGACCGCCAATCTGGCCAGCGCCATAACCTATGTAGGTTGATACAGGTAGCAGTCCTGTAGGCCGATTACGCAATCGGGTAATAAATCCCTGTGATTGTTTGCTCACGTATTCCCCAGTGCTGAATGTGGTGCTGGATTTTCCGGTCTCCGTGACAATAGCACTCCTGCCAGTTGCTGCAAACAAATCTATATAACTGTTTTGTCCGTCTGGCAGTTCTTATGGTAGTGAAATTCTCATTATTCAGATGGCTTTACTATATTGATTGATGTGATATTTGTGTTTCACAGGGTGCTCCATAATGAGGATATTTATTTGGGTCGGTGTATCAATCATAGTTACCTCATTGTTTACTAATCAATCACTCGTTCAGGCCGGTCAGGGGCAGATTGAGTTGGGTCAGGAACTCTATATGGAATATTGCATAGGATGCCATGGGGAAAATAAAAGTGGCCTGACGGGTTATAGTGGTGATCTGCAGTTATTTACTAACAGGTTGGAAGGTGTGACTGAGACTATGCCTGACTTTGCTGGTTTCTTTGTAACTGAAGAAATAGCAGCCCTATATGCGTATCTTTTAGATACGGGGGAATGAATATATGAGGCAACTTATTAAGCAGCTGCTTGATCAGGATCTTTCACGCAGGGATTTTGCTAAGGCGATGCTTGCAATGGGCTTCAGTTCCGCTGCTGCACAGTCTGTATTGCATTCAGTTGCAGAAGCGGCTGATGGTGAAGTAGTTATAGGTTATGAATTCACCGGTAATGGCGGTGAGATAGTGGCGGAATGCCTTAAGGCTGCAGGTATAGAGTATGTATTTGATACCAATTCTACCGGCCAGACGACCTTTTATGATGCAGTCGGGCAACGCCCTGAGTTAAACCTGATTATTGCTTTACAGGAAGGTCAGGCAACCAGTATGGCCCATGGGTATGAACTGGCCAGTGGCAGAACTGCAGCATTGTTTATGCCCAGCATTGGCATGCCAAACACACTATGTAACTTATATAACGCCTGGAAAGACCGCTCGTCTTTGGTGGTATTTTCAGATGGGCAGGTTTCAGATCAGGTAGGGCGTGACGGCTTCCAGCAGGTAGAAAACTGGCTTGAGTTAACCGATCAATTTACTAAGTGGCAGTGGCAAGTTCACCATCCGGATCGTATTGCCGAGATGACCCGGCGTGCTTTAAAGGTGGCGGGAACTCAGCCAGGTGGGCCTGCCTATGTGAAATTTCCGCGTGATGTACTGGCAGCAGATAAGGTTACCCAGAAAATCTATACGCAGGAGTATTTTCAGGTGCCTGTGCAGATGGTGCCGAAGCCTGAAGTCATTGAGCAGGCTGTGCAATTACTTATTAACGCTCAAAGCCCCATTATTAACGCGGGCCCGGAAGTTACCCGAGCAGGTGCTAATGGGGAATTACTCGAACTTGCAGAGTTATTGGGCATTCCGGTTGCTCAGGGCTATAGCGTGTACGGTGATTTCCCTTTTACAAATCCATTGTTCCAGGGTTTCGCGGGCATGGGCTTTCCACGTGGTGTACGTCGTGCAGATGTTTTTCTGAATCTGGGTGCCATGATGCCTGATGAAGCAATTATTACTCAGCCAGTAAAGGATACTGCCAAAGTTATAGATGTACGTGTTGAGTACCAAAAAATAGCAAACCGTTTTCCAACTGAGATTCCTATTGCAGCAGGTATGCAGGAAACTATTAGTGCGCTGCTTGATGGTATTAAATCAAGTGCAACCGCTGCGCAGCTTGAAGCAATTCGTGCGCCACGTATGGAAAAGGCGGTTAAGAATTTCATATCGGCTAAAGAGCGTGCCCGGAAGCGTGTTGAAAAAACCTGGAACTCCAGTCCAATTGCCCCTGAACGACTTTGTTATGAGATAGATCAGGTGCTTAATGAGAATGCAATTGTAGTTGTCGAGACAGGTGGCCGTGATCCACAAAAATGGATGAATTTTGCTCCAGGCAAGAAAGAGCTTATAGGCCCAACTACAGGTTATGCATTGGGGTGGGGCATAGGTGCTGCACTTGGCGTCAAGATTGCCCAACCTGATCGTCAGGTCATCGCTATGGTGGGAGATGGGGCGATGTTGTTTGGCCAGATCGAGGCATTATGGACTGCTGCCCGTTATGAGATACCGGTCATTATGGTTGTGTTTAACAACCACAGTTACGATGGAGAACGCGGTCGTATTAAACTGATTTCTCAGCTGGCAAGAGAGAATAAGGATGCCTGGAAAGATATGTCTTGTTATCTGGGAAATCCGGATATCAATTATGTTGATATTGCCAGAGGATTTGAAATTGCAGGCTCTAAGCTAGAGAAACCGGGTCAGATACAGAAAGTAATGAAACGTGCAATTGCTGCAACCCGTGAAGGTCGGCCCTATATCATAGACGCGTCTATACTCAGGCGGGGTGTCGGTGCTGAATCAACCTGGCATCCGGATATTTCAATTGCTCGCGGTCGTAGTAAAAAAGTTTAGGTTTTCTAATATGGAGGTGGTTGCCTGCTTGATGGCAGTGCTTCACTGCGTTTTAAATAAAGTCATCTTTCTAGTTAGGTTATGCTCGAATGAGAATACCTCGTCCAAGCGTTTGCTCTGCTCGTACTCCGACGTTTATATTTCATAACTTTCTCCGGGTTGTAGTTTTCCTAACTCCCACTCCCCAACGTGTGTGCGTATCAGGCGCAAAGTAGGGAAGCCAACCGCAGCAGTCATACGTCTGACTTGACGGTTGCGGCCTTCGGAGATGGTCAGCTCAATCCAGCTGGTTGGGATTGAGGCTCGGTAACGTATAGGTGGGTCACGTTTCCATATATTGATGGGTTGTTCTATAAGCTTTGCCTTTGCAGGCTGGGTTCGTCCATCCTTGAGCTTAATACCAGTGCGTAGGTGTCCAATAGCTTCTCGATCAGGTTTGCCTTCTATCTGGGCCCAATAGGTCTTAGGTAATTTATAACGGGGGTGGGTAATTTTCTGTAGTAGTTGGCCATTGTCTGTCAGTATCAATAGACCTTCGGAATCAAAGTCGAGCCGTCCGGCAATCCGTAGTTTTGGATCATCAAAATAATTGCTTAATGTTACTTTGTTCTCAGTATCACGAAACTGGGATAGCACCCGAAATGGTTTATTGAAGAGGACTATACGGGACATAAGGTTGCCGGTACCAGATACCAAGTACTTAGGATATAGATTTCACAGTCTAACGCCAAATAAAAAAGCCGAACCGGGTGCCCGATTCGGCTTTAATTTAAATGACCTTGAACTGGTCTGATTCTTATTTTGCTTCCTTGCGAGCTTTAACTTCAGCAATTACGTCCTCAGCTACGTTATTGGGGCAAGGTGAGTAGTGGTCAAATTCCATGGAGAACTGGCCACGACCAGAGGTCATAGTGCGCAGATCGCCGATGTAGCCAAACATTTCACTCAATGGGGCTTCCGATTTAATGCGTACACCCGTTGGGCCAGCTTCCTGAGCTTTGATCATGCCGCGACGGCGATTTAAATCACCAATCACATCACCTACATGGTCATCAGGTGTGAACACATCAATTTTCATGATGGGTTCTAGCAACTGTGGTTTGGCTTTTGGAATTGACTGACGATAAGCATTACGTGTGGCTGCTTCAAATGCCATGGTTGATGAGTCAACAGCATGGAAAGCACCGTCATTCAATGTGAACTTAACCTTCACTAACGGGAAGCCGGCCATGGTGCCTTCATCCATCATTTTTAGAAAGGCTTTTTCAATTGCACCCCAGTATTCACGAGGAACATTACCACCGGTAACCTTGGATTCAAATTCATAACTTTCTTCGCTGTCTACAAGCGGTTCAATTACGTAATCGATCTTACCAAACTGACCGGAACCACCTGTTTGCTTTTTGTGGGTGTAGCTGTCTTCAACTGTCTGTGTGATGCTTTCTCTGTAGGCCACCTGTGGTTTACCTACTTCAACTTCAACGCCATGGGTACGTTTGAGAATGTCGACCTTAATATCAAGGTGCAGTTCGCCCATGCCCTTCATGATGCTTTCGCCGGTTTCCTGATCAGTTTCAACCTGGAAAGAAGGGTCCTCAGCAATCATTTTGCCAAGTGCGATACCCATTTTTTCAGTACCGGCTTTATCTTTGGCAGCAATAGCAATTGAGATAACCGGATCAGGGAATACCATCGGTTCTAGTGTGGCAGGGTTTTTCTCGTCGGCCAGTGTATGTCCGGTCTGGGTATTTTTCATGCCAAGGAAGGCAACAATATCACCAGCTTCAGCAGAGTTCAGTTCTTCACGAGAGTCGGCATGCATCTCTACGATGCGGCCAATACGTTCTGTTTTACCGGTAAAAGTATTCAGTACGCTATCACCCTTTTTGACCGTACCTGAGTAAATACGGGTAAAGGTCAGGGCACCATAACGGTCATCCATGATCTTAAATGCCAGTGCACGGAAAGGCTTGGTAGGGTCAACAATAGCTTTAACACCGGTTTCATTGCCTTCCAGATCAATCTCAGGCTGAGGTTCAACTTCTGTAGGGTTGGGGAGGTAATCCACAACGGCATTAAGGACATTTTGCACACCTTTATTTTTGAAGGCGGAACCGCAGAAGGTTGGGAAAAAGTCCAGAGCAATCGTACCCTTACGAATACATTTCTTCACATCATCTATAGCAGGCTCGTTACCGTCGAGATAGGCTTCCAGTAGATCGTCGTCCTGTTCAAGAGCAGTTTCGATTAGTTTTTCACGGTATTCTTCAATCTTGTCAGCCATATCTGCTGGCGGATCAATTATTTCATATTTTTCAGGGTCGCCAGAGTCATCCCAGACCCAGGCTTTACGGGTAAGCAGATCAACAACACCAGAAAAATCGTCTTCAATACCTATAGGTAATACCATAACCAGTGGATTTGCACCCAGTACATCTTCAACCTGTTTTACTACACGATAAAAATCACCGCCCATGCGGTCTAATTTGTTGACGAAAATAATACGGGCGACTCCTGAGTCATTTGCATAGCGCCAGTTTGTTTCGGATTGTGGTTCCACACCACCAGATGCGCAGAACACACCCACACCACCATCAAGTACTTTCAATGAACGATACACTTCAATGGTGAAGTCCACGTGCCCGGGGGTATCAATAATATTCAGACGATGGCCATCCCACTCACAACTGGTCGCAGCTGACTGAATCGTAATACCGCGTTCCTGTTCCTGATCCATGAAGTCGGTTGTAGCTTCACCGTCATGCACTTCACCGGTCTTATGAATTTTGCCGGTGAGTTTCAGGATGCGTTCAGTTGTTGTGGTTTTACCCGCATCAACGTGCGCAAAAATACCAATGTTTCTGTAGTTACTAAGGTCCGTCATGATTCTGCTCTGCTATTTAGAGTTATCTAGTTAATTGCTACTTATTAAAACCCACGAATATTTAAGGTCTTTCACATTTGCGAACGGCGCCCTGTAAGAAACAGTGCGCCGTAACCTAAGCGTGGGTGCGAATTCTGCCGGCGCTGGTGAAACATACGGTCATAGTCGGCCCAAAAAAGCCGGTCACCCGCGTTCGGGGGCGCAATCATACCAGCCGGATATGGCCTGAGCCACCTGTAAAACAGGCGATTTATAGAATATTTAGGTGCTGTGACAGCGGAAAGGGGCGTAGGGAATAAGAGGTGTGAGGTCAGGCCTTGCTATCCTGTAGTGCCAGTGCTCGCTACTGTTGGTTCTCAGACCATTTGATGCGGTATCAATTTGGGTAGCTAACGGATCCTGTTGCCCCAAATGCCTGTCAGTTTAGGCACCTCAAATGAGCATATAGTTTAGATGCAGTGCATCAATAGATGTGCCTTATTTATTGAGTGACCTGAGTGGAAAACAGGCAGAATGATGGCTAAATCACCGGTCATCAGCTTTCCAAGACTCTAGAAACTATCTGAATCCCTTGAGAACCTACTATTTAGAGGAAACTGGCTATATAGCTTAGCCAATAGTGTCGAACAATGGACTGTCTTTATACGCTTAAGACTCTTCCCTGACGTAGCGACTTGCTCCATCAGGCAATACAGCGTCTTCACCAAGTGGAATCCCTGTTTTTATTTGTGGGGCTTCAATATTAATGGGGTCAAACATTTTATGGGGATGGAACCAGAATTGAACTGACCATTTCTCTCCACCGGCCTCTACTGGTAAAGCGGCATGACTGGTTTCATTATGATGTGAGCCATCAGGATTCTTGTTGGTCCAGCAGACGGCGCGTCCGGCTCGGGGTTGAACTTTAATGTTGAGTTGGGGGAAGACAGTAGAGCCACCTTGTTCGGGTGGTACAGTATTTAAATAAAGTAATAAGGTATAGAGACGGTCAACTTTAAAATGGTCACCAAAATCAAGATGTTCATCATAAAGTCCACCCTCTGGATAGCGAGTGACGTAAACACCTTCTATATGAGTATAAGGCACGCCGGTAACGGCAGATGCTCTTAAGGCAATGGGTAGTAGTTCCTGGTTTACTATTCCTGGTCCGAATACAGCCCCGGTATCGCACCGGCGTCTTTCATGCGGAACAAACTCACCATCTACAAGAACTCCGGCAGGGGAAATCTTATCCCTTGAAAATTCAATAATTGCCTGAGCCTCTTCAGGTGTACAGAAGTTGTCCATGATTGAGACTCCTGTTTGACCTGCTTTGGTTACTGAAAAGCCATCAGGCAGATAGGCCAGGTTGTGCACGGGCGCTTTGTTGGGGAAAATTTTATGCCAATAGTAGTGGCGTTGTGCATAGAGTCTGCCCAAACGTCGTTGTATTTTTTGTGTCAGGTTAGCCAGAATGAATCTCACTCAAAAGTTACGATATAGAGACAGTATATTATTTTCCATGATATTTATAGCAAATACTGCGTATGTTTCAACTTGGTATAAACCACTAGGCTAATTTTCTGCATCACCCCGATATTGTTAAAGTTTATATATGAGCGGTTTTTGTTAAATTGATTTGGCTTATGACTATTTGGCAACTTAGTTTGCTTAGATTCTCTGTAATACAACCTAAACCCAAAAAATGATATACATTTAATAAGTATGCTCTGTACACTCAAATTCAGTTTTTTCGGGCTTTATATTGAGGAAGGCTAATGATTGTCCAAATTGTAAGAATTACTTCAGCATTATTTACAGGTGCTGTTCTGCTATTGATGTCCCTGAGTACTGTTGCAGCAGATGCAAAAAGTGAAGATGACAAGGTTTTCTATTACCTGGGAACAGCTATGAGTCGTAACCTTGGGACACTTAATCTTTCTGCAGATGAGGCAGACCAGGTTGTCCAGGGGCTGCGCGATGCTTTGGCGGGGACTGCAGAAAAGCTCGATGATGCTGTGTATGGGCCTAAACTGAATGAGCTAGGGCAGCAACGTATGGCAGCAGTTGCATCTAAAGAAGCGGCAGCTTCAAAAGCCTACCTTAACAAGATGGCTACAGAAAAAGGTGCAATAACTACTGCTTCAGGTCTGATATATCTTGAGCAGCAGGTTGGCACTGGTGCTCAACCGACAGCAACTTCTACAGTTGTGGCTCATTATCATGGCACTTTGCGTGACGGTACAGTATTTGATAGTTCTAAAGATCGTGGGCAACCATTAACCATTCCGCTTGATCGTGTTATTCCCTGCTGGACAGAAGCTATAGCTATGATGAAGGAAGGTGGTAAAAGCAAGCTTACATGCCCATCAGCTATTGCTTACGGTGAACGTGGTAGTGGTGAGATCCCTCCTGGTGCCGCACTAACCTTTGAAGTTGAGTTGATTGAGGTTGTGCAATAGCAGGGTATCAATTTGTTAAATAACGGGGGCAAGGTGGTGGTTTTTGCTACTATAGCGGCCGGCTCAGAAGCTTGGTCAGGGTAGTGCCAAATTAATTATTGGATAAGAATAAGGCGGGATCATGTCTAAACAGGAAGAACAACTTAATAAAGTTCGTACACAAAACGGTTTTATAGCAGCACTTGATCAAAGTGGTGGCAGTACGCCAAAGGCGCTTGGTCTCTATGGTGTTGGTCAAGATGCTTATAGTAATGATGAGGAAATGTATGCGGTTGTACACGCCATGCGTACACGTATTGTAACGAGTCCTGCATTTACGGGCGAACGTATTCTGGGTGCCATTCTCTTTGAGAATACTATGGATCGTGAAATTGAAGGCAAGAATTCTTCTGATTACCTTTGGGATGTGAAGAATGTTGTGCCGTTCCTGAAAATAGATAAAGGCCTTGCTGAAGAAGTGGATGGTGTGCAGATCATGAACCCGAATCCGGGGCTCGGTGATTTACTGGCTAAAGCCCGATCTAAAAATGTGTTTGGCACTAAAATGCGTTCAGTTATTAAGTCCGCTAATGCTGGTGGTGTCGCCCGGGTTGTTGAGCAGCAGTTTGAAGTGGCTAGGCAAATCTGTGCAGCAGGCCTGGTGCCAATTATTGAGCCAGAGGTGGATATTAATGCGCCTGATAAGGCAGAAGCGGAAGCCTTATTAAGAGAGCAGCTATTGGTAAATCTGGCTACTCTAAGTGCTGATGAACTGGTCATGTTTAAGCTTACGCTGCCTGAAGAAGGAAATTTCTATTCTGAGTGTCAGGCTCATGCAAACATGGTTCGAGTTGTGGCTTTGTCAGGTGGTTATTCTCGTGAGGAAGCTAATCGCAGGCTCTCTGCAAATAATGGCATGGTTGCCAGCTTCTCTCGTGCCCTAAGTGAAGGCTTATCAGCCCAGCAGTCTGATAGTGAGTTCAACAGTACGCTGGACTCCTCAATTCAGGCTATTTATGAGGCTTCCAGCACCTGAGTGAACTTAGGTCTAAGTGAAGCAAAAAGCCCGCTCTAGCGGGCTTTTTTATTGGGGTTGGCTAGTAGAATCTGATCTTTTGTTACGCTGTTTATATGCTTGGGTTGTTGCGTGGCAGTGCTGCTATTGATAGGCCATTAGCTGGCTTGCTACTCGGTCCTTCGTCAGGCCTGGAAAATGACCCAGGCTGGGCAATTTGTGGGTGACCGGCAAAGTAGAGGCTGTTGGCTGTCAAAAGATACTTGCTTATTAATTAGTAGTCTGCAAAATAGAGGGATGGAAACCATGAGTGATAAAGAGGATGCTCGTTGGGCACGTACCCGGCAGCGGCTGCTTGATGGCGGTCGTAAGGCATTCGCGGAACGGGGGGTGGAAGCGACCACTGTGCTTGAAATAGTTCGGGCAGCAGAAGTTTCACAACCTTCTTTCTATAATCATTTTAATTCAAAAGTTGAGCTAGCCCGTGAAATTGCAGCTGAGTTCTTTCGTAATGATGGCAGGATTAAACTGGCAGTGTTTAAAGCTACTGATGATCCTGCAGAAGCCATTGCAATAAATATTTTTCATACCATTTCTATTGTATCTGTTGATCCTGTTATTACCTGGATTCTTATTAAAAGTGAAACATTACGTGCATTAGTTATTTCCAGTGACAATGACCCACTCGTAGATATGATCGAGCAAGGTGTTGAGCAGGGTCGATTTGATGCCTGTAATGCTCATACAGCTGCACTAATAATTCGTGGTGGTACGTTAGCTGTTATGCAGGACATTTTAAATGGTGATGCTGAAGATAATTTGTCTGAAAGTTTTCAGGAATTAGTACTTCGTATGCTTGGGCTTGCATCAGAGGAAGGTGCTCGGGTTGTTAAGAATGCTCAGGAAACAATAAAAAATAATATGATTAACGATACGGTTATTTAGGTCTGTATTTCATTTCATAAGCTTGGGAGTTATATGTGTACATAAATGTCTGGTACGTAGCAGGTTTTAGTAAAGACCTGACCAATGAGCCCATCAAGGTCACCATGTTGGGTGCTGATCTGGTGCTGTTTCGTGAAATGGATGGTACGCCACGGTGTATTAGTAATGTCTGTCCTCACAGAGGGTCCAGCCTGGCTGATGGCATTCTTTATAAAGATGGGACTTTGAGTTGCCCGTTCCATGGCTATAGATTTAATGGCCATGGCAAATGTACGTTGGTGCCGTCACGCCGTGACCATGAGGTTCAGGTGGTGGCACCTGGTATGAGAACGGATGCCTATGCCACGATTGAGAAATATGGGTTGATCTGGGTCTGCCTGGGTGATGATCCAGATGCCGCGTCACCTATATTCGATATGCCCGAATGGGATGATGATCAGTGGTGCTACACCACTAACGAAGAAATCTGGGAGGCAGATTACCATACCTGTAAATTCACCAATCTTGATTACGTACATTTGCCAGTAGTGCATGGGATTATGTTCCAAGGTAATGAAAATCCTGTGCAGGCCCCCGAGCACAAAATTACTGCTACTGAACATGGTTATCAGTCGGTCATGCGTGTAAATTCTTCACCAAGTGCCGGTGTCTGGAAGGAGATGCGTGAAGAGGGAGCCAAGGTTGAGTCGATCATGAAGTATTTTGTGCCCGGCTTCACTTTACGTGGTCAGGTTGAAATTGGTGGAATTGGTTCGGGTGAGTTCAATATTTTTTATGAGTTCACTACACCTATAGATGAATCCCGCACCATGATGCGACATATATTTTTGCGAAATTACCGCATGGAAGAAGATTTCAACACGGAACACACACGCCGTAATTTGCAGAATATCCATCAGGACAAGGTGCTTGCGGAATCACAGCGACCATTGGTTGCGCCGACTGGCCCTAACCCAAACGGTATCTATACACATGATGAAGATGGAATCATGTTGACTTACTGGGGGTTAATGGAAAATTTACGCAATAAAGGTTGGCAGATTGATCGTTCGAAGTTGCAGGCTCCGGATAAGGCTGTACGCATTATCCCATCGCCATCCCGCAAAGAGCATAAGGATGGTTGGGTATATAAAACCATGCCGCTTATTGCACCTGAGGACATCACAGCACCTTCGGTTAAGGACCTGAAGTTTGTTGATATAGACAGCATAGAGCCAACCCGGCCCAAGGACTACGGTAAGTCTGAGCCGGTGATACCGCGTGATGCAAAGTCCAATGCTACTCTCGAGTGGGAAGATGCTGCACTAGCATTGGTAGAAAAAGCGCCTGGTTTTGTGCAGCCCATGATTATTAAAAATGCAGAAAAAGCGGCAAAGGCGGATGGCTCAAATTTTGTGTCCGTCAAATTGATGGAAGAATTACAGGAAAAACATGGTGGCGGTGCAGCAGCTAGTAGTGATGGCAGTGAACCCAAGCCAAAAATGGCTAAACGTAAACTATCTAAACATGAGAAAGAGGGACTCGGCATGGAAAACGGTAAAGAACTTGATGGCAAAGTAGTGATTGTTACTGGCGGTACGATGGGTATTGGTTTTGGGATGGCAACACGGCTTGCCAAGTATGGGGCTAAGGTAGTTATTACCAGCCGTAACAATGATACAGGTGAGGCAGCGCTGGGTCGTTTACGTGAGGCTGCGGGCTGCGTAGCTGATGACGTAGCGTACTTTAAGATGGATATTATCAGTGAAACTGATAATGAAGACCTTGTTAATTTTACGGTAGAAAAATTTGGGCGTCTTGACTCAATCATTAATAACGCAGTATTCCCGGGTGATTTTCAGCTGCTTGCAGATGAATCATTAGAGAGCTTTCAGCAGGTAATAAATACCAATGTCACAGGAACTTATCTGGGCATGAAATTTGCCATTAAACAGTTTCTTGCACAAGGTGCCGAAACTGGGGATAACTACTCTATTATTAATATTAGTTCAGGTGCTACCCGTGATACAGGTATGCGTATGGCACCTTATATCGCATCCAAACTGGCTGTGGAGGGGCTTACACAGGCAGCAGCATTAGAATATTCACGGCAGGGAATCCGAATTAATACACTGTTATTTGGCATGTTTGAGACAGAGAAAGCATTAGAGATGATGAAGGCTATGCCAATGATTGAGGAGAAAGGCGCAGCCAAACATCATGTTGGACGCTTTGGTGACCCTGAGCATGATGCGGGTGAGGCTGCAACCTATCTGATTTCTGAGCGCAGCAGCTTTATCACTGGTACTACCGTGCATGTTGATGGTGGCATGTGCTTGTAATATTTGTTTTGCATTAACTCTCTATTAAGATATCAATAGTTTTACTATTAGGGTAGTTTTTATAAGTATCAGAGGGCACATGTTATGCGTATTTGGTTTCTTCTGCTTTATCTTGTTGCCTTACCTGGTGTAGCTATGGCGGATGCCAGTAATGGTGAATTTATGGGTTACCAATTGGGTGGTGACTATAAACGCACATCTGTTACTGATGTTCAGACTGCCACAAATGGCAATCTGATCATCAGTGCAGAAAATCCGGTTAAGCCAGAAAATATTACTGATGTCTCACTTATAGCCACAGCTGAGACCCTAACGATTGGTTATATAAATGCCGCTAGCTGGTTTGATACTGAAGCAGAAGCACGTGAATTTGGTAAACACTATGTGGAACTGCTGCGTGCTAAGTATCCGACCTGGGAGTTTGGTCGAGAGCTTCTGGATGCCCAGATGCATATTATTGAAGTTAATTTTGACAGGCCACCCTTCAACCTGCAGACGCGGATTAATCAGGCTATGCATAATGGTGAATCTAAATGGCGCCTTTCTATGACGCTGGGCTGGTTGTATGGGTCTAAAGAAGCCAGAGCCTGGCGTAATATGTCACTTACTCAGCAACTGATGGCGCAGGAAGATAGTCGCAAGAAAAAACTTGAAAATTCTGATGCCCGTGGACTCTAGTTTTTGTCATTAGTGAATCTTTTAATAATGTCTGGAACCGTTCCATTCAAATGGGTACTGCTACAATCAGGCATGCATTTTATATTCATGCTGCTATTTGGTTTGTTGTTTACTGCGACAGCATTTTCTAATCCTCCTGTTGAAGGTGGTTGTGTACTTGGTGAAAGCCAGATAGTGCATGGCTTATCCTCCGAAGAGGCGCAGGCTCGTATCAGAAAATATGCGCGTCTCTATGTGCAGAACTATGCTTCTTACAAGAGTCAGGAACGCGCTCAGGGGCAAAAAGCATACAAATATATGGAGCTTGAGGAATGGACCCAGAAAGAGGTTGTTGGGTTCACCCGTGAGCAACGGGAGTTTATGTATATGTCCATTGGTGCTGAGCTTGCAACAGGCAGGGTGAGTACAAACCAGCTACCGGGCTATGCGGCAGCTATTGAGCGCAAGCTCTTTGATATTGAGGTGGAACTTGATTGTGAAATGCTGCCGGAATAGCCTCTTTTGTCTTTATATGTTCTCTACCTGGCCTTACGTATGCGTTGATAGCTTTTCTTCAGCCTTTCACCCAGTAGAGTAAGGGTGGCGCCAATATATTTACTTGATAATGTGGGGTAGAAATTAATGCCTGCCGGCCTGGGGCACGGCCCTACGCCAGTAAAGAATAAGAGCCGCCTGATTTCAGGCCATTTATTTACTTGTCTTGGTTGGTTCTGGTCTCATATGGCTGATGTATATTCTGTCAACCAGCCCCCCTGGTGCCGTTACAATTGAAACCCAATTAGGGTCATTAACAAGACTGATGATTTATGTGTGTTTAAAGCCGGGATGTTTTGTCTTGCTCTGGGTTTTCCAGATCATGAATCAGTACAGTCTAAAGTATTAGTTATGGAAAAAATAAGTCTTTTTATAGATGTTCAAAATATTTACTACACATGTCGGCAGACCTATCAGTCTAATTTTGACTACAACAAGTTCTGGGCCAAAGTTACAGATAACCGTGAGGTTATAAGTGCATTTGCCTATGCCACGGACCGTGGTGATGAAAAGCAGCAGCAGTTCCAGAATATTCTGCGTGCCATAGGGTTTACTGTGCTGCTTAAGCCCATGCTCACACGCCAGGATGGGACAACCAAAGCCGACTGGGATGTAGGTATTGCACTTGATGTTTATGAGGCTGCGCCGAATTGCGATACTGTAGTGCTTGCTTCTGGTGATGGTGATTTCGCCATATTGCTTGAGCGTATCAAGCAGCGTTTTAACACACGCTCGGAAGTTTATGGAGTGCCTAAATTAACAGCTAATCCGCTTATAACTGCAGCCAGTAAATTTATTGCTATAGAGAAACACCTGTTAATATGATGCAGTGATCAGGCTTTTAATTATTTAACTGAATAGCAAACCGTATATTAATGTGCCGATGGTGGCTATCATGCAAACAACTGCACCAATACGGAATAAGGTTTTTTCATCCTGAGTAACCCGGGGCCAAAAGCAAAAGCCAAGGAAAAATCCGCTTGCAAAGCCAACTGCATGTGCCCAGTTATTAACGTTTGGCAGGGTTAAGCCTATGACAGCAATAAAGACTACCCACACACCGACTGAGGCGATCCGCATCTTGAGATTGCCTTTGTTGTAGCGCCAGTCATCGTAGGACATGCAGCCGATAAGGGCGCAGATAGCACCGGATGCGCCCAATGTCAGTGATATCCCCGCAATACTGGATGCTGCCATGGCTATTGCACCACCCAGAAAGTAGATAAGAAAGAATCGGCTGGGGGCGTATATTTCAATGGCGATCTTGCCAACTGAACGTAAGGCAAATACATTAAATATTAAGTGCAGCAGACTGCCATGCAGGTAGTTGGCAGTGATAAGCGTCCACCAGCGGTCTTCTGAAAATACCGGTAGGGTGCCGGATGCTCCCAGCTTAAAGAGTACAGCAGTTGGTGGGGCCAGAAAAAAGCTTGGGTTCAGGCTGGTATTAACTGCTTCTGGTGCCAGTAGCAATGCGGTTACAAACATTACAACATTTGCCGTTATGAGGAAGCGCACCAGTTCGGTGGGTTCCCATAAATTTCTGTAACTAATGAATGTCATAGCGGCATTATGACTTATTTTGGACAGTTAAATGTTACTGGTTGTCTCTGTTTGAATTGCCGCGGCATAATGCTTTGATGAAATCTGTTTTTATACTCTGTATTAGCATATTGCTATCTGTACTAACAGCCTGTGAACCCCGGCCGGTAGATGTTGCTGCTATTAGTACACAACGAGTTATCAATGCGGATAGCGAATCACAAAACTGGTTGGTACATGGCCGTACTTATGATGAGCAGCGCTTTAGTCTGCTTGATGATATCAATGATTCTACTATTAAGCAGCTGGGGCTAGCATGGTATCTGGACCTTGGCACTGATCGTGGCCTGGAAGGTACACCTATTGTTGTAGATGGTGTTATTTATATTAGTGGTTCGTGGAATATTATTTATGCCATCAATGCACAAACAGGTGATTTGATATGGCATTTTGATCCTCAAACATCACGTTCATGGGTGGCTGCCCATTCATGTTGTGATGCGGTCAGTCGTGGTGTAGCTGTATGGGATGGCAAGGTGCTTGCGGCTACTCTTGATGGCCGACTACTTGCACTTGATGCACACACGGGTGAACAGCTCTGGTCTACATTAACTATAGATCGTAAGAAGCCCTATACCATCACAGGTGCACCACGTGTTATTAAAGGAAAAGTCATCATTGGTAATTCTGGTGCTGATTATGGAGTGCGTGGGTATATTTCAGCATACGATGCAAATACCGGAGAATTAGACTGGCGTTTTTATACAGTACCCGGTGACCCGGCTCAGCCACAGGAAAATGCCGTACTTGAAATGGCTGCTAAGACCTGGCATGGGGAAGAGTGGTACAAAACAGGTGGTGGTGGTACGGCATGGAATGCAATGGCATTCGACCCTGAATTAAATTTACTGTATTTCGGGGTAGGTAATGGCACGCCGTGGAGTCGTGAGCTACGTAGTCCTGGTGGTGGGGACAACCTGTTCCTGTCATCAATTATTGCTGTAAACCCGGATAATGGAGAGTACGTCTGGCATTACCAGACGACTCCCGGTGAATCATGGAATTTCTCAGCCGTGGAATCCATGGTGCTGACTGAATTAATGATTGATGAGCAACCTCGTAAGGTTTTAATTCAGGCACCCAAAAATGGCTTCTTTTATGTGCTTGATCGTGCCACGGGTGAGTTATTGTCAGCTGAAAAATATATAGACCAAAACTGGGCCAGTCATGTAGACCTAGAAACAGGGCGACCAGTTGAATACCCATTTGCCCGCTATAAAGAGCAGGGTCGACTAGTTGTTCCCGGTCCATCCGGTGGACATAGTTGGCATCCCATGAGTTATAGCCCGCTTACAAAGCTTGCATATATTCCTGCACTGAGTGTGCCGGGTTACTACAACCATCATGATAGTTATTCATATAAGCCTGGCTTTCAAAATACGGGTATAGAAGAAGGTGTTGCAAATTATCGTGCACTAAACCCTCAGGGGAAGCGTCAAAAACTACACTTTGGTGTACGTTTACTGGCATGGGACCCGCAAACACAAACTGAACGCTGGCGTGTTGAGCATGCGGACCTGGGTGGGGGCACACTTGCCACTGCTGGAAACCTTGTTTTTCAGGGGCTTGGTAGTGGTGAATTTTCTGCGTATGCAGCTGATAGCGGTAATAAATTATGGAGTTTTGAGGCGGGCACAACCATTATGGCTGGCCCGGTAAGCTATGCGGTAGCGGATGAGCAATACATACTTGTTTTAGCAGGGCGTGGTGGTGGTTCAGGACTTGTTGGCGGGCCTACGGGTAAGCGTTGGAATGGTTTGGTTAATGAAAACCGGATACTTGCATTTAAGTTAGGTGGAACAGTAGCCATTCCTGCAGCACGCCAACTTCAGAGGGTAGTCAATATTCCAGAGGAATTGCTTCTAGAGAGTGAAGATAAAGAGCTTGTTGGTCAGGGGAAAAAAGCATACGAACAGTATTGCTATATGTGTCATGGCCTGGGTGTCACATCAGGAGGAGTAATAGCTGACCTGCGTTATGCGAGCCCAAAAACTTTTTCTCAGTGGCAGGCAATTGTTATAGCTGGCAGCAGGGCGGATAGGGGTATGCGATCATTTGCTGAAGTGTTGTCAGTAGATGATTCATTGGCAATTCGTGCTTATGTGCTGGAGCGCGCAAGTCGTTTGCGCTAAAGGGTTGCAGCGGGTGTTGGCTTAGCATTCTTGAGTTACTTGTTAATTTCGTTGCAACCAGTCATTTAGAGCTATGCCAATACCAATACGTTTAACGCGAACATCATAATCAATCAGGCTTTCGCCGTATCCGTTCCAGTATTGTGCGTAAAGTCGAAAAGACTTATTGAGTGGGTAGCTCCAGGTTAATTCCAGTCCGTTTTCTTCTGTGCCAGGTCGTAGCATTGCACTGAAAGTATTTTTATTTGGTGCATATGAGACTCTGACATCACCATAGCCATAGTAGCGGTGCATGTGCGGGTTCTCATCATCTGCATCATTTTCAGGTATGCGATACCAGGCCCTAAGGTCTACAGCAACGCTGTCGTAATCAAGAAGCATCCTGCCTATAACGCGATCCCAGCTGCGGGATAAATCACCGGTATGCCCGTTAGACTCATGATTAAAGCCGATATCCATTACTCTTGTTTGTCCACCGAAAATTTCAGGTCCGCCGTAATGACGCAAGAATATTTCGGGTTGATAATTTGTTTCGCGGAAAGTATTAGAAATATCATCATTGTTTTTCTGTAGCCATGATTTTTGTGTATAGGCGGCCATCAGATCATTATTTGAGCCAAACATATTTCGCCAGAGCGGGGCTTTGATACTGATTTGAAATTCTGCTTCCTCTTTATCAAGGGATACATCATTGCCTGTTGAAGCCTCAAAGGGTGCTTCATTGGGGTCGCTGTTATGTGATGCAATGAAATAGTTTGGTTGAAAGGGACTTATTGCAAAGCTCCTTTCATAGGTAATCTGGTCTGCCAGCATTTGTTCTTGAATGGGTGTCATTAATTCATTTTTGGTGTCTTGTGGCATTCCATGCGTGATTTTTGTAATGTCTTTTTTACATTCTGACTGAAGTTTGCTGACTGCAGTATCAGGCGCTGCTGTTTTTATGCTTTCCAGAAGGCATTTTTCCATAGGGCTGAGCTGAGTCTGCATGCCGACTGATTCCACCAGTGTGTTATCGGGCTCTGCAAGGGCTGTAGTGCAGATAAGAAATAGTGGGAGTGTGGCGATTAGGCTCGCGTGGTTCTTACTTAAAGATGCCATAAAAAAGGATTCCGTTTACTTAATTTTACTGGCTTCTTAAGTCAGTATGAGTTGAACAGTTAAATATAAAGCAAGTATTAGTACAAAGGTCATTACTATTCCTATAATGATATAGGGCATGAAGCCGACTTTGTCTATATGGTCATTATCACGGTCATGGTTTTGATTGCTTTGTATGCCACAGAATGCCGCAATCATGCTGAATATCATCTGCATCAGGTTTGGTTTGTCTTGCTTGGTTTTTTTACTTGCCATTATGCAAAGTCTTAGAAGGGTGCTAGAGGTTAGGACGCACCAAGCGTCTGATGTTCAAAAAAGTATGAGCATGCCGGACTGCATTAATAATATCCAGCATCCTGATAGTATTGTTCTATAGTGTCAGGATGATATGGGTCATTTTCATCCTTGGGTTACTTGCATGCATCATCTTGCCTGGTGTCTGGGTCAAACAGGTGCTTAAAAAATACAGTGAACCAGCCGATCGATATCGTAAAGAGGGCAGTGGTGCGGAGCTGGCTCGCCATTTACTGGATAATTTTGAATTGCTTGATGTGAAGGTTGAAGAAACAGACAAAGGTGACCATTATGACCCTGTAAGCAAAGCTGTTCGTTTGTCTGCCAATAATTTTAATGGCTACTCATTAACTGCTATAACGGTGGCGGCACATGAGGTTGGCCACGCCCTTCAGGACTCACGTGATGAGGCTCTGTTTAATGCCCGGCAACGGCTGGTAAATGTTGCCATAATGGGTGAACGTGCAGGTCGGGTCATATTAATGATGGCGCCACTGGTGCTACTTGTGGCGCGGTTACCGCAGCTAAGTATTCTCATGTTATTACTTGCAGTAGCATCAATGGCAATGGGTACGCTGGTTCATCTTGTTACATTACCAGTGGAACTTGATGCTAGTTATGGTAAGGCTCTACCCATACTGGAGGAGGGTGATTACCTGCAAGCGGGTGATTTGCCTCATGCACGTCGTATACTTAAAGCTGCTGCATTAACCTATGTAGCAGGTTCTCTTGCTAGTTTGCTTAATTTAGGGCGCTGGATTGCAGTTCTGCGGCGTTAATGGCTTGAAAAGGTAGGGTTATATTTTCTTTTATTTATCTGATTGTTGTGTTTATAGACTTTGCTGCTCTGGGCGCTGAAATGCTGGTAAAGCTCTGTATCCTAAGAGTATTCCGCTATTTCTGATGTGGTTTGATAATTTTTGTATTGCTTATCTGTAACCTTCTGCTTGTAGTAGAAACAACTTTGCATACAATCCGTCTTTGGCTAGTAGTTCATCATGACAGCCACACTCGATAATTTTACCTTCTTCTAAAACTGCAATTCGATCTGCTTGGCGTACGGTAGAAAACCGGTGTGATATAAGCACTGCAATCCGGCCTTTAGTGTGTTCACGAAAGTACTCAAACAGTTCAGCTTCAGCTGCTGCATCCATGGCGGCGGTAGGTTCGTCCAAAACCAGTACTTCGGCATTACTGCGCATGAATGCCCGTGATAATGCGATCTTCTGCCACTGGCCTGTAGATAATTCTTTGCCGCCTTTAAACCAGGTGCCAAGTTGTGTTTTAAAGCCCCAGGGCATTTTTTTAACAAATGGCATCGCCATACCTTTACGGGCGGCATCCAACCAACGACCCTCATCGTGATACCCTTCTACATCTCCTACGCCGATATTTTCACCTACGGTGAACTGATAGCGATTAAAGTCTTGAAAGATTACTCCAATGCAGCGGTGTAATGCTGTCTGATCCCAGTCTCTGACATCACGTCCGTGCAGTAAAACCTTACCTGAGTTGGGTTTATAAAAACCGCAGAGCAGCTTAATCAGTGTAGATTTTCCTGCGCCATTTTCGCCTACCAGAGCCAGGCTCTCGCCTGCTTGGATATGCAAGTTGATATCAATAAGTGTTGCTGCAGGTGAGTCTGGGTACTGAAAGCTTACATGTTCAAAACGAATCCCGTCATCCGGGGCTGGCCCATCCAGTGCCTTGCCCTGGGTGCCGGTTGGTGCCTGTTCCAGGTACTCATAGAGGTTTGTCAGATAGAGATTGTCATCGTACATCCCGCCTATCGAGCTCAGGCCTGCCGAGACAGCTGCCTGTCCCTGTCGAAATAGCAGGAGGTACATTGTCATCTCACCCAGTGTGATGGCAATATTTATTGCTGCAATAACTATCCAAGTATAGGCACCATACAGTGCAATAGTACCGATCAGTGTAAGAGCCAGCCCCCAGCTTTCACGTCGCAGAGTCAGCGCCCGGTCTTCACCATAAATTTTGGTAAAGATGTCGTGGTAACGTCTGAGTAGCATTGAGCCAAGACCAAATAATTTAACTTCCTGCACATGGTCTTCACGTGCCATTACGGTTTCAAGATAGTTTTGTTCGCGAGCTTCTGGGGCGCGAAAGCGAAACAAGCGAAACGCATCACCTGAGAACTTGGTTTCGGCAACGAAGGCTGGCAGGCCGGCTACTATTAACAGCACCATTGCCCAAATAGAAAATTGTGCAATGAGGATGCTGAAACTGACTAGTGAGATCAGTTGCTGCATCAATGTGAAACTGCGTATCACCAGGCTTAATGGTCGAGTGGAAGCTTGCCGGCGTGCCAGTTGCAGTTTGTCATAGAATTCGGAGTCTTCAAACTGGCTGAGATCCAGGGTTAGTGCTTTTTTTAGAATCATTTCATTAACGCGAAAACCCAGTTGCGCACGTAGCAAACTCTGGCAGGTATTAATGCCACGTTGGGAAATATTTAGTAGGCCAATAATGCAGCCTTCCAGTGCTACAAGTTGTAGCACTGCCCAGTAATCTGCAGCACTGCCGCTGCGTACCACTGCTATTTGCAGCACTACACCATCAACTATTAATTTTCCTATCCAGGCCATTGCTGCAGGTAATAATCCTGCCGCCAGAGTCAACAGCACCAGTATTATTGTCAGCCGCCGATTTGTTTCCCAGACCAGTGCCACGGCTCGTTTTGTATATGCGAAGACGGCAAAGTTGCGGGCAAGCGCTTCCCTCCAGTTGTCAGCTGGCGGGGCTGAAGGAAGTCGGCTATGTGGGCTGTTCAAAGGGGTGCTCTGGTATATTTATAAGTCTGTCTTCAGCATAGAGCAATTGGGGTCAGACCCCAATTCTTATTGTCCATTCAGGCCTCAGATAGCCTGCAACTGAGCTCTGCTCTGATTGTATTATTTTGGCAGCCTTAGCAGGAGTATGGATTTCAGTGGTTGTCATTGGATTTGATGCCAATACTATCGGTATGACCCATATTCATATGCCTTAATTAAGTCACTATAATCATCTCCTTCATAATCAGGTTCAAGGGTAAGTGTAGCTAAGAGGCTCAGAGAATGGATAGAGATACAGCGATAATGATGGCACAACAAGCCATTAAGGAAAAAAATAAAGGGCTGGTTAATGCAGTTCTGCAAATCAAGGCGGAACGCGAGCAAGACCTGCAGCCACAAAAAGCGATTACTGAATTACCCCTGATTGCAGTGACCTGCTCTACGGGCTGGGAGTGCTATGCCATAGTTGAGGAGTTAACCAAAACACTTAAATACCGGGTGCGTGCTCTTTACCGGACGCCGGGCACGCAGGCTGCAGAACGACTCGAAACACTATTGCAAACAACCGAGGCTGAACATCCTGGTTTACTAACACTGCACTCTGGTGTTGATATGAATTCGGAAGAAAAACTGACAGCGGCATTCAAGGATTGTGACGGTGTTGTGTTGTATTGCACGGCTAATGAAGCTAAGGCTGGCAAAATTACCAATCACGGTAATGATCCTGTGAATGGGCGTATAGCATTTATGCGTCAGGTTACTGCATCATTGGCAGCGCTTCAGGCCAGTCCATCAGTAAAGCAGGTTATTACTCTGGTGTTTCCGCCTGACAAAGTGACGGGCCTGGCTGATACCTACCAGCAAATACCCTGGTGGATGGAGCAGCGTTTGGTCTTTTCGGATTTTTTACGTGATAACGGTATAAACGTCACCTGTATCCATCGCCCAGCGTATTACTATGCTATGCATCGGGTGGATTACACCAATACAGCCCAGGAACGTGGTGAATCGTCTATGTCTAAGACAAGAATCACAGAAAATAACCTGTCGGGTATTAATGACCCGGATGTTGTTATTAATTGGGTGGATGTTCGTGATGTGGGTAAATGGTGCGGTACCTGTTTTGAATACCCAGATGTATTTTTAAATGAAAACTTCTCTATTGCATCGTGCGCAATGACCGGTAATGAAGCAGTAGCAATTGCTGAGCGCACTAATAAACACGGTACAACTTTCAAGTACAAACAATTTCCACTGTGGCTTATGAAATTTCTCAGCAAAATTACAGCTGAAGTAGTATATCCATTGCGTTATTCTCAGTGGTACGGGTTTGATGGGAATGCCTATGATTTTGAAAGCAATGATGATCTTGCGGATTTGGAAAAAATACACCCACGCTGGAGCTTTGAGGAAAAACTTGAGTCCTGGGGTATTACGGAGATCAAGCCGGGCCAGAAATAACCTTAGTGGCAGGAAAAATAGTGCTTCAAATTTTTAGCATCTATCCGGGAAAATATTTTAGGCTGACTTTCATTGAATCAGGCATCAAGGATTACAGCTTATTTCTGGGCTTCGATGTTTGATACTTAGGTATACCTAAGGGTGGAAAGTTTCTGTTTTTTGAAACGTGTTTAATTTTTGGTGTCTGATAGAAAAATATACATGCCGTAGTGTTAGGTCTTTATACAAATCACTTGGCTATAGGCTGGGCTCAATGCCTTTAATTGCGGCGGCGGGAAGTTGAGGGAATATCTAATGAGTTTAAGAAAAATAGGCTTAACATTTTTGTTGTCTGCGGTCATGGCTATCGCATCGGCAGCACCAGCAGATGAGCTTGTACTTGTTGCTGGCGCTACTGGCCGTACCGGACAACAGATAGTTATACAACTGCAGGAGCAAGGTTATGGGGTTCGTGCGCTTGTTCGCGATGCTACCAGTGCCGCTGAAAAGCTAGGCCCTGATGTTGAGTTGGTTGTAGGTGATGTACGTGATCCGAAATCTCTCGTGCCGGCTTTTACTGGTGTAACAAGAGTGATCAGTTCTATTGGTGCCAGTGAGAAGGAAGGTCCAAATTCACCTGAGTTTGTTGATTATGAAGGTAACAAGAATCTTATTGATACTGCTATAAATACTGGGGCTGAGCAATTTGTATTTGTATCATCTATGGGTGTGACACATGAGGATCATGTACTGAACCGTATCTTTGGTGATGTGCTGATCTGGAAAATGAAGGCTGAGGATTACCTGCGTGCCAGTGGCATTACTTACACGGTAATACGTCCCGGTGGTCTTCATGATAAGTCTGGTGGGGAGCATAATATTATTTTTGAGCAGCTTGATGAAGTAAAGGTTGTTGCTATCTCACGTACTGATGTTGCAGCCGTTTGTGTTGCAGTCCTGGCGTACCCGGAAGCGCAGAATAAAACTTTTGAGGTTTTTACTATTAAGCAGCCGCCAGATGTAGATTGGCAGGCAAAATTTGTGGTGCTTAATTAGGTTTTTGAGTTAGATATCAATGCATGCCACTCGGTGTTTGCATGAATAGTTTTTAGACAGGTTGGTCTAAGCGCTCTTTAAATCAGGGCTTAAAAAATCAAGTGCAGAGCCTAGAATAATTATAGGTATTACCCCTTATGTAAAGACTTCTGTACATCAGTAGTTGTCCTGATGGGTGTGGTGCAAAAAGGTCTTACTATCAGCACGTACAAAGTCAGCTGGTGCACTGGCACTGGTCTTGTAAGTATTCAGAAAGTTTAAGGATGGTAACCCAATGAACATACCAAGTAATGCCGTTAGTTTGGCATCAGCTGGTCTGATTGCAGCAACACTGGCAATGCCAGCAAGTGCTGCCAATGTAGGCACGGATATTGCTGATGCATTTAAGAACGGCCAGTTTAATGTCGATTTCCGTTATCGCTATGAATTTGTTGATCAGGATTCTTTTGCTGATGATGCAAATGCTTCAACACTTCGAACCCGCCTTGTTTTCAAGAGTGCTGAATATAAAGATTTTTTCGTCACCATTAATATGGATGATGTACGTACGATTGGTAATGGTAATTACAACAGTACGCGTAATGGTAAAACAGGTTATCCAGTAGTTGCAGATCCAAAGGGTACTGACCTTAACCTGGCATCAGTTACCTATACTGGTCTGGATGGTGGAACAATCGTCGCAGGTCGACAGCGTATTATCCGTGGAAATTCACGGTTTATAGGTAATGTAGGCTGGCGTCAGAATGAACAGACTTATGATGCAGCGACAATTGACTATGCTGTTACAGATAAGCTCCAAGTTTTCTACGGTTATGTAGGTGAGGTCAAGCGCATCTTCGGTCCGGATGAAGGGACTCCAGCAGCTAGCTGGAATAGTGACTCCCATCTGATTAATGCAAGTTATGTATTTTCTCCACTATTTAATTTGTCTGCTTATGCTTACCTGCTCGATTTTGATGAGGCTCCTGCATCATCAAGTGAGACTTATGGTATCCGTTTGGATGGTAAGGGTGACTTCAGTGATGACCTGAGCTTCACCTACGCTCTAGAATATGCGGATCAAGGTGACTACAAAGATAATCCTGCTGACTACAGTGAAAGCTACTACTTGTTAGAGGCAGGCTTGGGCATGGGTATCTTTGGTGCCACAGCTGGTTATGAAGTGCTTTCAGGTGATGGTACAGACTCCTTCCAGACACCACTGGCAACGTTGCATAAATTCAATGGTCTTGCTGACCAGTTTCTGACCACACCCGTGGGCGGCCTTGAAGATATGTATCTCAAGGCTACTGCCAAGGCTCTGGGCGGAAGCTTCATGGTTGTCTATCATGACTTCAGTCAGGAAACGGGTAGTGCAGATTATGGTAGTGAAATTGATTTCATTGCCAAATGGAAATTCCTGGAAAATTATTCAGTTCTGGCCGGTTTTGGTCTGTTTGATGTTGACAATAATGCGCCCGCAACGGGACCGCAAAATGATGTTGATAAGATTTGGTTACAACTAGGCGCTTCTTTTTAAGTAGTTCAGCTTAATGATCTGACGTCTCTCCCTGATGTCTTTATAAGCTAATAGCAGGCCCCACATGGATATGTGGGGCCTGTTTCATTTGGGTCTCTGGATTTTGAGATGTTATATCGGGCGTTATGTCTGGCCTATATCAAATCTGATCAGTGCTAATACGTATACGCTCAGATATCTGATCGGTAGACACTCATAGAACTGTGTAAGGGTGGCTGCATGCCTTTGCTGATTCTGTCATAGGAGTTGCACATGTCTACTGTGCTTGACGTTAATCCAGTTGAAGACCCGCTTATGCCGATCCATATGCGGGATAACTTCTATCAATCCAGTTCATTTTTCCCGATGCCCTTTGCCCTTATTACGACGAAGAATGATCAGGGTATTACAAGTATTGGTCCTTATTCTCTCCTGTTTCCACTGGATATCTGTGAAGAGTATTCAATGATGTTGGTAAGTCGTTCCAGTTCTAATACGGCCACCAATTTACGCCGCGGCAGCAAGTGTGCACTTAACTACATTGAATTTGATAAAGGCCTGCTAAAGACTGTTGTTGAGTTGGGTTATCCGGGGGTGCCGGCAGAAGAGAAGATGCGTGATATTCCCTTTGAGTTAATGCAATCCCCTACACCAGGATTTTGTGATGATCCAGAAGCGCCGCTGCTTGTTAAAGGCGCATTCCAGGTTTTTGAGTGTGAGGTGGGAGGAACCTTTGACTACAATCCGAGCCGACAACTTGCTGACTCATTAGTTGAGGATTATTTTGCGCTCAGTATTAAGAGTGTACTGATGCGGGAAAGTTTTAAGATCAAACTTGAAGAGCGAAAAGAATTTCCGGATATGCCAATTTCATTTGGCTTTCGTGGTGGGAGTGAGTTCTGGTTTGCCCGTCATGGCAAGCCATTTTATATTGGTATGCCAGAAAATAGAGGTATGGATCAGCAGGGTATCTACCGTGTAGCCAATGGTATGGATACAGAAATTCACTTTACTGAGGAAGCCTGTAAGTTGCTGGTGGGTATTCCGGTACCTTTTGCTGAAGCCGCATTGGGTTTGTTTATTGAAAAGGCTAAAAAAGATAATGTGGTTAAGGTGGATGTTGATTTTATTAATTCAGTCAATAATCGCTGGGGTGAAGGTGTTGATTAGAGGTCTGAATAAAGCCCTCTAGTGCAGGAAGGTGTAAGTTCTACCTTGGTATGACTTTGATTATGGGGCCTTATATGTCATCTGCTTCTGGCTACAATACAGGCGCTTCCGTTCAGGAAGCATCCTTACCGCCATATAGAATTGTTGCTAATGAAGTGGACCTGCCGCTACTAACGGCAGTCTGGGTTTTGTTTGCTCACTTTGTGACCACCTTAATACCGCTGTATATGATGTGGGTGGTTTACCAGCACTGGGACTATTTATTACTCAACACATACTCGCCGTACTGGTTTTATGTGGCTGTAGCCATGTTTCTGTGTTCCAGTCCATTTGAAGTGGCCCAGAATACGGTTGATAAATGGTATTTGACCAAAGAATGTGGAAGCGCTTTAGGTGTGGGATTCTGTGACTTTCTGTTCTGGTTCTTTATGATCCTGGGGATGATGGCGCTGACCGTTGCTGCTGCAGGAGAAAATATCTGGCTGGTGGTAATTTCCTGTAGTGCAATAGTTGTCTACCCCTTTGTGTATTTAGTTTGGGGCATTCCATACCCGGCACTGGTGCTCTGCGGTATACCGGCAACCCTTGCTATGTATATGACCTTTGGTGACCCCCTGATATTTTTCCTGATAATTGGGCCATCAGCAGTGTTGATGTATTTTATTACGGCAGTATTAACTACCGGTGCTCAGTTCTTGCACGGCTTCACAACACTTTCAGCTGGTGTGGGATTTTTGGTGAGTACCTGGGGTATGCAGAGTGGTATTGAGGGGCAAGCCCACAGCTGGACACTATTTATAATTATAAATAGTGTTTTACTAATTGCAGGTGTTGCATTACGACCAATATTATTAGGCCTTGCAGCTACACCTCATCGACTTAAAGCCTGATTAAGTGTACTAGTTTAGTTAACTGCCTTAGTTACCCAGGCCGTAAAGAAAAAAGCGACTTTGGATATGGGTGCAACACCAAATAAATAAGGGTGCAACCACACCAGTAACCCATAGCCAATTACCCCAGTAATAATTACAAGAGCGTCATAGGCTACGTTGACTTTTGCCGTGGAGAAGGCGGCTCCACGATGATTTAATGACCACATGCTGCGTAATGCGAAAGCGCCAAAAGCACCAAAACAAATAATAGAAGCAAGATCCCCGTTGGCCAGACAGTGTGCCACTGACCAGAATACGACACCCCATAGCATAGGGTGTCGTGTGTAGCGCTTGAGATTGGTGGGTATAGCCATGGCAGCAAACAGGATGCAGGCAGGTAGCATCATGATGGCAGCAGCATGGTTGGCTTCCAGTGGTGGGGTCCACAGGGGTACATAGTCTGCAGTGGCTTTACCGACGATGATCAAGATCATGCCGGTGACGGAGCCTGCTATATACAGTCCGCGAAAACCACCTTCACCAAGCTGGGTTATGAGGGGTACATGAAGTACCTTAAAGGATGGAATTAAGTGGAAGGTAAAGAAAAGTAGAGTGCCAAGAATAAGAATAGTCATGGCATCTTACTTATTCAGACCCTGAAGCTGTCAGCATCCCTGGCATGTGCAATGTCATTGGGTGGGTACGTCTTCCACTTGTCTTCATAGTATTGGGCACGAAGATTGCCGTCTGATGACTTATTAAAAGTCAGGTAGATGTTACGCCGGTCAAGGTTGCTCTCATTAGCCGGTGAGCCATGCGGTACATAACAGTCAAAGAAAATGACATCACCCGGGTCTGCTTCCAGCATAACGTATTCATCATCAGCCCAGTCTACATCACTGCTGTCTGAAAGGGGCTGCCACTCATCTTTCATGAGTGTTTTGGTGTAATTGCCTGAATTCATGAAGCGCAGGGCTGCATTTTCTTCCCGGTTAGGGTCGACAGCGATACACATGGAGATAAAGAAATCAGCGTAGGTGTTCCAGCCGGCAGCCTGATCCTGGTGTAATTTGTCGGCACGGCAGCCAGGATGCTTGTAGTTAATTTTTTCCTTAAACAGCACAGGTGCCTCTGCAAACAACTGGGTCAGAGAAGCAATGGTTTTCTCCCCTAATATAAGCGAGGCCATTTCCGAATCATGCTCACCCAGTATGTGTTCAACACGTACCAGTATGTCATTGCCTGTAACCGGGCTTTTTTCGTAATACTTGGCGGCATGGCTGCTGGCATCCGGAGATTCTTCCAGTTCATTTAACCAGGCGGATATCTTTTCCATAACGTCTTTAGCAAAGAATTGCTTCAATACGAGGAAGCCCTTGTCGGAAAAAGTTTGTATTTGTTCTTCTGTTAAAGACATGTGTTGCTCTCCTGCCATCCCGGGCATTTTAGATGTTCCTAGGTATCTCTGATGCATCACTCTCAGGTATCTAAGTCTATGAATCATTAGGTATTTATACGTAATAAATACAAGTCTTGTTGTTATGTACAGGGTGGCTGGCCGGATAGACCGCTATAGTCAAATCTACGGATACCATATGGCCTGATAAGGTAGCTAAATGTGTCAGCTAATAAGAAATGCTAAATCTGCATTCCTATGGCGCAATGGGGCAGCTACATGCGCGCACTTGATCGGCTAAAAAATATGACCCTGAAAGGCAAGATTATTGTGCCTATGATGGCGCTTTCTATTTTGCCTGCTGCCGGCATCGCTCTGTTCACAATTGTGAATATGCAGACTTCGATGAGAACTGCAGCGATTGAGCGTGAAGTGGTTGATACTTCCATGCGCACCCGTGAGCTGGAAGAATTTCTTAATGCTGTTGAGACGGATCTGCGTTTTCTCAGTAAGGGCCGACTCCTGAATGATCTTGCTGAAGCACGCAGTGCAGGCCAGCAAGAGCAGGTGGATCTGCTGCGCAGGCAGGTAGAGCAGGAACTGATCCTTTTTTCCCAGGGTAAGCGATCGTTCTATCAGGTTCGCTATATTGATACTAATGGCCTGGAAGTGGTGCGCCTTGATGTGGAAGAGGGGCAGGCTAAAGTAGTGCCCGTTGCACAACTGCAAAACAAGAGTGATCGTTACTATGTGCAGGAGTCATTAAAACTGTCTCCCGGACAACTCTATAAATCACCCATGGATCTCAACATGGAGGGTGGCCGGGTAGAAATTCCATTCCGTCCGGTGTTGCGTTTTGGTATTCCATTGTTTGGTGAAAGTGGTGAGCGTACCGGCAGCCTGATCCTTAATTTGGGTGCCAAACAGATTTTTGAATTGATTCAGCCACTGCGGGTAGGTACAGAAGCATTCTTTGTGGATGCCACGGGTACCTATCTTGGCTATGTAGGTCCGACAGAAGAGAAGTATGAGAGTTACAGCCTGGGCAGTGAGCGTGGTTTAAGTGATGACTTTAGTGCGGCTGAGGTTAGCAAGGTGCTGGGTGAAGACCCGCAGGCTCTGCATTTTGAGACACCTGATGCTGTAATCTCGGTAGAGCCTGTTGTTGTTAGTGCAGATAGCGCTGTTAACCAGTGGCGCCTGATTGTTTCCCATCCGCTGGATGAGTTCGGGGCGCCGGTGCGTAACCTGACCATTTATCTTTCTGTCATCATCGCCCTGGTACTTGCCCTGGTCGTATGGATTGGTGTGCTGGTGAGTAACAACCTGGCCCGACCCGTAGCAGAATTACGTAAGGCCATGAGTCGTATAGCGACTGATCGTGGCGCCGTTATGCGGGTAGCTTCTCCCGGTCCCGTGAATGAACTTGATGCTTTATCACGTGAGTTTCAGCTGATGGCCGAACGCCTTGAGCAGACTCAGAGCAGGCTGCAGGGATTGCAGACCGGTCTGGATGATGCAGAGAAATCATCATCAATGGGACAGTTAACCAGTGGCCTGCTGCAGGAACTCAGAGACCCGCTGAGTGCGATCCGGAATAAGGTTCAGGCCATCAGTGAACTGGATGAAGACACCGCATCAAGAACACTGGCGCATAATCTGCTGGCTGATGTGCATCGCATGGAAGAAGTATTGCAGTTGTTCTCTGCTGAGACACAGACCCCTCAGCCCGAAGTAAGCTCACTGGCAGCTATCGTAAAAAGTGTCGTCGCGTTGGTGGGCGCAGAACTCCGCCACCGTGGTTTGCAGCTGGAAGTTGATGCGGATCCGGGCGTGCCCTCTGTTAAGGGTGACTTTAACCAATTACGACAACTATTAATTAATCTGATTCTTAATGCTGCTGATGCAAAACCGGAAAGTAACAACATCATTATAAAAATTTCGGCAGTCATGTCGGATGACCCAACAGAGCAGGTGCCTGTCGGCGCCATGGTTAAAGTTATTGATGATGGTAAGGGTATTTCCACCGAAAGCCTGATCAAAATATGGGAACCCTTTTATACGACCAAGCAGGACGGGGTGGGGCTTGGGCTGGCTATCTGTCGCCGTATTGTTGAAGAGCATGGTGGCCGGATTGAGGTCTCCAGCCAGATCAGTCATGGCACTACGGTAGCTGTCAGTTTTCCTATGGCGGCCACTGAGGATAGTCAGACAGCTTCAGGCGTTGGTGCCAGTCATTAGTTTATTAGTTTTTTATTTGGTAGCCGTTGCAGGCGCTGATTTGTAGTGAAAAAACTAATAAACTAATAAACTAATAACTGGCACCATTACATTTAAGCCTGCGTTGGCGTTGGTGGCACCATTACACTCTAAAAGCTTTGTGGGGTTTTTATCCTCGGTGCTGCACCAAGCTCCAGTGTAAACCGATCAATCAACGGCACACATGCATTCGCAATCAATATCGCCAGTACTGCACCATCAGGGTAGGGCGTGTAATAACGTATCAGCATCATGGCCAGTGCAGCAATGATGGCAAAGATGATTCGCCCAACGGGTGCAAACGGTGCAGTTACCGGGTCGGTAAGCATAAAGAACGCAGCCAGTAATGTGCCACCACCGATAATGTGTATTAAGGGGTTGCCCAGTAACCACGGTGCATGACCTGCAATGCGTTCACTGGCGGGTAGTAGCAGTGCAAGAAATGCGACGGCCGCAAGAAAGGTCAACGGTATGCGCCAGTCTATGGTGCGCAGACTTGCCAGCAGTAAGCCACCTGCCAGTACGGCCAGGGGTGCTGCCTGACCTAAGGTGCCCGGTGTACTGCCACTGAGTAACTCTGCAAGGGTGGGTGCCAGCATGCTGCTTTCTCTGGCAAGAGGGCTGGCAGTGGTGATGCCATCCATGGTGACGGCTGTGGATACAAACCAGGCACCTGGTATAAGTGCCATCAGAATAACGCGTGATAATGCCGCCGGGTTAAAGAGATTACACCCCAGACCACCAAAGGCATGTTTGCCTAAACCGGTTGCCAGTACGCCGCCTAAAAATGCCAGCCACCACGGTGCGCTAACCGGTAGCAACAGGGCAAACAGGAGGCCGGTTACGAGTGCGCTGCCGTCAAACGCATGCTGTCGGTCGAGCACCAGTTCGGTTAACCAGGTGCCTGCCAGTGCACAGATAACTAACAGTGCTGCAGTAAAACCATAATGCAGAACAGCGGCTATGAGTGCAGGCGTGAGGCTGACCAGCACCAGTGTCATCATCATGCGGTTGGTCTTACCGCTGTGGATTAAGGGTCCGGTAAATAGGCTCATATCCACACCAACGGTAAAAAGCTGTAGTAAAGAACCCCGAGTATCAGTAGCTGTATCGGCCAGCCTCGTAAGTGGGGAGTCACGGCATCTTCATTCACACGTTTTAGTAATGAGCCGAACAGTGCATCCAGTAAAAACCAGGCGGCTGCAGCCACAATACTTTCTGTCAGGCTGCTGTATTCAGGTACGACCAGTAACAGGCCAACCGGGGCCCAGCGCGGTGCAAGCGCCACTGCAAACAGTGCGGTGAGGGGTTCAGTAAGCCTGCCCAGTGGCTCCAAACTGCCAATAACAAATGACAGCAGGGGTGCGAGTACGACCAGCCACCATTGTTGTGGGCGGTTGATGCAGCGACTGGCCAGCAGCGCTAAGAAAATGGCGTCATAGGGAGTCATGCCTGTTCTCCCTTATGATTTTTATCCTGTGTATTCTTCTTTGTCGGTGGTTTTCTGAACAGGGCAAGTACAACTGCTGCAAGCAGAAATAACGGGCCTGCCTGGTGCAGGGTTTCTGGCAGTGGTATTAAAGCAAGGCAGGTGCCGAGTAATACAGCGCCCAGCGGTCTGCGCCAGCCATGCAGCAAACTGCCGCTACTGCCTATGGATGCCATGCTGGTGCCGGGCGCAATAATACTGGCGAGCCAGCCTATGCCTACCCAGCGCCACGGACTGCGATTACTGATGGCAAAGCCTATAAGTAATGCGCCTGACCATGTCAGCACACTGCTGAGTGACATGTGACTCAACACGGGCACCATACCCGCAACAACTAAACCAATGGTGGGTGCTGCCCGAACCCGGCTTAGTAATCCTGCTTCCCTGAGCAGACGATCCTGTTCTGTCAGTATTTGTTCGCACTGTGCAGATGTCAGCAACTGGCGATCGAGCATGATGTCGCCGATCAGGGTATCGACACCTGCTGCATGCAATTCCTCACGTGCACCCAGAGCGCGCTCCAGTTCTTCTTCAGTAATGAAACCCAGGTTGAGTGCCACCCTGCCAAAGTGCATCTCTTCCGCAAAGATTTGTTTGCTTGTTGGTGTTGTGTGCTTTGTTTCGGTCATCGGACTGTAGACCTCCACTGCACAAGTGTTTCATTTACCGCATCGGCCAGCATCTGGCTGGAAATAGTGGCGCCTGTAATCACATCAATTTCTACGGGTGCTTTTGCCGGCAGACCCGCAAGGGATTGCACCAGCGTTGGGTCAGCAAAGGCATCCCGGTTGATGCCTTCGTGCGCCTCAAACAAATGCAATGAGTGGATGTTGTCATCCTCAACTAAAACAGCGCCGCGAATCGGCCCCACTTTGCCCGGGTGATCAAAGAACAATAGCCAGCGTGAACCCACCCGGAATGCCGGGCCGGTTTTAAGTTCGATGCGTTCACCATCAGCACCCAGCAGGCTCTGGGTTATTTGTCGTTCACGGTCCGGGGCGGGCCATGCCAGGTCCAGTAATAAAATCACTGCCAGTATGGCTACGGTTGTTAACCGGTCACGCTTGCGGGTAATGACTAGTCCCATGCTGTCACCACTTTCTTGGCTTTACGCAGCTCATCTATCAGGGGTATACGTGCAGGGCAGGTAAACTGACAGGCACCACATTCGATGCAGTCGAGTACGACCTTGTGCGGGTTAGCTACCAGGTGTGCTACTGGTAAATCATAGGGGCAGACTTCCATGCATTGCCCGCAGCGTATGCAGGGTTGTGCTTCATGTTCACTGAGTTCTTCTTTGGTCAGTGCAATGACGGCACCGGTACCACCGGTTACGGTATCTGATGCTTCTGCGGCGGTACCCATCATAGGGCCGCCGGTAAGTAGTGTGGCTGTCTTTGCCGGGTCGATCTCACATACTTCCTGTAATGTACTTAGCTCAGTACCTATAGGTACCCGGTAGTTACCTGGACGTCCTACCGCATCGCCGTCAACGGTGACCACGCGGTCTATTAAGGGACGGCCCAGGCAGACGGCTTCATGCAGGGCCAGGGCGGACTGCACATTCATGACCAGTACGCCGGCATCGCGGGGCAATCCGCGTTTGGGCACTACTTTCCCCAGCGTGTCACGTATAAGCAGGCGTTCATAACCGCCCGGGTAATTAATTTCCCGGTCTACAACCATGCCTTGCTTCGCACCGACTGCACGCATGGCCAGTTCAGTTCCGCAGTTGGCCTGGTCACGATGTTCTGTCAGCACCCGGTGATCACAGGTCAGGTAGGGCTCACTCTCACAGCCATTAATCAGTACCACTTCTATGGGTGCCGGGTGACTGAGTTTCACGTAAGTAGGAAACATGCCGCCACCCATGCCGATCAGGCCTGCCTCGCGTGCGGTGTCACGGATTGCCTCGGGGGCAATCCATTCGGGTACACCATGGGTCAGTGGTGGTCGTTCCGGAAGTTCGCCTTCAATAAGGATGTAATCATCATGTATGGCTGTAATGATTCCCGTTAATGAGGCATGCACCCGTCGCTGGAATCGTTCACTAACAGGGCTGCGTGCAATCAGCTTGCCGCCCTCGACAGTCTCTCCAACTTTAACCAGAGGAGTGAGTCCGCTGCTAATTAACCGTACCTGACCCGGGCTTGGGATTGAAACAATGGCTGAGTCACGGGTAGTCTTTAACCGTGGCACCTGGCGGCCATATAAAGCCTCACGTACTGAAGAAAAAACCCAGTTTGGGGAACTCATGGTTGCACCTCAGGTGCCTGCTGTTCCTTATAGGTTTGTTCAGGAGCTGCAGGCTGTTCCCAGGTGCTGCTGCCGCGGCCCAGCCAGTCTTCTTCCGGGCGGTGACAGTTAGCACACAGCGTCATGTAGGTTGTGTTGTGACATTCGGCACAGGAGTCCTGGTGAATATTGGCAATACGAATATGTTCACGGGTTTCAATGTTGCCCAGAGCCGGGTTACGAAAATCATTGGTGTGCCACTTGGGTTCCTGTTCCAGATGACAGTCATCACATTCCTCGGCGGCGTCTTCATGGCACCCCTGGCAGCTGCTGCGGTCTGCCAGTGCTATCGGACCATGTTCTTCTGCGACAAATTCCTGAGTGTGTGTTTGCAGGGCAGAACGTGCATGACACAGCGAACAGTTTTCTTCTGCCATATTGCTGTGCTCGGTATTGTTAAACGTCCAGTGCACGGCAGCGGCTACCGTTATCGATAAAATAACTGCAACAATGATGCCGCCCCACCATTTCATTGCAGTGTCACCCTTGTTTGTGCTGCGCCCAGATCAATCCAGCGAATCAGCTGCTGTAATTCTTCCGGGGTTAATACATCTTTATGTGCCTCGCTGGTATTGCCGGCAAGGGATTCCGGTGCCATAAGTTCACGACCCAGTAGTGTTTCAAGTAACGGGCTGCGTATTGCCAGTGCATGCTGATAATCAACCCGCTTGCGTATCTCGCTATAAATATTGTCTGTGCTGAGATCCAGTCCGCCTGATGCATTGCTGCCCTGATGACAACTCATGCAGCGTTCACTCAGTATGGGTTGTATATCCTCTTCAAAGCCAACAGAGTACGGAGCTACAAGGTACTGTTTTGAGTCAGTGTCGTAATTTGCCGGCGGCAGACTTTTGTGCTCTTTGTTATCCCAGACTGCCATGGTTTTGGAGGCACTGGTTATTGCATCAAAACGACCAAACGAGTTGGTGTGTTCACCCGATAAGGTGCCATGACAGCCTGCACAGGTTTGTGTGTAAAGCATGCGCGGGATGGAGAGCGTGTGCTTCTCACCCGGTAATGTATACAGCCAGCGGTTGGGGGAGTGCAGTGCCATACGTTCAGCATTGAGTGACTGGATATCAAAGCTGACTAATGAAGGTACAACAACATGGAAAGAGCCGTCTGTTTCCAGTGGTACTTCTGCAATAACGTATCGTTTCGGTTGGCCTGTCTCACCTTCAGTCAGTGGTTGTGCACCTATGATTCGGGCAAAACGTACCTGGTCTTTGCAATCGGTGCATGTTTCACCCAGCAGGGTGCGTTGTCCGGCCGGCAGGTTCTGCTCAAAAAATGTATCCAGTAACACGAGATCAAAGACAATCAGTTGTGCCGGTGTGTCTACGCTGTAGTTTGGTAGTCCCTGTGCTGTTCCCGGCTTGCCAAACAGGTCTGTTGCCCATTTGGGTGATTTTTTAAGACGTACTTTTGCTCTTACCACTACAGGTCGTGGCCACAGCTCACTGCTTTGTTTAGTGCCGGTGACCGGAGTACGTTTTACTGTGCCCCCTTTAAGACCATCAGCAGATTGCAGGGAAGGGTTTGCACTCAGGCGAACGATATTGAAGTCAGGTGCAGCATCCGGGTCGGAAAGGTCAAGCGGGCCGGGTGCGTAGGCTGCCAGTATGGATCCATCCGGTGCCGGGTAAGGATCACGGTAAGCACCTCCGGCAGAGATGCCTTGTGTGGTGACAGTTTCGTCAAGTGGAACCCAGCCACGGAAAAACTGGTGCATGCCGTGTTCCGGCATACCTTTGGCATAGGGATGGTTCAGATCATCAATTGGATTGGCCGGGTCAATTGTGGGTCCAAACTGGTGGTCTGAAACAATGAGTGTGCCACCCCAGTAAGAGTCCGCATCCCGGCCTATGCGTACTTCAAGTCCGTTTGGCAATTCATTGTTATCGGCCAGTACAGGTATGACCGAGCGGTTGCCGTAGTGCGTGTGGTAGTTGCCACCGTTGTAAAAGGTGCGAAAGACTGCTCCGTTGTAAAAGGGACGATCAGCCTGCCAGCCGGTACGTAGCGTTGTAAACATGATTTCACCGGAGCTGCGCATGCTGGGTCGGCGAATCTGCCCGAGCCCAAAAGTCAGGCGTGCCAGGGTGGCGTCAAAGGTTTCACGTTCCTGACCTTTGGCAGCCAGTGATATGCGATACAGGTCGTAACTGGGCGCATACCGCTGGCTGGTTCCGATCACATAGTGAGTGGTGGCATCAATGGGTTTGCTAAAAGGTTTATCAACATCAATTTTTCCTGTGGTCTGGCGGGTAATTTTTCTGACCTCGCCCTGGTTAGTGCCACGCACGATGCGGATGCTATGACCATTGTAGGTGCCAGGCCTGACAGTAAGTTCAGTGTCTTTAATGGTTTGCCGGTTGCCACCTTCAGCTTCACCCAGGATGCCTTCGGGACTGACGGCAGCCCATTCCCCGGAGATATTTGAGACCAGGGCTATGGCCATTTTATCCAGTTGCTCACCCGAAGCGTCTTCGTGATCCGGGGTGTAGTGTGGGTCCTGAAAGTGTATGTCCGGGTCGGCAGAGAAGGTGAGTTGCCGTGCTTCCTGTGTGTCGAGTTCCAGCTCCCAGATATTCAGGGCTTCCTGTTCATTGCGGCGCATGGCAAACACCACCCGTTGAGCGTCATAACTGACATCGGGTGTACGAATATCTGCAGGACCGTCAGGGTGGAGGCCTGCAGTCAGGTTGACCTCCTTACCGTCATGCAACCAGATCAGGTCGCCGCCTGGCTGGAAATCATTATCTTCAAAATAACGTTGGGGCAGGTTGCGGGGACGACGGACAAAGACGATACCGCGTTCTTCACCCAGTGCGGCATTTGTACGCTGAATGGCTTCCACTCTCTCAAGTGTTATCCACTTAAGAAGTGTCTCGTAGTCAGGGTCGCCCACATTAAAAAATTCATTACCACCTTTATGCAGAATACCGCCCTCAGCAATAGGTATGTTTTTTACTAACTGGCGAGACTGGGTGATATCACCTGAGAGTTGCACCATGCGTACCTGTGCACCGCCCCATCCGAGCATGGAGATACGGTTCTGATGATGCATTTCAGGGGTGAAACGTCCTTCAAGTGCAGGTACGCCGGGGTGCAGCTTGAGATCATTAAAGGCTCCGAGCCCATGGCAATTAGAACCAAAGCAGCCTTTACGATCCAGTATGGGTGTGACCTCTGTAATAAAGAAATCCTCGGCGGGGGTATTGACTGCCCTGGCTGGGGCAGGTTGTGCATCAATCTCTGCCTGTACCCAGCGCTGCAGCATTACAAAATCTGAATCTGTGGGTGAACTGAAGGTTACCGGATGAACCATGCTGACGCCGGCATACGTATCTGCCAGAGGGGCGAGCAGCATTTTACTTGCCAGTGCCGGGTTGCCTGTATCAATGGGTACAAATTTACTGCCATCATATGTCTGAGTCTGGCTGGAACGCTCATAGGCGACATCCCGTAATTCCGGGGTGGAGATTCGGCCGCTAGTATCAACCGGCCAGCGCAGCAAGAGTCTGTTCGACGGGTCTTCTTCCAGGTGCGCGTACTCTTCTGCAGAAACGCCATGACAGTTACTGCAGCGACGATCGAGCAATGCGGCTATTTCAGTGTCAAAAAGCTGCCGGGAAGCACTGCTGCTCGCAGGGGGTTCAACAGGGGGTGAGTCACCCTGCCAAAGCTGACTGAGCAGCAGGGCAAACAGAAAACACAGGAGCAGGGCTATGTTTATTTTGCTTGTCGTGGGGTTCATGGTGTGTGCTCCAGTACGCCATCTTTAATCGTGAGGCCTTCAGAGTGGTGAATAACGCCATTACCCATCATGAATAGCGCTTCTGCAGATGAAATTTTTTCAGTCAGTGCCAACCCTTTATCAGGGCCAAGTACAAACAGACCCGTAGCAAGTGCATCGGCATCTGCGCCTTTTTCTGCAATGACAACGACACTTGCAACAGTCTCAACCGGCCACCCGTTGCGTGGGTCGATGATGTGACCAAGGCGTTTACCGTCTGCTATAAGGTACTGTTCGTAATCACCCGAGGTGGCAATAGCCATGTCTGTCAGTTCTGTGGTGGCAAGCAGCTCATTACTACGTGGGTGACGAATACCTACCGACCAGGGGGTGTTACCGCGCTGCCCTGATACAACCAGGTCACCACCTGCATCAATAATGAAATTAGTAAAGCCTGCGGCCAGCAGTTTTTCTGCCGCACGATCAGCTGCATAGCCTTTACCTACGGAACCAAAACCCAGCTTCATTTCGGCTGTGGGTAACCGGACTGTGTCATCAGTCAACTCAACCTTCTGATAACCCACCACCGGCATGACTGACTGAATGGCTTCTGCAGAGGGCAGGGTGTTTTGCTTACGCGCCTCCCCCCAGAGTTCATACAAAGGTCCACCGGTCATATCGAAAGCACCCTCGGTACGTCGTGCCCAGCGTATGGAGATGGTTAGCAGCTCATGGAGTTCAGGACTGATAGTTACGGGTGCTTGCCCGGCAGCAGCATTTACTTTGGATGTTTCGCTATTGGGTAGCCAGCTACTGATCTGTTGTTCGAGTTCTGTTATGTCAGCAAACACTTCAGCTATCAGTTTGCTGGCTGCAGGTTCGCGTCCGGCTGCTGCCCAGACTGTGATAGCAAACTCGGTACCCATAAGCGGCCGCATAGTCTCAACAAGACTACCGGCAGCCGGGTCGCCTGGTATTGCAGTAGCACCCAGTTGTGACTCGGGCAGGTTGCGAACCAGGTGTGCGGCAGTCGCAAGCAGAATCAGTCCGAGTGTTGCTGTCGCTATTCGATAGAGCGTAAGTATTTTATTAGACACGCGATGTCCCAGACTGAAAGATGTGATGTGGTGCCGTGGGTATCAAACAACCCGTCCAGCTCGTTTAACCCCAGTTCCCAGCCACCCGGCCGGTTGGCTTGCAGGCGTTCAAATGGCATACGTTGTAGTGCCGGATGCTCGGGGGTGCTGACTATTTCACGCAGACTAATGGCGTTGCCGTGGTGTAAGAACCGTGGTGGCCGGGCCCAGAGGCCATGCAGTGAGGGGGCCACGAAGTTACCTTCTATCTCTTCAAAACGGCCTGCGTCCTCCGGATCCCAGTAGCGTTCGAAACTGTTAATGCCATCGAGATAGTCTGCACTGATCAGGGTATGAATATTGTCCCGTGGCACAGTGCTGACCAGCGGGCGGAAACTTTTATTCTGATTGTAGACATTGGTTTTGTCTGTGAAGGTTGGTGCCGGGTGGCAGCCCGCACAGCCCACCTGGGGGCTCTCAAAAAGTTCACGACCATGACGGACCATTGGATCAGATGGGTCGAGTGGGTTTGGCAGCAGGCGTGGTTCGGCAGACTGGTAAATGCCTATAAGCCGTTGCATGTCGCGCAGGTTGAGTTCTTTACCGAAGTAGCGCTTGGTCTGGTTGCGGAAAAACAGGTCACGGCGCTTGGTCAGATCAACAACCTTTACATTTGCATCGGCCCATGCACGTCCCGTGGCAACGATAATGGCATCGGCTGACCTGGGGTAGAGTTTCTTTTCTGCATCACTTGCCACGATGCCGCTGAAATCACCAACCGGAGTTTTGCCGGCGAAATCAACCAGTGGGTTGTGTTCCATCATCATGGTCAGTGGTTCGTCGACCGTTAAAATGCCCTCAACAAAGAACGGTACCTTATGAACCAGTGCACGCAGATCAGGTACCTCACGGCTGCCACCGGTAACTTCGTCACCCGCCCGGTTTTGCCCCATGACCTGGCTGACGCTCCATTTTTTGCCATCGGAGGTGTCACGGTAGTGGCAGTGCACGCAACTTTGATCCTGATCGACAGAGAAAATACTGGTCTGTACAAAAAACTCACCACGTTCAAAATCATTAGCGGGAAAAGGCTCGGAGAGACGGCTTAAAGACAGCTGGTTGCTTTCACCAGTCTCTAAATCTATGAAGCTGACTGATTCATCCAGCTGGTTGCTGACGACCAGGGTGTCTTTACCTGCGAGGGCAATGCCCAGTGGTTTGAAACCGGTATCAAATACCCGTCCCGGAACCAGGCGTTTGCCGGGGGCTGCTGCTGGGTTTACATGCCATTCCTGTACCTGGAAGGTGCCGGCCATGGTGATGTACAGGCGGTCTTCCAGCGTCACTATCTGTTCGGGGAAGGCACCTACAACTTTCATCAGTTCTGCAGGCACATCACCTTTCTTGTCGCCGGCTAAAGCTTCAAAAGAGTCTGAGGTGTAGCGGGTAAAATTTTCATTGGCACTGTAGCGGGCAACGCTGGGTGTATCTGGATCAAGCAGTACAACATCATTGGTGATATCACGGAATTTTTCCTGAGCTGTGCCATCCACATCATCAAACGGCCCCAGTGGCTCCTGCTGAGCCAGGGGTAATGGTTTGGGGCTGCCGCTGGCAGGGTCACGAAACAGTGTGAAATGTGCATCCGGATGGTTACGGTCTGTACTTTCATGGCCTGCGTGCCGTTCTTTCGGGTGTCCTGAGCCCACCCCAAGTGTGGCCAGTACCAGTTTGTCCTCAGCCCATACCAGATCATTAACGGGTGAGCGTGTTGCAATCCTGCGGGTCTCTCGCAGTGTCTGCAGGTCTATTACCGAGATATCAAGTGAGCCTGTATTGGCAACATACAGGGTTTGCTGATCGGCAGACAGAAGCAGGTCACGTGGTTTGTCACCGACACTGATGCCGGGGCCTTCATAGCCCTCAGCTATCCAGGTTTGTAATGCATTGTAGATGGGGTCATTGGCCGGATCAGAAAAAATGATGCCGCCGGGATGGTGATAGCCGGTATTCGTATCGGCCCAGCCACCATGTTCTTCTGAGATAACGGCGCGTAGCAGCGGACTGGTTTCCGGATCATGTGGCCAGGCATGTGCTTTGGCACTGGTAAAAGTTTCCTCAAGATCCGGACCGGCAATAAAACCACCGGCGGAATACATGTGGCAGGTTGATGTGCCGCAACTGAGTCGCAGTGATGTATAGATATCAGGTGATGAGCCTGTTGTGTTAACAGTTTCTTCTGCCAGTGCTTCTTCGTCGCCTGGTTCAGGGCGTGGGATAAAATCACTGCGATCAAAGTCCAGTTGTCGTTGTGTGCCTGTCAGCCTGTCGTTATCAATATTCAGATCAACGATCAGAACCTGGTTGAGAAAGAAATTAGAGAGGTAGGCCGTCAGGCCGTCAGCACTTAAGACCAGGTCCTCAGTATAAAACTCAACAGGAATTTGTGTGACAGCCTCATCCGTTGCTATATCAATTACAGAGAGAAAATTTGAGAAACGGTTGGTGACCAGAAGCCAGCGACCGGAAGGGTGTACTGTCATCCCGTAGGGTTGACTGCCGACATGGATACGTTTGAGTTCCTTGCGTGTGGCAATCTCGATAACAGCTACTTCATCACCCGGGTTGAGTTCTGTGCCGGCCAGAGTAACGTATGCTTTTTTGCCATCAGGACTTGTTGCAACACGATAAGGTCGGGCGCGGGCGGCCTGTGGTTCTGCATCCGGATTGATATTGGCAACCGGGGTTAGCGACCTGGCTCGCCATGACCTGGTGTTTTGTTGAATTTTACTGCGGGCCGGTGTCTGGCTATCAGTTGCTATGGGTGCATCCGGGCGTTCTTCTACCCGGATAAGGGACACGCTTAGCCCCAGGAGCAGAACCAGGGTGCAGGTCAGAACCAAAGCCTGATCACGATTCACTAAGTACTCCTAATCGTCATCAGTATTCGTTTGGTACCTGCAAGATAACGGCTTTGCAGCATTAAATTGGCGTGGTCCATAAAGCGGCAAAATTCGTTCCGAAAGGGCCACATGGTCTTATCCATTTTCTTATATGAATCAAGGCTATCACCGGGAAATATGGCTTATCTATACGCATTTATTCTTAAATTATTAACAGGGGGTAAACTTAAGTAATTACTTGTCCATCAAGTGCTGGACAGGTAATTGTTAAATCAGATTTATGCCTGTAATAGCCGTCTAAGCAGGCTGCTGGTATTGGGCAGGCTGGTTGGGCTCAGGTGGGTAATGCCCTGATGGAATAACTGGCTATGGCTTTATGGGTTTAGGTATATGCCCAAGGCAAGACTAGGTACAAGCCCTAAGATAATTTCTATTTTGTTAGTTCTAGTCTTGGGCAACGGTCAGGTGTTCTCCTGCAAGCGCTACTAAAAAGAGGCATGTAATGTATATTAATTTTTGGTACCCCATTGTTCGTAGTGAGGATCTTGGCTATGACACTCCTGAAAAGGCAATGGTGCTGGGTGTTAACCTGGTGGCATTTCGTGACATTGATGGTGTGGCACATGTCATAAGTGATACCTGTACCCACAGGGGTGCATCACTGGGTGGTCCCTGGTCTGGTGGCAGTGCGCCACGTCTTATCAATGGTTGTGTTGTCTGTCCTTATCATGGTTGGGAATTTGGTGGTGACGGTAAGGTTAAGAATATTCCGTCTATTGGGTATGGCGAAAAAGTTCCTGCACGTGCAAAAGTTGATGCATACCCGACTGAGGAAAAATACGGGATCGTGTTCGCATTCTTAGGTGATGAACCTGAAGAGACGCGCCCACCGCTGCTTGAGCTTGAGGAATATGGTCAGGAAGGCTGGATGGCCAATGATGTGCTGGTACTGGATGTGCCGTATTACTATGAGCGTTCTATAGAAAATGGTCTGGACCCCGCACATAACGAGTTTGTGCACCCGACACATGGTCACTCAGGGATTAATCGCGATACCTACAAGGTCCATGACTATGATGTTGAAGATCATAATCAGGGTTGGGGCTTCTGGTTTATGCATAGATTTGATGGGCCACCATTGCCGCAGAAAGGTCATCAGACTTCAAAGAACACAGATACACCCTGGGGCGATACACAAAACAAGGACAGAGATGTCTATGCCGGTGGTGGTACCTATGGGCCGAATATTATGCCTACGTACATCAATCTCACAGAAGACAAGATGTTCCGTCAGTATTTCTTCGAGCAGCCGGTTAGTGAGCACCGCACGAAGATATTCTTTTTAAACATGCGTAATTTCCTGCTTGATCCCAAGCACAATGGACCAATCCATGCCCGTAATAAGGTCATTGCCGGTCAGGACATCCAGATTCTGGATCAGCTGTATCCTGAACTAACTCCATTAAGCCCAACCAAAGAAGTGCTGATGCCTGCTGACAAAGCAATTGTGGCCTACCGAGCCTGGCTGGAGAAGTTTGACAATAAGGGCTGGCGTATCAATGTTAAAGAGTTTAATGCCCGCAATGGGACTGATACAGCATTTGCAATTCCATGCCCGGACCGCCGCACTTCGGGTAACTGGGTGCTTGAAGCAATGCCTTTAATTAAGGACCGTGAAGAGCGTAAGAAGATTGAGAATGCAGTATAAATCTTCTGTAATAAATAGAGTAAAAAAAAGGCGGCCTCCAGAGGAGACCGCCTTTTTTTTGATAGCTGTATTTTTTCTATAAGGCCAGAATCTCCCGTGTGTAGTGCTGGTCGAGCGTATGAAAAGCTATATGTGCCGCAGTGATGGCCGTGCCACCACCCATAGCAATACCAACCTCTATAGCTTCCACTGCTTCCTCAAATGATGCGCCCAGTCTGGCAGCTCGCTCTATATGCTTTTGGATAGCAGCTTCACAACCAGCTTGAACTGATATACCTACAGCCATTAGTTCTTTAGTCTTGCTTGTTAGTGCACCCTCATCAAAGGCAATTTTTTCCATTGCTTGGTATGCATCATATGTGTCAGATCGGAACCGCATAAGATTCCAATGTCCGTCACTTTGTTCCTGTTTTCGTTGGTTAACTCGAGACACAATTCTTCTCCTTAAAGTATTTGATAGGTAGCTAAGCTACGTCACGCTGTTTGTTTTTGGTGGCGGCAACCCGGGGCACTTCGCCATAGACCCATTTCTCAGGGCCTTGCTCACGACGTGCAGGTGATGGGATGGTGCGGTAGTCACCCACCTTATCCAGAGCTTCTAGTTCTGTTCTATCAATTTGCCAGCCTTTGCTACGCAGATCCTGGAGTAAATCCCAATAGACGCCTATTAGCTTGTCTACCAGTTCACCACCAATTTGTGGATATGTTGGTACATCTGGTGCACGTTTAGGCATCATTTGTTCCGCCAGCGATTTGTCCTGGTAAACATTCCGACAATTACGCCGTAAATGCTCAAGATCATTTTCTGGTTCCATCATGAAGTTGCGGAAGAAGGTGTAGTACATCCGCGTATTCTCTTCATCAATAGGTGTAGTGAACTGGTAGAAGGTGTTGTATATGCCGGAGTCGGCACCACCAACAGCAACCTGGCCACGTGAAGTAAAGCCGGGAATAAAATACTTGAATACAGACGTAACTGTACTGCGAGTATCACGTAACTCCAGCCACTTGCCACTGGTGATGTCAGGCTTGCCAATGATCTCAGTTTCAAAGCCACCATCCTCACGTAGTTCAACGGTATGCTCGGGTGGTCTTAATGGGTTTTCACCACCGAAGCCTATGCCGTGTACGATGGGTAAGTGCACATGATCCAGGTCAGCTTCTTTTGCCCAGTGCTGGTTGCAATTCCAGGTGACAGCATGGGTTACATGACGCCATTCAGGGTCATCATATTCAGGTATGTCCAGTATGGGTGTGGCGTTCTCTATTTCATCGCCAAGGAAAACCCATATATAACCGTACTTTTCTTCAGTTGGATAGGAATCAACGCGCGCTGCATCAGGAATATTGCCGGTTGAGTCTTCATTGGATGGGATTTTTGTGCAAGCTCCAGAGCCATCAAAATGCCAGGCGTGGAAGGGACAGCTAATAGTGCCGTCAGAGGTGCATTTGCCCATAGATAAATCAGAGCCACGATGCGGGCAGACACTGCTTAAGCAAACAGCCTTACCATTTTCATCACGGAATAAAACTAAATCCCGGCCAAGTATTTTTACTTTAACGGGTTGGTCTTTAATGGTGTCGCTTTCTTCTGCGACATACCAGATATTTGTAAACATCATGATCATGTGCTCCTGTTTAATTATGGGTAGGCAGATGACCAGATTGGTCTGTATGGCTACCTATGCCACTCTATTTTGCATACTACAAAATAGAGTGGCATAGGTATTTACCGAGGGTGGCATGGGAACCTGGAGAAGCTTTGTAACGTGTTCTTATTGTTGCTCGTGATTTGTGTGTGTAAGGCTGAACCCTACTTTATATAGGTAAGAGTGAACCCGGGCTTATAAACCAGAAAACTAACCCGCTGCCACACAGAGCAGGGCCTTATAAATATCTTCCATAAGCGCGTTGAGAGTTCTCTGCACTCTTAGCTCGTTGAAGGCAGCGTACGTCGGGTACGGGTTTGTTCACCGCCTTCTTTTAAGGGGACAGGATCCAGTACCCAGTTACCTGATTCACGGCGTCCCGGTGAGGGGATAGCGAAGGCAGTGGCTTTCTTCTCAGCCTGTAGCCGGGGAAAATCAATCCTCCATCCCTTGGCATCCCATTCTGCCAGCCATTCGCGGTAGCGCAGCACTACGGTATCTCCAGGCACAAGGACTTCTTTGGTATTAGTTAAAGGTGTATTGATAGGCTCCAGGCTTTCCAGGATTTTGACGTCTTCATGAACAATATCCAGAGTTGGTTTTTTTATACGTTCATCGTGCTCGTCTTCAAGTAACCAGCTGCGCATGTTTACAAAGAAGATTCGTGTATGGGAGTCATCTATAGGCGCTTCAAACAGGTACTGGTGGAATGAATTCTCTTCAGAGATATCTATCCAAGTAACTAATTGATTGGGCCCCTGAAACCACGAGCCGGCTGCACCAATGCGTTTACCGGTTTTTTTAGGATTAAGCTCGGTGTTGACTTCCTTTTTTGATGGGAACGCAAGATAGAATTTACTGCCCCAAGGGATGTCTTCCATTGGCATGGGTGAACTTTGTTGTTCAGGTGGCAACATTGGCGCACCCTGGGCTGGGTGTACAAATTCATTGTGAATCGGGTCCAGGCCGTTTTCAACGGAGCGTTCATAATTGCAGGCTACTTCAAAAACATATAGTTGTGTTTTCCATCCTTCGGTTCCGTACTCCTTGATATCATGCAATGGTGGCCGTTCTTCTTCAGGAAGGTCGCCAAGAAAAGCAAATACAATGCCGTAACGTTCCTGTACAGGGTAGGCATCAGCTTTGGCTCGTGCTGGAATTTTGCTATTGATAAGAGAAGGGATATGGGTGCATTCACCTTCAGCATTAAATTGCCAGCCATGATAAGGGCAGGCAATACATCCATTCTTCATGATGCCTTTACTTAATGAGCCGCCTCTGTGTACGCAGGTGTTCGCAAGTACTCCGGCTTTGCCACTGGCATCCCGAAAAGCAACAAATGAAAGACCTAGTAAGTTCACTTGCAATGGTTTGTCATTGACGACCTCTTCACTGCGGGCTATTGGATACCAGAAGTTAATGTACATGTGTGGCATTCCTCGACATATTGACAGCATACTGACATAATAGTCAGCATGCTGTCAATTTATAAAGTTCATACTATGTCCGATAACCTGCCAAATCTCGCAACCTTCAATGAAATGATGGGTGAGTGTTTCAGGCTGAACCGCAGTCTGGTAGATGTTGCGCAACAACTGACCGATGGGATGGGCGTGACCGGAACCCAGTGGGGTGTACTCGGTGCATTTGGTCAGGATGAAGTGCCAGGTACCGTTGCTAAAACTGCCAGACAAATGGGGTTAGCACGTCAAAGTGTTCAACGTATTGCCGATGTGCTGGCAGATAAAAAATTGATTAATTATTTACCCAGTCTGGAAGATAAGCGGGCACAACTGGTTGAGGTTACAACGACGGGAAGAACTTTACTTACAGAACTGGAACAACGTCAACAGGTTTGGATTCAGAGTATTGCAGGCAGCTACTGTGATGCGGATATTGATGCAGTAATACGGCTGGTAAAAATCATTCGTCAGCAGATTGATAAAGAATATAGTTAACTGGATTAAAAATATGACTAATAAAAACACGATGCAGCCTTTTGAAAAGGGTGATATTTTTTTAGGACTTACCCTATTAAATGACCCGGATGACGATCATGCCGGCGATGCTTTTATTGCGCAGTATGGTAAGGACCTGCAAAAGAAAGGGGAGCTCTGGACTAAGGGTGGAGAACACTACGTAGGTGGACTGGAGTTTGATGGCGATGGGCTACTGTGGGCATTTAATGACCTTAGTGTGTTGCATGTTGATCCAAAGACAGGTCGGCAGTTACCGTTAAGCGATAAATTTCTGCCGCGTGGTTATCGTAGTGCCAGTTTTGATGCTGAGGGTAATATCTACCTTGGTGAGCATATGAAAGCTGAGAAGAAGCCAGACAATCCAATTGCAAATCGTACAACTATTAAATTTGCAGTTATTCCTGGTGAGGATGTACTTGGCTATGGCTATGTATATAAGTATGACCCGGACTGGAATCTGCTTAATATTTTCAAGACAGAAACGTCACTGGAAATGACTGGTTTTAAGGGTGTGACCCACTCCAGTTTGCACCCGAGTGAGCAGTTTATTACCTATGCCACCGAAACCAGTAAGCGTCTGATGCGTTATGACGTGGTGAATGACAAGCAACTGCCGGATTTGGTGACCTACCCGGGTGAACCGGGTGCTATGGATAAGGTCTGGGTTATTGCTGTGAAGTATCTGCCGGATGGACGATTGCTTGTTACTCGCGGTGATTATATGGAGTTGCTGGATGAACAGGGTGAGGTATTGCGTACCTATCCACTGGAGACTTACGGCTGGTCAGATATAGAAATTTGTGGGGATGGTGAGCACTGTCTTGTCAGCTGTATCTGGGAAGGCACGATGGTTAAGGTCAATATAGAAAGCGGTGAAATTGTTGGTGAAATTGATACCGGTATGAAAGCGCCTAATCGCAGTCTGGCAGGCGTAGCTGAGTACAAGGGATAAGAGCAAGGGTGAAGATAAAAAAGTGCGTAAATTAAGCTAGACAAGATTGAAAATAACAAGCGGAGTATAAAATGGGTGGGCAAAGCAAAGGTATTTTTGATCGGCTGTATAATTCTGCTGAAAACCCAGAGGACCTGCCCTGGTATGAGGTGGACCCGCCTGAATTACTTGTTAAAGCCCTTGATCAGCGTGAATCAGCCGGTACAGCACTGGATATAGGCTGTGGTGCCGGGACAAACTCTATATACATGGCAGAACGTGGTTATCAGGTCACGGCTATTGATTTCATGCCGCAGGCTATCACGATGTTAACGAAACAAATCGCAGTTAGTGACCTTGCGATTGAGGCGGTGCAGGCGGATGTGGGTAAGTGGACTACGAAGCACACATTTGATGTGATTCTGGATATTGGTTGTCTGCATACCCCTGGAACTATAGCTATAGATGCATACAAGGCACAGCTATTGAACTGGCTGGCTCCGGGGGGTGACTTTATTCTGGTGCATTTTGGTCGGCGTGGTTGGTGGGATTGGTGGCCAATAGGCCCAAGCCGAATCTATGCAGATACCATATGCCAGAAGTTTGCACCGGAGTTTGAACTGGTTGAAGATATATCAGAAGATCGCAGTGATATGCCGTTTTTTATAGGTCGATCTGCATGCATCGGCCGTTACTGGTTCCGCCGGGGCTGAAATATTTTCAAGACAAACACAGCTTGGTAAGAACCTGAGCTAAGCACTTTGGGTAAGAACTTATGACTGATGAAATTCTAGTATTTGGTGCTAGCCAGCGTACGGGGCTAGAGACCGTAAAAATGCTTAGAGGTCGTGGTGACAAGGTTCGTGCCTTTGTGCGGCCAAGCTCTGATTGCTCAGGCCTTGATGAACTGGGTGTTGAGTATGCAACAGGCAATGTGCTGGATGCTGAGTCTGTTGATGGTGCTGTTGGTGCTGGGAATATCCGTGCCATTGTCTGCACAATTGGTGGGTCACGCACGGAACCCCGCCCCGATGTAGATGGCGCTCACAATATTGTTAATGCAGCTTTGCACCATGGTGTGCAACGTATCGTACTGGTAACCGCTATAGGCGCTGGTGATAGTCGTGCAGCCATTAATGACAATGTCTGGAAATTTCTGGGGCCTGTGCTGGAACTAAAAACCCTGGCTGAGGCTTGTCTTAGTGACAGCGCACTGGACTGGACCATCCTGCGCCCTGGCGGCATGGGTTCGGAGCCGGCAACGGGTACTGCAATTAAGACTGAGGATCATGCGGTTATGGGTATGATCCAGCGTGCTGATCTTGCTGCATTAATAATTGATTGTCTTGATGATGACCAAACCATTGGCAGGATTTATCACACGATTGACCCTGAAGCTAAAGAGCAAGCACCCTTACAGCGGGGTGAACAGCTTCAGGCCGGGACAAGCAAGCCATAGGTAATTGTTGAAGCAAATATAGCGGGAGCAGACAAGGTTCCGCATATAGTTGGCAATTTGCATTCAGATTTGAATGGAGGCTTGATTCAGGGGTTATGTTCCCGTGAACCAGACAGTTGGGTGCTGACAATTTCTTTCCTGCCAAAATGAAGTGCCCGGCTATCAAGTGTTGATCGGGGCAGGGCGGATATTGTTATCTATACTTGTAACTAAGATTTTCCTAGCAGGTCCCGAAGGATTCCATATTTAAAAAATACTAAAAGCGCATACTTGTCCTTACACCCCATTGACGCGGTGCAGGTGCAATGCCGAAGCCTTCCGAGGGGAATGCCACAAAGTTACGATCAGTGCGCTCCGCAGTGGCGACAACGCCGGTGGATTCTGGCTATACCGCAAGTTACAACCTAGGGTCAGGCCCCAACTTTTATAGCCGTTTTAAGCTTTCAAAGTGACGCCCTTAGGTCCACCCTGAATGTATAGTTTTGCCTTTTAAATAGCCGTTAATTTTTGGTGTCAGACACCAAACTTACTTGCCAAATAATTTTTTCTTGGCTGAGTCAAGAAATTTATCCTTTTCCTCGCCGATTTTTTCTATAGTAAGATCTTTTAACTTATCCGTAATACGATTTTTAGCAGCTGTTTCAGCCTGCTTCAGGATGGGTTTAATAATCAGTCCCGCAGCCTGTTCAGGTGTGACACCTGCGCCTCGACGGCCAATATCTTTTAGGGTTATATCGGGAAGTGTTACATCAAGTGACTTGGGTAGCTGATCTGATATGACTGTCATAGTGGCGCCAGTTAATTGCAGCTCTTCAATCACAATAAGCACATCCTCTGCACTATCATTGCCAGAGTTATCACTGCCTGAAGTATCTGTACTGTTAATGTTGTTCAGCAGAGTTTGTAAATTGGTGGCTGTTCCGGACTGCTCAAATGTCAGTGCTGCCTGATCAATAATGATACTTGGCATAACAACTTCATCTCCCGTAAGACTCTTGGCATCAAGGTCGACATCAATGCTGCCCAGTTGAAATGCATGAGCTGATTTAAAGCCCTTGGGGTTGGCAATATTCAACCCTATAAGTGCGCCTCTGGCATCCTTCAGGCTTATTACTACGTTATCAAGAGAGACATCTGTATCAAGGGTCTCGCTGCCTACCTCTTGGATAACTTTTTTGACAATGCCATCAATGTTGGAAGTCAGTAACCAGGTTCCAATAGCCATAAGAACCAGTACGGTAACGGTCATTCCAATAACTGCTTTAGCCAGCTTGCCCATATTTTTATTCCTAGATGATTTACGAAAAGTTTAACATGGGCTTGCCCCCTAGGATTTAGATATTTTTTGTGCAGGAATAGCATTCCCGGCATTGTTGCCACTATTTTGCTCTGAAAGTCTCTTGGATCGTCAAAATGAGAACTGCCTCTGACGCAAGAGTCCCTTTAGTAAAGGGTAGGTCAGGGACCCTGTCAGTCTGTCAAAATTTGGCAAATACCAGTGTGTCAATTGGGGGAAGCCTTGAAAGTACCAATCAGCTATATTAGGTGCTTAGGTGATTTAGGAGGCTCGCCATGGAGTGGAAACAAGTTGCTGAAAAATCGCCCTGGGGTGTGCGGGCAATGCCACGCGGGGGAGTGATGGATGGCTATTTCTATGTGGTCAGTGGCCGTACGGGCATGTTCAAAATTTATTCAGATACCTGGCGTACTAAAGACGGCATTAATTGGGAATGCATGTCCAAAAAAGCGGGTTGGGGTAAACGCTGTTATCCGGATGTAGATGTTGTTAATGGTCACCTGGTACTAACCGGTGGGCAAAGTCTGTTGACTTTTTATAATGATGTATGGCGTTCTGCTGATCAGGGTCGTAATTGGGATCAGGTTTGTGCCAATGCGCCATGGGAGCCACGAGCCGGGCACCACAGTCACGTGATTGATGGTGATATTTATTTATTCGGTGGTGGAAAAAATTCCTTTGGCCGAATTCTTTACCCCGAACTTTGGGTTAGCAAAGATATGGGTGAAACCTGGGAGCTGCGCTGCCAGTTGCCCGAAGATATGGGCCGTGCTGGTATGCAGGTAGTGCATATAGATGGCACCATTTATTTTATGGGTGGTGATCACGATAACCCGGTGATTCAGGCTAACTGGCCGGGGCGTCGTAACGATGTTTGGAAATCTGCAGATAAAGGTGCGAGCTGGGAGTTACTTGGGCATGCGCCTTGGGTGCCACGAACTGGACATCAGGGTATTGCCCATAATGGCCAGGTTGTTGTGATTGGTGGGCATATTCAGGGGCCTGACCCCAAAGCAAAGCGTCAGCATATTGCCCATGACTGCTGGTTCTGGGACCCAAAAGCCTGTGGTGAAAGTATGGATGGCTGGAGAAAAACGACTGATAACGTGTGGGGCTGTGAAGACAACCTGGGGCGTGACGGTAAAAGTGATTTCATGCTGGAAGTACGTGATGGCAAAATATGGACCTTTGGTGGTGACCGTGAAGTTATGTCTCCGTGGCCACAGGACAATGATGTTTGGGTAACGGACTGGCCTGGGTAATTGGTGGCCGGAAAAGTTGTTTTTTTTTGCTTTATGATGGTGTGCTTGTAATCACACTTACGTCTTTTTGATGGAGCCAGAGGTAATCAATAATGCACTCTAAAGTTGCAATTCTAGGATATTTTCTTGCTGGTTTGTTGGTGACCCAATTTGTGTTTGCGGGTGGCCATAACCAGGCCCGTAAACCGGCAATAGCAAAAGACCAGGCCCTGACAGCTGAGATTGATGCGGTGCTGAATGAGTATGAGGTGCTGTGGGATAAACAGGATCCTGCAGGGTTGGCTGCGTTATGGGATCAGAATGATCCGGAACCATTTTATCTGGCTGAAGAACAGGATGAATGGCGTATTGGTTGGGAGCAGGTGAATGATTACTTCGACCCACCGGGTGACAGCACGGTTACTTCTATACGTATGCGTTTTGATGGGGTGCAGGCACGTTGGCTTGCAGATGACCTTGCTTTTGCCAAATTCTGGATACGTTTTGATACAAAAATGGACTTCCTGCCTAATGCAATTGGTACAGATGCCCGTGCCAGTGCAATTTTTCGTAAGACTGATGCAGGCTGGCGGCTGATAACCTGGGCCGAATCACCTGGCTCCCCCATCTTATATGTGCAACGTTTATACAAGCAACATCGTGAGGAAGGTGAGCAATCGCCGATGCCGTATATATCTAAGCTGTATGAACGACATACCCGTGAGGACTTTCCTGAATACATGGAAACCCACAAGAAAGAAGAATAAATGCCGGGGTCTGATCCTCAAGTGATTTAGCTTACATATGAGCAGCAATAGTCTGCGATTTCAGTGACCTTAAGGTCAAAACCTGAGTTGGCGGGTACATTGAACTGGGCGCCAGTCCCGTAGGTATGCCAGTCATTACTACCAGCCAGACGGACATCCATACTGCCGGCCAGAACTTCCATAACCTCTGCAGCTTCAGTATTAAAGCTGTAATCACCCGGCAGCATAATGCCCAGTGTTTTGTGACTACCATCTGTGAATCTGACTGTACGACTGGTTACCTTGCCATCGAAATAGATGTTGGCTGCTTTAACTAAGGTGACATTGGTGAATTCAGGCATCTTGTTTCTCTCGTTATGGAATCTGTGGCTGAGTTTACTTACTTTCCTGGGGCTGGGCTTCAAAAATTTTAGTGTCAGACCCCAGGTGTTATCCGCTATATTGCAGTAGTGAATAACTATGACGTCATTATTATTGGTGGTGGTGCTGCGGGGTTGATGTGTGCTATTGCGGCAGGTCAGCGTGGTCGTCATGTTGTGGTGCTGGAAGGTGCAAACAAAACAGGTAAGAAAATCCTCATGTCCGGAGGTGGACGATGCAATTTTACCAATGTGCATTGTGAGCCTTCGCAATTTATTTCAGCTAACCCTCATTTCTGCAAATCAGCTCTTAGTCGTTACACACAGTGGGATTTTGTTGCACTTGTTGAGCTGCATGGTATTGCGTATCACGAAAAGGCATTGGGGCAGCTGTTCTGTGATGATACGGCTAAAGGCATTCTTGCGATGCTGGAAGCCGAATGCACTCAGGCAGGGGTCAAGATCTGTACTGATGTAGATATTGAAGCAGTAAATAAGAATGAATGCTTTGAAGTGATTACCGGTAATGCAACGTTTAGTAGTGAGTCACTGGTACTTGCGACCGGTGGCTTATCAATTCCAAAAATGGGTGCATCTGATCTTGGTTATCGACTTGCACGCCAATTTGGTTTGCAGGTTCTCGATACACGTGCCGGTTTGGTGCCATTTACTTTTACAGGGGGCTTGCATGAGTTAACTGGTCGATTAACTGGTCTAAGCGTATCTGCAACAGTCAGTAATGAAGAGGGTGGCGTGTCATTTACTGAAAGCATTCTCTTCACCCACAGAGGTTTGAGTGGCCCTGCCATATTGCAGATTTCCAGTTACTGGCGACCTGGCGAAAGCATTTATGTGAATTTGCTGCCGGAACAACCTGTAGAGGACTGGTTGCTGCAGGCCAAGCTGAAGCAACCAAAGGTATTGCTGCGGACGGTACTTACAGAACTATTGCCACGCGCATTGGTACTTGAATTACAGGCACTATGGTGGCCCAAATATTCTGAGGTCAGGCTTAGTGAATTGTCTGATGAACTGCTGCGTAATATTGCCCAGCAGATTAATAACTGGGAGTTGAGACCAGCTGCAACGGAAGGTTACCGAACAGCCGAGGTTACACTTGGGGGTATTGATACAGATGAGTTGTCATCCCGTACGATGGAAAGTAAACGGCATCCAGGTTTGTATTGTATTGGCGAGGTTGTTGATGTTACCGGGCATCTGGGTGGGTTTAACTTTCAGTGGGCTTGGTCATCGGCGCAGGCAGCAGGCCAGGTTGTATAAATCTTAGGTGTAAGCAACTAATTTCCTGATGATTGGGTATAGTACGGATGCGCTTTGGTGGGTGTGGTAGGGCAAATAAAAATTGAGGGCTGACACCAGAATAGATTTTAAAATGTATTCTGATTTTTTATTAGCCATATTAAAAGACAATAAGAAAGGAATAAAACAATCGAACCTACAGAATATAACGGTGAAGCTATTGGAGTTCCTGAGGCGATAGAATTTGCCACGATGCTAGAAGTGACCCGGCAGGAGCCAGAGCCAAAGAGGCTCTTGTTTATTTTTTTGGATGCCGTGTTGCCTGAGGAACACACACCAGAAGAGGCCTTTTTGTTTAGCCAGGGGCAGGGTGGGCAATTACAGCCGGTTATGCATATAAGTAAGGCCCCTGATGAACTGACAAGCTTTGAAGCGCTGGCTGAAGAGGTTGCGCAAAAAGGACAAAGTTGGCAAATCGTTATGGTGGCTGGTGTATCAGGTGAGAATGGTAAGTTACCTACTGCCGAAGAAGTTGAAGGCCCGATGCAGGTAATGGAACACACTATTCTCAGGGGAGGAGATATATCCAGTTACATTTCCTTTGATACAGATGGTGAGCATGTCCAGTTTGGTTAATGCTAAATTCAGATCTCACTAAATACAGGAGCGCTAATGTCAGCAGAAGCCAACAAAACACTTATTCTTAATGTTATCGATGTGATCTTTAATCAGCAGGACCTGGATCGCCTGGAAGAATTTTTTACTGAGGATTTTTTCAATCATGATGGCTACCCTGGAGCGCCGACAGGCCCGGCTGCATTCCGTGCGTATTTGCCTATGTTTAAAAAGGCATTTCCCGATCGATTATTAACGCCCGAATTTACACTGTGTGATGGCGACCGGGTGGTATCACGTACTATTACTGAAGGCACTATGACTGGTACCTTTATGGGTATACCCGCCACCGGTAAAACTTACAGAATTACGGCTACAGACACGTATCAGATACGAGATGGGAAAATCTGTGCCCGCTGGGGAAATGAAGACTCACTTGGAATGATGCAGCAGTTAGGGTTGATGGAAGGTGGCTGGCGCACCGCGAGCAATGATGATGCGGGCTCACTTGAAGGTGACTACGGCAAAAAATGATTAAGGGCTGATCTCAAAAAACTAACCTGTTTGAATAGTTATTCTTCTTCCTTTAGGTATAAGTACGGGTATGCAGCAGGAGTGCCGCTGGCAGTTAATAAGGTCTGGTGTCAGAGGTTAAATATTATTAACTGCGATGCCTTCGACGGGTTTTTTGTTGCTCTGTTGTGCTGCTGTACTAAACGACTATGAAACTGTTCCGGGTGATTTATCCATGAGGCATGCTTTGACCGATATTTCTTATGATGCCAAGCCTGCATGGCGAGGGTACTGGCTTTTAATTCTTTTTGGCATAGCTACACTAATATTAACTATTGGTGTACTTCTTATCATGTGGGCTGTTCTTGATCGTCGTGGAAAGCACTACACAGTAAATGAACATAAAGCAGAAGCTCATCAGGGGGTCTTTACAAGAACCACACGGTCACTGGAACTAAAAAACCTGCACAAGGTTGAACTGACTCAGACAATAAAGCAAAAAATGCTTGGTATTGGTACGTTGGTGCTTTACGCAAAAGAAGGTGATGGTGCGGAACTTATATTTCAGGACATTGCTAAAGTAACTGACCTCAAAAACCAGCTTGAACATGTTATTGCTAATTCCGGGGGCTGAGCTCTTTTTTTAATTCTATTTTATTAAGAATCAGCGCGGTGCCCGTAATGAGATCTCGCCTGTGTTTTTCACCTGGTCAGGTGGGTGCAGGGCTCCCATTTAGATTAGCTTGTCAGCTGTAAAGTGAAATCTCTGCCAGTGCTACATTAGCTTCAAATTCACGCATCCAGCCAAGAATAGCAATGCGTTGTAGATGCGAGCTATTCAGAGGTGCCTCTACCTTGTTCGCTTCGAATGTTTCCCATGGAATTCGAATTTTCTGCCATAAAGGTTCAGCATAAAAAGTCATGCGATATGATTCATCATACCAGCCGCAGTCTGATGTTCGAACATGCAGGTTGTAGTCTTCGTTATTGCCGTATACCAGAAGCTCCAGGCCTTTATAGGCAGAACCATCAAATTCATCATTATTAGCACCAAAATACAGAGCCATTTGGATAAAACCGCCATTGTTCTCACGAGTAACAGTGCCGGTGAGTTGTATACAGTTTTTCCCTGCAATAGTTGCAGAATCGAGTTTAGCATTGGAGACGCCGCCCATAACCTGGTCACTAAAGCCACGCCAGTTTGCTCCGGGCAGTATGTAGCCATTAGTAAAATTACTGAGCACTAATTTTTTTGCTTGCTCATTTATCTGGTTATTCTCAGTCTGCTTTCTGTCTGGTCGTGCTGCTCTCGCCATGCAATTAATGAGTGGGGCTAATGTTGCTGCGCCTGCTGCGGCCATTAATGAACGTCTGTATGTATTCATCTTTAACCTCCTGCTCCAGTGTAATGCCGTTTTTTGTTTGCTTATCTATATATACGCAGAAGGCTGAAATTCAGACCCGGTAATTAAATTTTCTGCCGTAAGAATTTTTGTAAATTCTATGGGTCTAAAAAAATATTGATATCGAAAGAAGACGTGAAGCAAATATAAACACTGCCTATTCGGAGAATTAAAATGTTAGTCAATAACTGGGTGCGAACGTCAAGCCAGATGGTATTGATTACCGGCTTTCTGTTTACAGGAGAAAGTGCCATGAGTTATGAGCAGCCTGATTACACCGTTCTTTATGAGGACGACACTGTTGAATACCGTCAGTATGAGCCTTATCTGGTATCTGAAACGGTTATTGAAAATACTGATGATTATAAAGACGCTGGTGACGAAGGTTTCCGGCGTTTGTTCAAATACATAACTGGTGCTAATCAAGGTCAGGCAAAGATTGCTATGACTGCTCCGGTTGAGCAGGCTCCCAGTGAAAAAATTGCTATGACAGTGCCCGTTCAACAGGGTGAATCTGCTGATGGCTGGCGTGTTTCTTTTATGCTCCCTACTGATTACACCCTAAAAACCGCGCCGGTTCCGACCGACAAGCGTGTATATGTTCGTGAGGTCCCTGGAAAATTGATGGCGGTATTGCAGTTTTCAGGACGCTGGACAGAAAAAAATTATGAGTACCGCGAGGCTGAACTTAGAGCGCATCTTGATGCTCAGAATATTTCTGGTGTTGGTGAAGTTCAGAGAGCTGCATATAACGCACCATTTTCATTGCCCTTCTTGCGCCGCAATGAAGTTATGTTGGCAGTAAATAGCCTGCCCGTTGATGTAGAAGTAATAAATGACTTTTAGGTGGCTTTTTATTGACGGATATAAATGGTGAGGGCTCACAAGTTACTGCCTTAGTTGGTTTTGTTGTGAACCTTTTTAGAGGAGAAAGTAATGGATGTCTTTTTATCGGTAATAGTAGTTATCGTTGCACTAAGTTGTCTGGCTACACTTATGGTGATTCAGTTTATTGATTACAAGAAGAAAGTGATAAATAAACAAAAGTTAGCTGAGCTGGATAAGTCTCCATTTGAGTAGCGCAGATCATTATGGCAGAGCTGATTGTTGTTTCAGATTGTATGCAGTCGCATTACGAATACTTCCTGACTCAGCCTGTAGGTGATTGTTTCACCCCCGAGTTCCAGCCACAACTTTCCCCCCGGAAAATGCTGGAGCTTGGGGTTTTTGGTGGTAAATACATGACTGACTGTAGTGATGAGTTTCCAGATCATTGGTATATAAAAGCCCGGTTAAGCCCAAAATTTCATGACCCGGAGATTAATTATTTTAAAGTAAATGCCTCCAGGTCATTGTCTTACTGGCGTGATAAGGGTTGGATATATTCTGAAGACCCGCGCGGTTGGTTTCAGTGGTATTGCCGTTATTACATGGGCCGCCGTTGTGAAGATGATCCACGGCAGATCAAGCGCTGGAAAAACATGCGTCGTCACATTGCGCAGCTAAAAAGAAACTGTGAGCCCTGGGATTTGAGCTGCAGACCCCGACAGCGACAGGCATTGCTGCACTGGGCGTATGATTCAAGGAATATCTAGGTTTATATCTGTGGCGTAGCATCTGCGATTTCCAGGTGCGTATATTAAGTCCAGATATCACTTGATCATGCTGGTTGCAGTGTGTCAGTGTAGTATTAATGTGGTTTTAATCCTTTGTTGGTTTGCCAAAAATGATTGAAAAAAATGCAAATATTCAGTTGCTGTCACAGGATTTATGCCATCGGGTTGATGAGCGTCTCGGGGAAATCATTGCTGGTGAGGGTTCCGAGAACAATCTCACCTCAGCAATGCGTTATGCACTGCTTGCACCAGGTAAACGTCTCCGGCCACTCATATGCCTGATTTCTGCGCAGTGTCTGGGTGGCGAATTTGAAGATGCCATTGATCCTGCCTGTGCAATTGAAATGATTCATACCGCTTCACTTATTGTTGATGATTTACCCTGCATGGATGATGCAGAAATTCGCCGTGGAAAATTGAGTTGTCACCGGCGCTTTGGTGAAGCGACCACCATTCTGGTAGCACTTGAGTTAATGAGCCTGGGTTATCGGGTTATGAGTGAAGCTCCGGGCATTGATAATGCTCGTCGTGCACGACTGGTACAGATTTTAGCTCGTGCGGTTGGTATGCAAGGGCTTATAGGTGGGCAGGATCGTGATCTTGCAGCTGATGCAGATATAACTGCAATCGATAGCAATAAAGTCACACATATACATGAACTTAAGACAGGAGCGCTGTTCATAGCAGCAGCTGAGTCTGGAGGCATTGTTGCTGGTCTGGAGGGTGAGCAGTTGTTGCCCATAAGGAATTTTGCAGCCCATCTTGGACTTGCGTATCAAACATTCGATGATTTACTTGATGTAAATAGCACCAAAGCTGTTACTGGCAAGGATGTTCATCAGGATGTTGATAAACCAACGCTGGTTGGCGTGCTTGGCAGTGATGCTGCAACTGAGTATGCAAACAATATGATTGCAGGTGCCATGGAGGCATTGCAGCCACTTGGACCCGATATGCAGCCACTGGAGAGCCTGATCCAGAATTTGCTTGGTAACCCGGCATCTAAAGACTACACCCTTAATTAGTCTTTCAGTATTGAAGAGCAGTCTTACCTCTAGCGGCTTAACCGCGTACTATCGGTGCTGAGTTTTTATTGTCACACCACGCACATTTGGTAAAGCATGTCTGCAACCGTACTTAAAATCAGCAACGCCAGTCGTGCCTTTGTCGGCCGTGAGGCGCTACATGATGTAAGCCTTAATGTGGCAGCGGGTGAGATAGTGGCTTTGCTGGGGCCGAACGGTGCCGGTAAGACCACTTTGCTACGTGCAATTGCTGGTCGCTTGCAGTTAGACACGGGCAGTGTACTGGTTATGGGTAAAAACCCACTCAATGATAATTCTGCACGCAGTGCTTTGGGCATTGTCCCGCAAACGATTGCACTCTATCCACATTTAACTGCACGGCATAATCTGGATGTGCTCGCCAGGCTCAGTGGTTTAAAAGGCAGTGCAATTAAAAAAGCTGTAGATGAAGCGCTCACCTGTGCAGCTTTACAGGATCGTGCGGATGATGTGCTCACTAATCTTTCTGGTGGTATGCAACGACGCTTGAATATTGTGGCTGGGACCCTGCATCACCCCAGGTTATTGCTGCTTGATGAACCTACTGTAGGCGTAGATATGCAGGCTCGTGAGTTGATTCATGTGTTGCTACAGGATTTGCGTAATGCAGGTATGGCTATCCTTTTCATTACTCATGATTTTGATCAGGCGGCGGCCATTGCCGATCGTGCGGCCTTCATGGCACAAGGTAAATTACTGCTTGAAGGGTCTGTTGCAGGACTTATCAAGGATGCATTTGGTGGCGCAAAAGAAGGTGTAGTTGAGTTGCTGCAGGCTGCTAATCCTGAGGCACAGCAAGTACTTATGACTAGTGGTCTAAGTTCTACTGATGAAGAACGTATATGGAGTGGGCCACTGACAGGCAATTATGCGGATATCACCCGGTTGGAACATCATCTGGAAACTGTTGGTGCTCATGTTGCAGAAATACGTATACGTGAACCGGGCCTGGGTGGTGTGTTTATGCAACTGATGGATAAACAGCTCGGACAAACGGGGACAGCAGAATGACGGGCGCTATGTTTCGAGTCATGTTGCTTACGCTCATAAATGATCGGGGCGCACTGGTGATGGCATTTCTTCTGCCGGTTTTATTTTTTCTGGTTATGGCCGCTATTTTTTCCAGTACCAGTGGTGGGCCTGCACAGATGCGGGTGGCGTTTGCAGATGAAGTGCAGGATGAGTTAGCGCTGCGCCTGCTTACTGAACTTCAGTCCAGTGGTTCCTTTCAGGTAGTTGGTGATATTAATCAGAGCCGGGCTCAGGTAGAGATGCTGGTTGCCAAAGGTACTGCTGATGTGGGTGTGGTTTTCCCCATGGGCGCAAGGGCGCTGGATGATGTGGCAGGTCTTGGTCCAGCCCCGATACTTATTGTTAGTGACCCGGTGCGTGGCGTAGCTGCATCGATGCTCAGTGGACAGATTCAAAAAGCTTATTTTGAGGCGCTACCTGATGTAGCGTTGGGCAGTGTTGTGGCAGTTATAGAAGATCAGTTTGTTGAGCTGAGCCCTGAGCAGCGTAGTGATATAGCTGCTGGTTTGGCAGAAATGGGAGCGGGTGCTCGTATGGGCACTCAGAGTGGCTGGTCTTTTGCTGAAATGATTGATCGCAGGGATGTGGCTGGTCGTTCACTAGCTACCAATCATGTTGCTTACTATGCTGGCGCCGTCGCGTTTATGTTCTTATTATTTTCCTGTATGCAAGGGGCAGTCTCACTTACAGAAGAACGTGAGTCTGGTGTGCTTGAACGTATCATGGCTGGCCCGGGTGGCATGGCAGTGCTGGTGAACGGTAAATTTATGTTTCTGGTGGTACAGGGCTTTGTACAAATGTTGGTGATATTTCTCACCGCCTGGTTGGTGTATGAAGTTAATTTGCCTGCACATTTAACTGAGTGGTTCTTAATTACCGTGTTGGCGTGCATGGCAGCTGCGGGTTTAAGTTTATTGGTTGCTGCTGCCTGTCATACACCAGGTCAGGCGCGTAGTTTATGGACTGTGATTGTGCTGATTGCATCGGTATTGGGCGGTAGTATGGTGCCGCGATTTTTTATGCCAATTTGGATGCGAGAACTTGGTTGGTTTACGCCAAATACCTGGGTGCTGGAAGCCTATTCAGCCGTGTTCTGGCGTGATGCCGGGCTGGCTGAAATTTTACTGCCGTGTGGTCTGTTGGCGCTGTTGGGATTATTGAGTTTGCTGGCAGCGCAATGGCTGGCTTTGAAGCGCGCCAGACTCTAAATAGCCAGAATCCAGAACAAATAAAATGGCAACTAATGTAGAGGTGGGGCTGTCCAGAGCCCCTTTTCACGGGGTGTGGGCGTTTTGTGTCGATCGAATAGTGATGCCCGGGCAGCATCCAGCATGCCTTCTGCGATGCCTAGTAATTTTCTTCGTTTGCGAATGATGACACGTTGCTGCCAGGCGGTCTGGCCACGCTTTCGAACGGTTTCACTAATAGCACGGTAAATATCCCTTGCGGTAGCTACCGCCCAGGCAGAACGGAACCCAAGTGCACGTAACCCTTCATTGGCAGAATTATAATAACGGTCCGCTTCGTTTAGGAGTCGTTCAACAACTTTAGCCAGTTTAAGGGAATGTTTTGCTTCGGTGATTTCAGCTGCAGGTATGCCGGCTTCAGTTAACCAGTCAGCGGGCAGATAAATACGACCTACCTGAGCATCCTCAATGATGTCGCGGGAAATATTTGTGAGTTGAAATGCGATGCCCAGGTCGGTTGCACGTTGTAAAGCCACCGGGTTTCTTGTGCCCATCACATAGGCCATCATAATGCCGACCACACCTGCTACGTAGTAACAGTATTGCAGGGTGTCCTCCATGCTTCGGTATTTATGGGCTGTGGCATCCATTGCAAAGCCTTCGAGTAATTCCAGTGGATAGCGGCCTGGAATCTCATTCCGTTTCAGTACATAACGTAAGCCTTCAAAAACCTGATCTTCGGAAGGTATGTTATCTATAGCTGCCTGAGTTTTTTCCCGTAATTCTGCAAGGATTTTTTGTGTGGTTTCTGCTGTTTGAGGTTTATTGTTAAAACCAAGTTCCTGGTTGTCAATTACATCATCACAGTGCCGGCACCATGCATACAGCATGTAGGCGTTATCACGTGTTTCCTCATCAAATATTTTGGCAGCTGTTGCAAAGCTCTTTGAGCCTTTTTTAATGATCAGTCGGCTGGTATCTATAATTTCTGCTTGTTTATTTTCGTTCACTCGTTGCTCCAGTCTTCCTGCATCAGCCCGGCAGTTGCCCTGGCTGAATTGACGACACCGGGTATTCCCGCGCCAGGGTGAGTGCCGGCTCCCACAAAATAGAGACCATGAATATTTCTGTCTCTATTATGTACCCTAAACCAAGCACTTTGGGTAAGGGTAGGTTGTAGTGAAAAAGCCGATCCTTGCCAGGCATTTAACTGTTGTTCGAAATTGGGCGGTGAAAAGATCCGTGTAGTGACGATTTTTTTTCGTAAATCAGGCATACAGCGCTCTTCAAGGCTGGTCAGTATGCGTTCTTGCAGTTGAGGGCCCGCAATATTCCAGTCTACTGAGCCCTTATTCTTGTGGTGTCCCATATGTGGTACTGGTGCCAGTACATAATGTGTGGAGTGGCCTGGTGGGGCGAGGCTGTCATCTGTCACTGAGGGTGAATGCAGGTACAACGAGAAATCATCTGCAAGGACACCACGGTCAAAGATGTCGGTCAGTAATTCTTTATAGCGGGGGCCAAACAAGATGGTGTGATGGGCAAGGTCTGTATATTTTCCCTTGACCCCAAAGTAGATCAGAAACAGTGACATGGAATGATCACTACGTTCAAGTTTGCGTGCAGCAGACTGAGCCGGTGGATGTTCGCGCAGCAGATGTTTATAGGTATGCACTACATCTGCATTACTGGCTACATAACAGGATGATATGATCTCACCGTCTTTTAGTTTTACGCCAGTGACTGTTGCATCTTCAGTCAGTATTTCATCGACATTAGCATTGAGCCGTAATTCACCGCCAAGATCCTGAAAAAGTTTCACCAAAGCTGCTACGAGTGCGCCAGTGCCGCCACGAGGGAAATGCACGCCCCATTTTAGTTCCAGGGCATGTATAAGCGCATAGATGGCAGAGGTAGAAAAGGGATTACCCCCTACCAGAAGGGTGTGATAGCTAAATACCTGCCTGAGTTTTTCGTCTTTAATAAAGCGGGCAACGATGCTATAGACCGAACGGTAGCTCTCTAGCTTTACCAGGTTTGGTGCGGCGCGCACCATACTCCAGATATCAAGAAAGGGTACATGCGCAAGCTTTTCATACCCTTCTTTAAAGACATCCTGTGAATATTTACGGAAGCGACGATAGCCTTCGATATCATCTGGGCTGAAAGCAGCTATGGCGGCTTCAAGTTCAGCTTCATTACCAGCGTAATCAAATTGCGTACCGTCCTGCCACAGCAACCGATAAAATGGTGAGAGCGCTTCGAATTGAATGTAATCCTCTCTGTTCTTACCACCTGCAGAGAACAGATCGTCAATGACCTGGGGGGCTGTCAGTACGGTGGGGCCCGCATCAAAACGAAAACCATCCTGTTCGTACACATAAGCTCGGCCACCTGGTTTTCCCCGGGCTTCCAGAATCAGTGTGGGGATCCCAGCTGCCTGCAGGCGAATGGCCAGCGCAAGACCGCCAAAGCCGCTACCAATGATAATAGCTCGTGATGTTTTGCTGCCAGACTGGGCACTTGAATTCATTGGATCTCTATATAGGTTGTGCTTATGTTATTGGTGGGATTTCTGCTGTTTTTTCGTCGTTCATGCTTCAATGGATGTTGCTGGTTGTTGAGCAGTACCAATGCCAGTTCAATTTATTCTGTTTACTAATATTATTTGTTGGTGGAATAATTAAATACAGCTGTATATGCCCGGTTCAGTTTAACGGGCGGCTTGCCTGATAGGATACGTAGTTTATCCAGCAGAGTGTTTTGTCCTGCATAAAAGCGCGCAATCAGGCCACCATTGAGCCCATAAAAGCGTTCCAGTATATGGCGACGTTCATGCGGGTCAGCAGCAAGGAACAGCATGCGGTTCAGTGCACGATAAAAACCTGTATTTTCCCAGAGCCGCTCACTTGCTCGACGAGTCAGCTGGTAGACACTTGTGGCTGACCAATGCTTAAGTTGCGCCAGTTCATCGGCGAGATGCATTGCATTGGCCAGTGAATAACCGGTGGCAGGTTGAAATAGAGCAGCCTGTAGGCCGGAACGTGCGACCAGTGCTGTCGCATCCCAAAATGCGTTGATATCACCGCCCAGCGTAATGGGTAATACGCCGTCTTCCTCACGCAGAATACGGGTTATTTGCCAGCCTTTGTCAGCTGCATATAGGTTGATAGCATCACCGTATTCACTGGCAGTAATGTCCGGTGTATCACTGTAGCGGGTGTCTTCTATTAATAAGGTCTGTGCATCAAAGGGTAGGGTATAGAAAAATCGGTAACCATCATCCTGCGTTTGGGTTGCATCCATGATGATGGGGCCGCTCAGATAGTGCGGCTTTGCCAGTTCGACAACCAGGCCAACGAATTTCTGGAAACGTACATCAAGGTGTGGGCTGGGCGCTGGCCCACGACCATCAATTACAGCCCGTGCACTCAGGTGTGTGCCATCTGCAAGTACTACATGATCAGCTTGGAGTTCACTAACCACCGTTCCCGTGTGTATGCATTCAGCAAGTTTTGTTTGAGCAACTGCGTGCAGTCGCTCTGAAGTGATGCTGTGATAAGAGCTGGGTAGGGTGCGTGTATAGTTTGGGAATTGCACACTGTAGCTATCCCAGTTGTATTGAATTAGCGGAGCCAGCCAGTTGAATTGAGACGGGGTCAGGTCGCCGCCATGAAATGACCAGGTGTGGTTGCCACCCAGTGTGTCAGCCTGTTCCAGTAATAATACTTTCAATTCAGGCTGGGCATCAGCCAGCCGCAGCGCTATCAGCGTATTGGCCAGCCCGCCACCAACCAGAATAAGGTCAGCCTGCATCATGACTCCGTTACTGCAGGAAAATAGCTGCGTAAGGCTGTCATTACTTCATTCATGAGTTCGCCTTTGGGCCGGCCACGAAATTTTGCCACAACCTTGTGGTCACTATTGAACAGAACCAGGCATGGTTCTGTCGTGTCGAGTTCATAGATAGAGGCCCACTGATTCTGAAGGTCAATAAGAATACTGACATTCTCCGGTGCACGTTTACGCAACATCTCGGCAATTCTGGCTTCAGTAGGTTGGGGTTTATCGGTGATGTCAGCAATACGAATGGAATTAAGTTGGGGTAGTTCAGGCCGGATGGCTTTTTCCCAGCGGCCCATCCAGGGAAGTTTTCGGCGTGATGTAATAATGGCCAGTACGGGTTGGCCCGTGAAGTCACTCAGGCTGCCATTGATGCCATATTGATCCTGCAGCGCAGAAGGTGAGGCTGCACCTGCACTGGTGCTGGTAAGCCAGGCCATCAGTATAAAAATACTGCAGGATAGTTTGAATTGGTGTGCTGGGTTCATTGGGGTTAGCTTATCTGACCGGGGGCTTCAGTGGGGCATTTATTCTCTATTTCAATTGAATATTGCTATACCTGTACAATCAAGCAGGGAGGCCAACCAGTATTATGGGGGCACAATGCAAGCCAGGTTGCTGTCATGTTTTACAATATTGCTTCTGCTTACAGTGCTGCCGGTAGTAGCGGGTTTTGAGACGGCTGTGCTTAAGCGACCCGGTGATGAGGGCGCTATTGAGGTTAGGGTTCAAGGCTTGTCTTCCAGCGAGGGCATTCTGTTTGTCTCTCTCTCTACCTGACCAATGAGGGCTACCCGGGTGAGTGGCAGCAAGCTTATTCGGTGCAACAATTACCGGCAGAGCTTGCTGATGATGGAACTATACGGGCACACTTTAAATCGGTGCCTGCTGGCTGGTTTGTTATTGCCGTGCTACATGATGCAGACAGTAACAAGGAGATGGCCACCAATGCTTTGGGTATTCCTAAAGAAGGGTATGGTTTTTCCAACAACCCAAAATCATACTTCGGGCCGCCTGATTTTGACAAAGCCGCCATTTATCTTGAGCCAGATGAAACTAAACAAGTGCTTATAGTGATTAAACAGTGAAACCTGTCCGCAGGGGCTATTTACGTTATTCTTCGGATTCAAAAAATATATTGGCTGAGTTTTGAGACTGTGCAAACATTAATCCTTCCAAAGGATGGAGAACAACCACGTGTATCCTCAGCACAGACTGCGGTTATTGCTGGTGGCGGGCTTGCGGGAATTGCTGCGGCAGTGGTATTGGCAGAACGTGGGGTGTCAGTCGTACTGGCAGAACGAGAGGATTACCTTGGTGGTCGTGCGGGGGCCTGGACTGACCAGCTTTCTAGTGGTGAGAAATTCCAGATGGAACGAGGCTTTCATGCCTTCTTTCGGCAGTACTACAACGTTCGCTCACTGCTGCGCCGGATTGATCCGCAGCTTGCCTGCCTCAAACAGCTTGATGACTACCCCATTTTAGGCCCGGGTGGTCAGGTGCAGTCCTTCTCTGGTCTGCCGGTCAAGCCGCCGTGGAATGTTATAGCGCTTACCAAGCAGGCGCCGACACTGAGCTTCCTGGATCTGATCAAGGTTAATAAAACTGCGGCATTGGCCATGATGCAGTATGAGCGTGACTGGACTTACGGTAACTACGATCAGATGACAGCAGGTGCATATCTGCTGTCACTTAATTTTCCGCCGGATGCGCACCAGATGTTGTTTGATGTTTTTGCCCGCTCGTTTTTTAACCCGGGTGAAGACATGTCGGGCGCAGAGCTTTTAATGATGTTTCATTTTTATTTTGCCGGTAACCCGGAAGGGCTCATCTTCGATGTAGTGAACAAGCCATTCTCTACTGCTATTTGGAAGCCTCTGGAGAATTATCTGAAAAACCTTGGGGTGGATGTGCGAAGTAATTGTACTGTGACCCGGGTGGCAACAGGCACGGACAAACTATGGAGTGTTGAGCTTAATGGTGAGCAGGTGCAAACTGACCATGTGGTACTGGCGCTGAATGTGCCGGCATTGCAGTTGGTAGTGGCGGCATCACCCGACCTTAATAATGCCGGTTTTCGCAGTTCCGTAGAGAGTCTTGGTCTTACAAATCCATTTGCTGTATGGCGCTTGTGGCTGGATCAGCCTGCTAATTCTGATCGTAAGGCCTTTGCTGGTACCACCGGTATCGGCTCACTGGACAATATTTCCTTGTATCACCTGTTTGAAGATGAAAGTGCAGAATGGGTTGAACAGCATGGGGGTGCGGTTGTTGAACTGCATGCCTATGGTGTGGAGCCCGGTACCACTGAAGAAGAACTGCGTGAAGACCTGTTGCACGCCTTACATAGTTTCTACCCAGAATTTGTTGGTGCTAATGTTATTGATGAGCGTTTTTTAATGCGTGGTGATTGTCCGGCTTTTGCCCCGGGCTCGGATGCAATTCGACCTGATGTGGCCACAGCCCATGAGGGCATTACACTGGCGGGTGACTTTGTACGCTTGCCCTTGCCAACGGCTTTGATGGAGCGAGCCGTGGCCTCAGGTTATCTGGCAGCAAATACGTTACTTGCGCCGCAGGGAATTAAACCAGAGCCCATTTATTCAATCCCCTTACGTGGAATATTTGGCCGACATTCGCGGTTAAAAGCAGTCTCTTAAAGTTCCGTCAGAAAATGATTTAATTTGGATTTAAAGATGAGTGATTTCTGGAAATTTGGTCAACCCTTGGCTGATGTTGAACCCATCGCAAGTTCCAGTGATCCTGACTGGCAACAGGCAAAACCGGATGCAATTGCAAAATCATTAAAACGTGCACTGGCACAACCACATGGTAACTGGTATGTCGTTGATGCCTCTAGGCGCATAACTAGCAAGGCACGCAAATTTCGTATTGCTGGTAAAGACCTTGTTGCCTGGCGTGCGAATGGTGAAATCATTATGGGGCCAGAAGCTTGCCCACATATGGGTGCTTCACTGGCGGGAGCCTGCGTACGAGACGGTAAGCTTATTTGCCCCTGGCATGGCCTTGGTTTTGGTAAAGAAAGTCATGGCACATGGAAACCTTATACCGTGCATGACGATGGTGTGCTTAGCTGGGTGCGGATTGGCCCGGCTGATCCAACGGTCCCTTTACCCGTGTTACCTGTAAGGCCTGAAAGATTTATGGCCGGCGTGGTGCGGCTCGAGGCGCATTGTGAACCTGCAGATGTTATTGCCAACCGACTTGACCCCTGGCATGGCATCCATTTTCATCCTTATTCGTTTGCCAGTTTAAAGGTGTTGGCGTTGGAAGAAGATTCAATCACTGTTCGAGTTGCCAAACGCTTGATTGGTAAGTTGGTGGTTGAAACAGATGCCATATTTTTTAGCCCTGACCCGCGCAGTATAGTCATGACTATTCTGGAGGGTGAGGGTAAAGGCTCAGTAGTGGAAACACATGCTGCACCCATAGATGAAGGTCATACAGCTATTGTGGAGGCAACGCTGGCAACCTCTGACCGTGAAGGCTTCCGCCATGCGCTTAAAATACAACGCCTTATTCGTCCACTTATTGAGCGTTCAGCCCGCCGCCTGTGGGTTGATGATATAGCCTATGCCGAACGGCTCTACGAATTACGTCATTAATCCTGTGCGTGAATGCAGTTACCAGCCAGCCCGGCTTTCCTCGGTCCAGGGTTGCATCCGGCCCTTACTATTATACGTATAAAGAATTGAATGCTCAGAAATTGAGCTGTCCTAAGGCTTCTGAGAAACCTGTTAATAGTTTAGAGGAGACATTGCATGAGCCCAACTATTGGACTAGCTGTTGCTAGAGAGCTGCCGGTTAACTCGCAGCAGAGTTACTCTTTAAAAGATGATTCAGGATTGCGTTCGGAAGCCGTTTTGGTGAGAGAAGCACTGCTTGCGCGGGGGCTTGAAACACCCATTATTTCTAATGACCTGACTGCGGATGAGAAGCAGCTAAAAATTAAAGACCGCTTTACCGAGATACTTGAAACACTTGGTTTGGATCTTAGCGATGATAGTTTGTGTGATACGCCGCGACGAATTGCAAAAATGTATGTCAATGAAATATTTTCTGGGCTTGATTACAGTAATTTCCCAAAACTAACTGTTATTGAGAACAAGATGAACGTTGATGAGATGGTGCGAGTTAAAAATATTGACCTGTCATCAACGTGTGAGCACCATTTCATTACAATTGATGGATCAGCTACCGTTGCCTATATACCTAATGAGAAAGTAATAGGTTTGTCCAAGATAAATCGCATGGTACGTTTCTTTGCACAACGTCCTCAGGTACAGGAACGGCTTAATGAGCAGGTGCTCGTTGCGCTGCAGACACTGCTTGAGACGGATGATGTGGCGGTTAGTATTACTGCGACACATTTTTGTGTAAAGGCTCGTGGTGTGATGGATGCCAATAGTTCCACCACGACAACATCACTTGGCGGGCGTTTTAAAAACAATACTGATACACGCAAAGAATTTTTGCTTGGCCTGCAAGGGTAAAGTCAATATGCCGGCAAGGGACGTTTAATGATTACTGTCCGGCTTCCTTTGCTGGTGCTTGCCCTGTCATGTCTAGCCTCATTTGGGTGTGCAAATGAGCCTGTTGATATGGGGGTTCCCAGTAGTGCCTACCGTTACGAAAGTGCCAGTCGTGATGGTATAGGTAAGTATTATCAGGGTCGTGAGATATCGCATGTAATGGGCCATCAGGGCGCTGGCTGGCTTGAGCGTTCTGGTCGAGAGCAAGAAGAACGTACTGACCTGCTGCTTAGTAACCTGCCGCTCACTCAGGGGCAAAATGCTGCTGATGTTGGTGCTGGCACAGGTTATTTTAGTTTGCCTATGGCTCAGATTGTTGGCCCGGAAGGCGTTGTTTTTGCGGTGGATATACAACCGGAAATGCTCGCTGTCATTGAGCAGCGTGCAAGTGCTCAGGGTATTAGCACTATTGAACTCATACTTGCCTCTGCGCAGGATCCCGGCTTGCCTGAGGACTCTATCAATATGGCTCTGTTTGTTGATGCCTATCATGAGTTTGAATGGCCAAATGAAGTAATGCTTGCTATCCATGCCAGTCTGGTGCCTGGGGGTAAAGTTGTGCTAATCGAATACCGTGCTGAAGACCCGGCTGTCGCTATAAAACGATTACATAAAATGACCGAGCGGCAGGTACGTAAGGAAATGGCAGTGGTCGGATTCGAATTCGTTGAAAACCTTACGCTACTTCCACAGCAGCATTTTCTGATTTTTCAAAAGCCCCTTGCGGGGACCTAGATGGAATCCCTGATTTAGCGCCAGCGCTTCTCTGGTTGCCGTTTTCTGATAGCTGGCCGGGTCGTTAGAAACTTGCGCCTGATGAATCCAATTATGCCGCCCCGACGTAAATATCAATATGGAGTCTGTGAGGAATGACCTTTCTCATCTTGATGAATTTTTATCGGAGCCCGGCTAATGAGAATGAACAAACAAGTTGATTCGGACGTAAGAGTTCAATTAAGCCCACAAGCTAAAGTAGTTAATCAGGAAAATAAGAAGACACCTCATCATGATCGTCTGAAACTCTATAAATCAGAAGATGGCTTCAATGCCATCATGGCATGGTATGAGGGCCTGGTTGAACAAATTGAGGTTCCCTGTAAATCTAAATACGTGGAAACACGCTTTGGCCGCACGCACATGTTGGTGTGTGGCCCAAAAACGGCAGAGCCGTTGGTGCTGGTGCAAGCTGTCGCAGGCAATGGCCCGTTGTGGCGTAATCAGCTAACGGATTTAGCAAAACACTTTCGCGTATATGCGTTGGATACGGTAGGTCAACCAGGCCTGAGTGACCCCATTTCACCTTCGTACATAGAAGCTAAATCAGAATTCAGTGACTGGCTGGTTGATGTTCTGGATGAACTAAATATTGAAAAAGCCAGCTTTGCTGGTGTCAGTGCCGGTGGCTGGCAAATTATGCGGCTCGCTTCGGAGCATCCGGAACGTGTAAAAAAACTTGTTCTGCTCAGCCCGATGGGTGTGTCAAATGCACGTCTTCCCTGGAAGATCTGGGTTACTAAAGTTTTAAGTAAAAAGCGCAGTACCAATGAACTGGAAGATGACCTTACTGCAAAATCAGTTCGTTCTCCCAGCGCCAAAGGTTCCAGTGGTAAGGGCTCGTTTGGAAGTTTTGACCGGCAACTGGCTCGAGGTATGGCCTTGTGTACAAGGCATTTTCGCCTTGATCGTTCTTTGGGTATTTATAACGAGGCCACTCAGAAAGTTTCCATAGGTAAAGGTCTGAAAGTTCTGAAACGATTTTTCCTGTCAGATTCTAAGCAGATTATTAAAAATGTCTCAAGTGAGTCACTTGTTATCTTCGGTGAGCAGGAAATTCTTTATGACCCCTATAAGGTTAGCAGACGGGTTGAGTCTCTTATGCCCAATGTGATTGCTATGGTTATCCCCAATGCCGGTCATGCAGCTATTTATGATCAGCCAGAATTTGTTAATTCACTCATTATTGACTTCCTTCTCAGAAAAGATGCTTGAGTAAGCATATATGATTAATTTTACAGCTAAGCTATTTCTCCCCTTAGTAAGTCTTATAGCGCTGCTGTCCTCTGGCGCTGTTCTGGCTCATGATGGTGCCAGCCTTCCTTATGGGTCATTTATGGGTGGCCTGACGCACCCGGTGCTTGGCCTGGATCACTTTCTGGCCATGGTGAGTGTTGGTGTGGTTAGTGCACAGATTGGTGGCCGTGCTGTCTGGACGGTACCGCTCACATTTGTGTTGGTGATGCTGTTTGGTGGCCTGCTTGGCTGGTTGTATGTGGGCTTTACGGCTGTTGAAGTCGGTATAGCTATTTCTGTGCTGGCACTCGGTTTTGCAATTGCGGCAGACCAGAAACTGCCAGTTTCACTGGTTATGACTGTGGTTGGTTTTTTTGCGATCTTTCATGGCTATGCCCATGGAGCTGAAATGCCCACGGTAGCCAACCCCTATACCTATGCAGCTGGTTTTATGGCCGGAACAGCAGTACTACACATATTGGGTCTGGTGTCGGGTGATATTGCTCGCCACTATCAACGCGGCAAACTTTTATTACGCTTCAGTGGTGGTGCAATTGCCAGTGTTGGTGCTGTATTTTTTTTCGGGGCGGCTGGATAAGGTCGGAGGACATGGGGTGAATGTGAAAGTAAAACTTGGGCTTTGGGAAGTAGGCTGCGTTTTATGGGTATGCATTGCAGGTTCGTTACTTCACTTTGCCTTTGAGCTCACTGAATTCTGGACGCCCATGGCATTATTTGCAGCGGTGAATGAAAGTGCCTGGGAACATTCCAAGATGTATTTCTGGCCTGGGGTGGTTTATGCACTTGTACAGTACACCTACACGCGGGATCAGGCTAACAACTACTGGTTGGGTAAAGTAGTTGCACTTGGGGTTACACCGCTGATGATTTTTGTCTGCTATTTCAGCTATATGTCCTGGGCGTTAAGCAGTGGTGTGAAGCCAAATCTGGCAATCATGCTGAGTATTATGGTTGGAGGCATCAGTGCCGGACAGTTTGCGAGTTATAAGATTCTGACTGCACATCCGGTTGAGCTTTTTTCACCCCGTTATGTGACGGCTGCTTTTGCAACGCTAATCTTTATGTTTTCTACATTCACATTTCTGCCGCCCAAGGTCTTTCTGTTTGAGCATTTTGCCTGCTATAAATACACTGGTGAGTTTGGCATTCTGCCTGATTACGAACCCTACCGGGTATTTGCAAAGGTAGATGAAAATGGTGAGATCATAGCCGGTGGAGGCACAAACTATTGCAAAACGGTGTAGTTTGAATTTCTTGTCTCGATGACCAAGGATTGAAGTTTGCAGACAGAAAAGCAGAGTTTTATAAATGTGAATCACCTCAGCTCAAAAAAACTTCTGCACACAAAATGGACTGCTCGTCTGCCCATAAATAAAGAAAAGCATTTTCTTGTTACAGCCGTGCACTGTGACGAGGAGGGCAACCCTCAGGCTGTTACACTTGAGGCAGTTTATAGCCAGCGAGACCGGCAGCTGGACTGGCGTGAATTAAAAGATGTGCAAAGATGGCAGACTGGCTGGCAATAAAAAGGTTCTCAGTTGCTCTCTTTGAATCTGTAGCTATCTAAGTAGTGGCCGTTGGTGGAGTGGTTGTATCTTTTTGTTCGGCTGTCTTTGATTTGAGTGTCACCGCCGTTAGCAAAGGTGGTATAGCCAGTACGAGCAGGCCGATAAATGCGGCCTGGTAACCTGTAACACCCCCACCTTGTGAGACAGTCACAGTACCAACCAGCGCGGCGCCAAGCAGGCGACCGATAGATGAGATTACGGTGAGCAGGCCCTGTGCGGCGGCTCGGTCATGTTTGCCGGTTTCTGCCAGGAGGATATAGCGCAGCGGTGCACCAACCAGGCCGGCAGAGCCGATGCCGCCGACAATGCTGGCTATAATAAAAATAGCAAAGTTCATGTCCACAAATGCGTAAACATATAACGACAGCATCATCAGCACCTGACCCCAGACAAGAATGAAGCGTGTGCCTGTTTTGTTAATCATTTTGCCAAATACTGGTGCCGCTATGGTTGCGGCAATAACACCAGGCAACAGTAGTAAGGCTGAGTTAGCTGGTGAAATATCCAGAGCGATAACCAGCAATGCTGGTAGAAAAATACTCCCGCCTTGCACGGCACTTGAACCAAAAGAAATGGCGCAGCTTTTTGTTATTTGTGATGAGGTGAACAGTGCAGGTCGTACAATCGGATCCTGTGCACGTTTTTCGATATGCCAGAATACCGTGCAAAGTAAAACAATCAGCAGTATACCGCCACCGACCTGCACGCTCAGTAAACTATCAAGTGCGTTGCTGGTGTCAATGCCATTAATTGATGTAATCAATGTACCTAGCATAACCATGAGTATGAGCATGCCTTTTTGATCGAATGGTTTAGGTTCGTGTTGTCCGTCAGAGGGCATCAGTTTGATAGCACCGAAAATCAATATGACAGCAATAGGTAGATTGACTGCAAACAGCCATTGCCAGGCATAGCGCAAGAATATGCCGCCAAGTATAGGACCGACCAGAAAGGCCAGGCCCCATACCATACCCAGAATGCCAAGTGCCTTGCCGCGTTCAGCGGGCGCCAGCCGTGCACCGATAACGGCCGCTGCTGCAGGGAAAATACCCCCGGCACCAAAGCCCTGAAGTGCGCGGCCAATGTATAGAATCAAGGTTGATTCTGCGACTACCAGCAATAGTGAGCCTGCGGCAAATAGTGTAATGCTGGCGATGTAAATAGGCCGTGGCCCATGCCGGTCAGCCAGTTTGGCCAGCAGCAGTGCGCCAATCATCTGAAACAGCGTGTAGTAATTGAGCAACCAGGCAAGTTCACGTTGCTGTATGCCGAACTCATCCTGAATTACTGGCAGGGCAGGGCCAATGATTGCCAGGTCCAGTGCACCCATTAGTGTGCCGACAAACAGCAAGGCCAATAGCCAGGTAGTGTTTTTAGCTTCCATTTAATTTAGGATTTTTTTATAAGTAGTCGAGTTATAAGGGGCCGAACTTATTTTTCAGCAATAAATCAGCTCAACCCCTAACCAATCTAGGTAACTAACCTCGGAAATAGGCCATCATCTTGTCAAACGCCACGGCATAGTCATCGAGCAGTGCACGGCAGGTGTCATTTCCCTGCATGGCATCCCACCATATTTTTATACGCCCATCTTGTAGTGTTGGATCAGGAATATCTGCAAAGTTATCGAATGCCAGTATTTTAAACATTGCCATATGCGGCCCGAGTGCGCAGTCACCCAGTGTAGGTTCACTGCCAACAGCAAATGGTCCTTCGCCCATAAAGTGCTCGAGATAGGTCCAGACCTTTGCCAGTGCCTCAGCATTTTTTTCTACGACAGCTGCATCGCGTTTATCAGGATTTACCTGTCGGGCCAGCTCACTGGAGATAGGTGCCATATATAAATCAACTATGCGGGATATTGTTCTTGACTGAGCTCGACCTATAGCGTCTGCAGGTAAACCAGAGGGCTCCGGGAATACATCCTCCAGGTACTCGCAAATGGTTTCTGATTCTGGAATGCACTGGCCATCAACGTCTAGTGACGGAATTTTGCCAATTGGTGTGAATGCCCGGTATTCAGGTTTGCCAGGACTTCCACCAGGAATACCTGCTTGTGGAAGGTCGATACCTTTTAGCTGGGCAAACAGAATGACACGTGCAACGTAGGGAGAGGCAAGTGCGCCGTATAGTTTCATGATGGTGAATCCTCTTGTTGTTCTGGTTAGGTGGCTAGCCTACTTGGTTTTGCCGGTTTATGACATGCCGGGGTCAGACCCCGGCATTTACCCATGTTCCCGAATAACTGCCATAAACTCATCACCATAGCGTTCCAGCTTGGCCTGACCCACGCCACTTAGGTGTAAAAAGGCATCGGTATCAGCACTTCGTTCACTGAGCATCTGGCGCAGGGTTTTGTCGTGAAAGATTACGTAGGGCGGTACGTTGTATTCCAGCGCCAGGCGTTGCCGGCATTCACGTAATGCTTCCCACAAGGGCAGATCGGCGGTGGGGATGTCTGCGGTGGCTGAGCCTGTCCGAGTTTTTTTACCTCCACCTTTACCTGAACGCGGCGCAGCCGGATCTTCACGCAGATGTAAGGTTTCTTCACCACGTAACACGCTGCGGCTGCTTTCAGTTAGTACCAGTGCACCAAAGCGTTCGGGGTCCACGCGCAGGCAACCCTGCACAACTAATTGTCGAATAGCTGAACGCCACACCTGTGCGGGTTTGCCGATGCCGATGCCAAATACGCTGAGCTGGGTGTGCCCGTGTTGTTTAATTTTGGCTGTGTCTTTACCCAGCAGCACATCAACCACATGTGCTGCACCAAATCGTTGGCCGGTACGGTACACCGTCGATAAAAGTTTCTGTGCATCTTCAGTGCCATCACGCGTTGCGGGTGGTTGCTGACAGTTATCACAATTGCCGCACTCGGCATCAGCTTGTTCACCAAAATAGGCCAGTAGAGGTGTGCGGCGACAACTGGTGACCTCGCACCAGCCGAGCAAGGTGTCGAGCTTCTGTCGTTCATGTCGTTTGTATTCTTCACCCGCAATGGATTCCTCGGCCATTTGCCTTAGCCGCACTACATCCTGCAGGCCGTAAATCATCCAGGCTTCGGCAGGTTCGCCGTCGCGTCCGGCACGCCCGGTTTCCTGATAATAGGCTTCCAGACTTTTGGGTAAATCGAGATGGGCAACAAAGCGCACATCGGGTTTATCAATACCCATGCCAAATGCAATCGTTGCCACAATAATCACGCCATCTTCAAGTAAGAACCGGCGTTGGTGTTCACTGCGTGTTTCGGGTGGCAGGCCTGCGTGATAGGGCAGGGCAGTGTACCCCTGTCTGTTCAGACGTTCGGCAGTGCTTTCGGTTTTCTTACGTGACAAACAATAAATAATGCCGGCCTCACCTTTATGCCGTTGTAAAAATGTATTGAGTTGACTGCTGCCATCTGTTTTAGCTTGCACCTGGTAACGAATATTTGGTCGATCAAAGTCGCTGACCAGGGTGGCAGCATTGGTGAGTGCCAGTCGTTCAATGATTTCAGTACGTGTCAGTTCTGTTGCGGTTGCAGTGAGTGCCATGCGTGGTACGCCGGGAAACCAGTTACGTAACTCATGCAGCGCCAGGTAGTCCTGCCGAAAGTCGTGACCCCACTGTGAAACACAGTGCGCTTCATCAATGGCGATCAAGGCAATGTTCACATCTCGCAACATGGCCCGTGTACCCGGCTGCACCAAACGCTCGGGTGCTATATATAAGAGTCGCAGTTGCCCATTACGTAACTGGGCAATGACATCATCCTGCTCATGGTGTGACAGAGAGGAATTCAGGAATGCTGCTGGTACGCCCAGTGCATGCAGGGCGCTCACCTGATCTTGCATCAATGCTATCAGTGGTGACACCACCAGTACTGTACTCTGGTCCTTGCCGGTGCCCAGCTGTGCTGGTATCTGGTAACAGACTGATTTGCCTCCACCCGTAGGCATAAGTACCAGTGAATCCTGCCCGGCCAGGGCCCTGTCGATGGCAGCCTTTTGTTGACCACGAAATGCATCGTAGCCATATACTTCCTGCAGAATTTGCTGGGCGGGGGAGTTCACTGCGGGAAGGATAACAGGCATTGCCTGTCAGAGGTTGGTGGTATGTTAGGTATTTTTTGGCAGTACCGCCGACTGTGTCGCACACCAACAAAGATGACGTATATTAAACCCTCTAAAGAGGGTTGTTGGTATCAGGATTAAGTCATGAAAAAGAATTACTACGAAAGTGCAGCTAATGTTGAGAGCTATAGCAAATTCACCCCGGCACATGATGGTGCGCTGTTGGTTGATGTGCTGAGTGCCCATCTGCCGAAGGGTTCAACCGTGCTGGAATTGGGTATGGGGCCGGGTAAAGATTACAAATTGCTAACGCAGAGCTTTACAGTTACTGGATCGGATTTCTCCAATGCATTTCTGGACCGCTACCGGGCGCAGGATCCAGCTGCAAATTTGCTGCAACTTGATGCCCGTACCCTGGAAACTGAGTATTGCTTTGACGCCATCTTCACCAACAAAGCGCTGATCCACTTCTCCTTTGAAGAACTGCAACAATCATTTGCCTGTCAACATGAAGTGCTTAATGATAACGGCCTGATTATGCATTCCTTCTGGCATGGTGAAGGCCAAAATGAATTTGAAGGACTGACGCTGGTGTATCACAACGAGCAGGAACTGACCGCCATGCTGGAGGATTCTTTTGACATCCTTGCGCTCGAGCGACATGCCAAGATGTCCGAAGGTGATTCAATTTACGTGCTGGCAAGGAAGAAATAATTTTTGGGGTCACCCCCCCCGTAGGTGCTTTGTTGGAAGGTGATAAGGCTGCAGCCCTTAATTTATTTAGTGACGTGAAGGATAGGCTGATTGGTCATTGGCGTACTAAAAGTTGCTGCACATGCCTTAAAAACAATGAATCCGATGCCGGGTTTAGGCCGAAATAATGAATATAGGATGCCTTTTTGTATCCTCTTTGAATAAGAGAGTTCATTATGAATACTTGGTTTAATAAATCTTCAAAAGCCCTTGCACTCATTACTGCGCTGTTGTTGGTCAGTTTCTCAATGACCGTTAATGCAGGTGGACATAAATCTGCTGACCCAGGTGATATTGTTGAAGTGGCAGCCGGTGCGGGTTCCTTTAATACACTTGTAGCTGCGGTTCAGGCTGCCGGTCTGGTTGATGCACTTAAAGGGGATGGCCCGCTGACCGTGTTTGCTCCAACTGATGATGCATTTGCAGCATTGCCGGATGGAACGCTTGATAGCCTGCTGAAACCGGAAAACAAAGAACAGTTAAAAGCCATCCTGCTGTATCACGTTGTATCAGGCAAAGTGATGTATGCCGATATTAAGGGTACGGTTAATGCTGAAACGCTTGAAGGCTCAACAATTGAGATTGTTTCAAATGGTGCCTGGAGCAAGGCAAATAAGAAGGTTACTGTTAACGGTGCCAATATTGTTAAGCCTGATGTAGCGGCCAGCAATGGTGTCATTCATGTTATTGATGCAGTATTGCTGCCGCCTCAGGACTAGGTTTTAGCAGCTTGATCTGCAGGTTTACACCCCTTAGGAAAAGTGGCCAGCTAATGCTGGCCACTTTTTTGGGTGTATTGGTGTCAGACCCCGGCGATATTCCAGCCCTGTCTATTGTATTATCCCCATAACCAATAAATGTCGGAGTCCTAACCATGTATCGCTTTTCCCCCCTAATCATAGCCATTCTCCTGCAACCAGCATTCGCCCAAACTACGGTACTTCCAGACCCCACTGATCCAAACTTTTGCCAGTCCGTACAAAAGTTCATGTCAAACACCGCAGTAGAAAGCACCAATACCCTATTTACAGACATGCCCGAATACCGTCACTCCAAACCCATGGTGAAGCCGCTGCAGACTTTCCAGGTAGTGAGCTATGACGGAGTTATGCCCATTATGGTGTCATGCAAGATTAAAGGGGCGGCACATATACGTGATGCATTTGGTGCTGATGCGGCGGGTGAGCAATTATTTTGCCCAGATGTAACTCGTGTTCTGCAGGCACAGGCTATTGCCGGTTTAAAGTTGGCAGGCCTTAAAGATGCCGCAGCTAATGCTGAAGCCTTTGTGCTTGATAATAACGAACCCTTCATGACCGGCCGTGATTACCTGGCTGATTTTGAACTGAGTTATATCGGTGATGATGGTGCTGTGCATATTCAGTCACCCGGTTTGTTTCATGACTACGACGGTTGGACGACCTGGATTTTGCCTGAAGCATTTGAAGGTCAGGCCTACTGTCATTTAGCAACACCGGCGTATATCTCAGCACTGGCAATGGGGCAGGTGATGCCGGGTACGGTGATGACGACAGCGGATGATGCACCTGTAACACCACAGTAAGCAGGTGTGCGTATCTTTTATTAATTGAACAGAGCGTGCTTTTTATATATGGTCGTGCTGACTATATAGTTCGGGGAGGGGGTCTGACCCCCATTGTCTGGGGGGGCACCCATGCTTAAAAAAATACTGCTATCCATAACCGGCCTGCTGCTACTTGGTACCGCGTTCTTTTTCTTCCGCTTTACGGTATTACTCCCCCGCGACATCCCTATTCCCGATATCACCGTGCCCACCGACGCCGCCACCATCGAGCGTGGCCGCTACCTCGCCAATCACGTGGCGGTGTGCATGGACTGCCATTCCAAACGCGACTGGAACTACTACGCCGGTCCTATTGTGGAGGGCACCTTAGGGCAGGGTGGTGAGGTGTTCGACCAGAGCAGTGGCCTGCCAGGTATTATCATCTCCAAGAACATCACGCCGCATGCCGTGGCTCACTGGTCGGACGGCGAACTTTACCGGGCCATTACCGGCGGGTTGCAGGCCAATGGCGATGCATTGTTCCCGTTAATGCCCTACGACGCCTACCGCACGATGGCGCAAGCAGATGTGCTGGCAATTATTGCGTATCTGCGAACGCTACAGCCCATAGCCAACGACACCCCCGATCATCAGCTTAACTTCCCGCTGAACCTCATCGTTAATGCCATCCCGCTGGCCGCCGAACCGCGCACGGTGAACCGGGCGGATGATTCCGTAGCAGGGCAGCAGGCATACGGCGCGTATCTGGCCCAGATGGCGGGCTGCACCTGGTGCCATACGCCGGTGAATGCCACCCAGCAGGCCATTCCGGACCAGCTGCTCGCCGGCGGGCACGAATTTGCGTTGCCCAATGGCACGCTGGTGCGGGCGACGAATATTTCGTCGGACAAAGCGTTCGGTATTGGTAACTGGACCGAGGAACAGTTTATTGCAAGGTTCCGTATCTACCAGAGTGAGACCGGGCAGACCATGCCGGTGGCTGAGGATGGTAACAACACGCTGATGTCGTGGACGCTGTTTGCGGGGATGACGGATGAGGATCTGGCGGCTATTTATGC
>JAAERX010000026.1 GCA_024229935.1 Gammaproteobacteria bacterium | reverse complement strand
TTTTCACGGTGACGGGTGTGAAGATATTCTGACATTAAATAGCCTAAAAGAGTTTGCTGGTATTCAACAAAAAGTATTGGAGTCTAAAAAAGTACTTGTTGTTGGTGGTGGTTTAATAGGTACAGAGCTCGCAATGGATTTGGCAAATGCAGGAAAAATGGTGACCTTGGTTGAGCCAAATAGCCATTTACTGGCCAATATGATCCCTGATTTTATTTCACTGCCACTTGAAAAAGCATGCAGAGAAAAAGGGGTTACCGTTACTTTGTCGGATTGTGTGCAAGCGGTAAATAAACAAGATGATGGATATCGAGTAACAACAACGAATGGTCAATCGTACTTAGTGGATTGTGTGATATCAGCCGCTGGACTAAAGCCTAATACACAGCTGGCCATAAAGTCGAATATTATGGTTAATCGAGGGATTGTCGTTAATTCAATGCTGCAAACATCGGCTAACAATGTCTATGCGCTCGGTGATTGTGCTGAAATTGAAGGTAAGATAATGGCGTATCTTCAGCCAATACTATTGAGTGCGAATGCATTAGCTAAAACCTTATTGGGTACCGAAACCG
>JAAERX010000025.1 GCA_024229935.1 Gammaproteobacteria bacterium | reverse complement strand
TGATGCTTGGATGTCTGCGCTTGGTAGCAGATTTAGTTGTCCGTGGATGTTGCTCAATTGCTTTCTTTACGTCACCATTGTGGTTAGCTGACTCACCTTTTACTGTTAATTTTGCCATGATATGATCTCCTGGTTGGTTTTCTTAAGTATATTTATCTGATATTCAGATATTTGAATAGATACCCACAAAAAAGCCCTTGGGTAAGGGCTTTGATGGATTTATATAAAGATTAGTATTGTGCGCCGGCGGCTGTGTTCGTGTTACGTGTAAGATTGCCCACATTAGTAGCATCGCCGTCATTAGCGAATTCAAACTTCTGTATGTTATCCATGTCAGGCTCCCCACCTGTTACATAACCAAATGTTTTACTGGATGTACCACAGCCATCCTGTGTAGCCACTGTCAAATCAGCAACATCAGTTGCATTGCTATCTGACGCAAAAGGAAACTTTTGTATGGTTGTGACTCTACCTGGATCTTTTTGCCCACCTGAATAATACCCATGCGTATTGGAAAAGTGACCATTGCCGCCAAATGCACTAATAGTAAGATCACCTATGTCTGTGGCATTGGTGTCTGAAGTGAAGGGAAATTTGTTTATGGCATTAAATACTGTAGGTCCAGTCACACCCCCCATGGCATAGCCGTTATCAATTGATTGTGATCCAGATTGCAACATACTAGAAAAAGTTAAGTCCAACACATGTGTGCCATCACCATCACTGGCGAAACTAAATTTGTCTACTTTTGTAACTCTGGTCTGGCTAGGCGGGGTATCCTGTAAACCGCCTGATTGATAACCATTGCCATTTTCAATGCTGGATTGTCCTGAACACATTCTTCTTGATGAGGATAAATTACCCACAAAACTCGCAGCGCCATCTGACGCAAATGGCCATTTATCAATTTGGTTTACATAGCTTACTACATAGCCACCCTGGACATAACCAGATACATCACTACTGTTTCCAGTTATTTGGCCTCTACCACTCACAAGAGTACCAACATTTGTGGAATCGCCATCACTAGTAAAACTATATTTTTGTATCTTGTCGGTTGACGATGGTGTACCTCCTGCTATGTAACCAAAATTTTCTGCACCTGGTGTGGGTGCAGCTCCTACTCCAGGACCCAGTGTGACTGGTCCGCTTAATTGTACTCCACCTGAAATTGTGATTGGCATTTTTTATCTCCTATAAAATGTTTAACGTATTTATCTATATCTTTGAACTAAATTTAAAGGGCAGGAAAATTACTTAGAAAAAATTTAAGTAGATACCCACACGATAAGCACTATGGTCGCCTGTCTGATTAAAAATAGCGTCAGATCAATAACTTAGAGCTTGACAATGTCATTTTTTATGTTATCATAATATAATCATGAAGATATACAGTTACACAGGTTCCAAAAATAAAACTTCAAAAGACCGTGTTCTTTTGTTGACAGATCTCAAAAACTGTAATATCATAGTATTGTAGGTTAACAAAGGAGAGAGAACATGGATATTTCAGTATCCCCCAGCCAGGCACAGAACATGTTAGTCCGTGCCATTCATGCAGACCGCCCCACATTTTTATGGGGTAGTCCAGGCATTGGTAAGTCAGATATTGTTCAACAGATCACTGACAACATCTTGCCTGGCAACAACATCATGATTGACTGTCGTTTAGCACTCATGGAACCCACAGACTTGCGCGGCTATCCGTTTAGGAATCCTGAGACAAATCAAATGGAGTGGAGCCCTCCTGTGGATTTGCCATCAGAGGAGTTTGCTAGTGAGTATGATCTGGTTATATTGTTTCTAGACGAACTCAACAGTGCACCGCCCAGCACTCAGGCTGCTGCTTATCAATTGATTCTGAACCGCAGAGTGGGCCAGTACCAGTTGCCCCAAAATGTCCGTATCGTTTGCGCTGGTAACCATCAGACTGATCGTGGTGTAACATACAATATGCCAAGCCCACTTGCTAATCGTTTTGCACACATCAACATGAGCGTGGACTTCGATGACTTTATGTTGTTCGCTGTGAATGCTGATGTGCATCCTGACGTCATAGGCTACCTTAACTTTGCCAAGTCTGACTTGTTTGACTTTGATCCCAAGAATGCTGGCAAGGCCTGGGCTAGTCCGCGCTCCTGGGTACGTGGTGTGAGCTCCATGCTCAAGACTACTGGATTTGATCAGGCTGATTTGCAAGAACAAAAAGCAGAAATCGCTGGTGCGGTGGGCGATGGTATTGCAGCTAAATTCGTGGAACACCGTCGTGTATCTGAATTTTTGCCTAGCGTGGATGACGTCTTGGCTGGCAAGGTCAAGAAGTTAGATACCAAACTTAACTCTGAAATTTCTGCAAAGTATGCTCTGGTGATTGGCTTGGCATATGCTCTGAACGAAACATTTCAGTCAGGAGATAAGAAGGTATTTAAGTCAGAGTTCAATAATGCTATCAGATTCAGTTATGATAACTTTAGTCCTGAGCAAGTGATCCTATTGTTTAAGACCATCATGACTACATACAAAATTCGATTTAATGTACGCACTGACATGGAAAAAGATTTATATAAGATCTTTTCTGAAAAATACACCAAGTACATTGTATAAGTTCACACTAGGCAAGGACTTCCCTCTCTCCTCTCCTACTGTCCTACCTAGTGGCCGCCCTCCGGGGCGGTTTTTCTTTGAGTGTAAGTTACTGATTTTGTTACAGAAAAAACTCTAACGATTTCAATAACTTAGAGCTTGACATCAAACAAAACTATGCTATCATATCATGGTAGGTTAAAGAAGGAGAGCACAAATGTTTCAAGATCGAATGGTGAACGACGGCATCAACATTGCAATAACCTTTATTGTGATTGCCATTATTTTGAGGAGCATCGCATGAAAGTGGAAACACCACAATTTGCAAAAGGTCAGTTGGGTGAAAAGGTTTTGAACCTGGTAGAGCATCACATCTACAGTGCTGACAATCCCAACTGGACTGGATTGGAGTTTGATCTCAGAATCATTTTCCAGGGTGAAGAGTCAGTGGTTCAAGAAGCT
>JAAERX010000024.1 GCA_024229935.1 Gammaproteobacteria bacterium | reverse complement strand
TTGCCAGAAACCCTGGACAAACAATGTTAAGTTCAAATGCTGTCAACAAAACAAACTCTAGGAGAAAATAATGACAACTAACTCAACTGCCATTAATGATCTGTATGCTGATGTAGTCGCGGACCTGATTCCATTTTATGACAACATGGTATTACTTCCCAATCAAGCATTGATCCTTAATTCATACAACATCTCAGGCACTGCTGGCGATACTGTAAAGATCCCAACACATGATGCCTATACAGCCGGCGCAACCGTAGCCGAAGGTAACCAGATCATCACTGGTGCATCAGAGTCAGACTTCTCAACAACTGCTGCAAGCATTTCTGTTGTTAAGCGTGGCGCTGGTTCATTCGTAACAGAAGAGAGCCTGGAAGACGGTGGCATCGCTACTGTCAGAACTGCTGTAACAACTCAGCTGAGCCGTGCAATTGCACAATCAACTGACATCGCTGGTTTTAGAGTAGCACTTACTAACGCTGAAACTGCTCTCACAGACATCTCAGATGTAACTGTAACTACAGTAGGTCCAGCCGCTGGCGCTCTTACTGGTGCTGACGTTGCTGTTGTGATGTCACCAGAAGCCATGGGTTATGCCATGAAGCGTGAGCCAACTCTGAAAATGTTCAACGACGTAGATCGTGATCGTCATGACATGGTAGCTACCGTGCGTAATGGTTTTGTTCAGGTCCGTCCTGGATTCATCAATGGTGTAGTATCAAGTAATGTTGTAGCAGAAGCCACAGCAGCTATCCGTTGCAACCTGGACGATATCAGCCAAGCAGTTACTAACCTCAGAACAGCTAATGCTCCAACTGACGCCTCAGGCTTCTACGTTGCATGTGTTACACCTGCTCAGGAATATCACCTGGCTAGCCAGCTTAACAATGTTAATGTTAGCGGTGGCAACATCGGTGACCTCAGCATGATTGGTAACGGTGCTCTGTTAGACGGACTGATTGGTCAAGCAGTAGGTTGCCGCTTCTTCCGTAGCAACAACCTGCCAACCGGACTGGCAACTGCATAAGGATATATCATGGCTTTTATTGGATCCGATCCAGTCTTAAGTTATGCTACTGCCGAAGATCTCAGAGATCGAGATCAACGGTTCTTTGAAGCTAACGATGGTATAGCATTTGCAGGGGCAAGCAGTCAACTGCCTGCTCCTGCTGATCTAGATGATTATCTGGAAGATCTTACCATCCGTAGCACACAGCGCATAAATCAGAAAATCCGTGCCAGCAGTGCCTGGCGCGAATATATGAATCATGTGGGCATTGAAAATGACATCAACAACATACCAGACATTAATCCAGATCTGATCATCGATCGCAAAGAGGCATTCACTGATATGTGTGTATACTACACATTCAAGGAATACTTAATGCCAAAGATGGCAGATTTTACAGAAGACTCACCTGAACTGGTGAAGATTCGTTACTATGAAAACAAGTTTGAAGATTTGTTTACAGAACTAACTAGTGTTTGGGATTGGTATGATGTCAATGGAGATGGAACTGTGAGTGACTCAGAGAAACTAGTAGCGCAAATCAGGACTCGCAGATCGCGTGGCAGACGCGCTAGGACTTATGTCCGATGACCGACTACCGCGCATTATTGCTAGCAGATATTACCACTAAATTAAGTGGTAGCAGTTTTAATGTTAGCTCTGAACTACCCTGGGAATCAGGGGATACTCCCCTGTTTCTCAAAAACCTGAAAAGATTTTATCTGGATGTTCCAAATACAAGTCTATCAGAGTTCATACTAACATTTAATGACAATTGTGATGGCTATTATGAGGAGACTCAGATAGAAGGATATTTGGCAATGAATGCTAAAAATCTTAAATCAGATCTGCAACAAAGCGTAAGATTGATCATGCAAGCCAAGGATTCGATACCAGACCAGATATCAGGTATTGTAGAAATGTCAACAGAAATCACAGGGGATGTATTGGTGTATACTTTTGTATTTACTTTTACTACTCTGTATTCATACTAACAGGAGAAAATAATGAGTTGTTTTACTAATCTAGCACTCACTACAAACACAGCAGGCTCCGGTCCAGTGGTTTACATCAATGGTGATCCTGTGCTGACTTATACTCAAGGTGCAAGCGCAAATACTGCATTTACTGGTGGTAGCGCCAGCACACATGTAGCGAATAACCTTAAGGTAAGCAGTATTCAGGATATTACTATCAATGCAGCAAGTTCACTCTTTGAGTGGACACAGGCTGACAGCACAGCAGTGCTGGTAACTACTACGCCCACCAGAAACAGTGTAGCAATGAATGTAGCTCTCACAGAAGAGTTGTTCAACACTGGCAAAGGTGACACCGGTAGTTTGTTTGAACTAGCCAGTGAACAGACACCAGTATTTTGGAGAGCATATCTCCAGGGAGATGGTAATGAATTGCAAACGGCTGGAACATATGAGTATGTAGAAGGATGTGCATATGTGAGTGGCTTCGCCGCCGCAAACTCACCAACAGCACCAGTATGGGTAACACCATTAACACTGGAAGTTGTGGGTGAATACACAAAATCAAGCGTAACCGTAACTTAAAACTCGGAGAGCTGGGTCCCCTGGCATATGCTGGGGGTTTTTAATATAAACAAAGAGTATAAATATGAGCATAAAGGATTTATTACAGAACCACTCAGAATCACAGATACATCAGAGTATAGAAGCAGAGCTGATCCGCTCACACAACGAAATCCGTTGTGCCAGAGGCGATCTAAATAAAGCAACTAGCAGATTAAACTTTTGCATAGAAGCTATAAAGAGCATACAGGAGCAACAAAGTGAAACTAGAACAACTAGCAAGTAAACCTCAATTAACCAAATTAACTATCGATAATCCAGACATTGTAGAAACATACGGCGAAGAGCTGGAGTTTTATGTCTGGGACAGACTAGACATGGCCACATACACCAGACTCGCAGGCATCGATCAATCAGATGTCACGGTAATGTATACAGCACTCAGAGATATGATCCTGGATGATAGTGGCAAACCAGTAATGACTGATGAAATGGTATTGCCCATGGATGTCATGACTGCGGCTGTGGAGAAGGTAGTCAGCCGCCTGGGAAAGTAACAGAGGTTAATCTGCTGGAGGACCCTGGCTGTAGCGCTATGGTTGCATTGTTTGATCAGATGGCCAGTAAATATGGTATGTTGCCATCAGAAGTATTGAATAGAGCTACAACTTTTGACGCGCAAGTGCATTTATGTAGTGAAACATATGTGAACAGGGAAAAGCGTAGGGCACAGGGAGAAGATATTGCTGATACCTATAGTCAGGCAGAAGCAGAGTTTATACTCAGGAGAGCACAATGACCACATTTACCAATATCAACAGCAGAAAGTTTAGGCGTAATGTTAAAAAAGCAGAAAAGTTTTTTAACAGAACATTACCCAAAAGTGCCTTAAAGGAATTTAAAAAACAAACACCCATAGATCGGGGCAACGCCAGAAGAAAAACCACAATGAAGAAAACAGCTCAGGGTTTTGAAATCTTTGGTAATTATGCTTATTCAGGTGTTTTAGACAAAGGTTTGTATCCCAACCCGCCCAAGGGTGGTCAGGGCAAAACCAGAGGTGGATACAGCAAGCAAGCACCCAAGGGTATGGTTGAACCAACCATTAAGTATCTGAGACGAGAAGTCAGGAAATTTATAGGGAGGTTAAGATAATGGCATTACCTATTGCAGCTACATTAACCTTAAACACCAGAAACTTTATGTCAGGCCTGGGTGCCGCTCGCACAGGACTAGTAGGTTTAGGCGGTGCATTTACTAAATTGGCAGGCACATTAGTTAAAACTACGGCCGCATTTACTGCACTGGGCGTGGGTGCTGCAGCCGCTATTACCAGTATAACTCTCAAACAAACAACCTTAATTGCTAGTCTGGAAGACACCAGACTTAAACTGGGTGTTACCGCAGAGTTCCTGCAAAAATTTAGATATGCCGCTGAACAGGCTGGCATAGGTGCAGATACCACTGACATGGCGTTGCAAAGAATGACCAGACGCATGGCAGAAGCGGCCAAAGGCACTGGTGAAGCTAAAGAAGCTCTTAAAACAATGGGTATTAATTTAAGAGATACCAGTGGCAATGTCAGAAGTGTCGAAGATGTGATGTTTGATGTCGCAGATGCATTCCAAAACACCACAAACAGTAGTGAAAAACTCAGACTAGCATTTAAGTTGTTTGATTCAGAAGGTGTAGATTTTGTCAATGTGTTGAGTCAGGGCAGTGAAGGTCTCAAAGCTATGTTTAGTCAAGCAGAAGCACTAGGCATGGTAATGAGCAATGACGCAGTTACTGGCGTAAAGTCTTTTGATGATAGTCTTACTGATTTGTTTGCAATCATACAAGGTGTCGTCAATCAAATAGTCTCAGCATTTGCACCTGCACTGAAAGAATTAGTGACTCAATTAGTAACATATGTGCAAAATTTAGCAGAAGTGCACGGAGGATTTAAGGGTCTGGGTGTGTATCTGGCAGGAGAGTTTTTAAACATCATGCAGGGTGCTGGGGTAAGCATATTAACATTCTTCCAGATGATAGAAGAAAGCATTTTAAGTTTATATGATAACATAGCAAGTTTGCCTGGCGCAGAAACATTGTTTGGTATATCAGAGCGAGAAGGCGCTGAGACCTTAGCCAGGATCAGAGAAATAAAAGATGAGTTGGATGCGCTTAATAAATTACCAGAGCAACAACGCGGTCCATTATTTGCAGAAGGCGTAGCAGATCTAGAAGAAGAATTAGCAGGTTTGTATCAGAACACTGATAGCAGATTGGAAGGCATGATACAGACTTATACTCAGGGCATAGACTTCTTAAGATCAAAACTAGAAGAAGTTCCCAGCATGGCAGAAACCCTGGTGCCAGAAGATGCTCTGGAAAAACCTAAAACATTTCTGGAAGAACTAACTGAAATGACCGGAGGATACACAGAGAAACTTCGGGAAGCAAATTCGGTGCACGATGACATAATGAAAACCATCGATGAGACAGCCGAGCCTGCTAAAAAGATGAAAGACCAGTATGAAGAATTAAAAGATACCATCAATGGATTTACTCGAGACTTTACCAATAACCTAGTAGACGGACTCATGCAGGGCGAACTTAAATTTAAGGATTTTGCTAAAAATGTATTGGCAACTATCATGAAGATGTCCCTAAACAAAGTGTTTACTAACTTTTTTAGTATGATTACTGGCGGCATGGGCGCTGGTGGTGGTGGCATCATGGGTGGCATAAGCAAAGTGTTTGCTGGATTGTTTGACAACGGTGGATTTATCGGAGCAGGCAAAGTAGGTTTGGTGGGCGAACGCGGACCAGAGTTAGTAACTGGACCAGCCAATGTCATAGGCAGAGCAGACACTGCCCAGTTAATGGGTGGTGGTGGTAGCACTACCGTTAACTATAATATATCAGCAGTGGACGCCCTGAGTTTTAAACAAATGGTAGCACAAGATCCAGAATTTATATATAGCATTACCCAACGAGGAGCAAGGGGGATACCTAGATGAGTTGTTTTTACAATGCCAATGACACACAGGGCCTGCAAGGTGTGATTAACACTGCCCAGAGCATAACCTGGGAACGCAGGAAGATTACTGGACAGACCATGAGCCGTAGTGGCAGAACCAGAATATCCAGCATAGCTAGTGCAGTGCCCTGGAACTTTACAGTCAAGCCCAGACCCAGAATGAAATACTCACAGACCAGAGAGTTATTGGAGAGTTTGGACACCTTAGATCTCAGCATACCCACTACTATCAATATTGGTGCAAACAATACAAATTTAAGTTATATCACAGAGTATCAGGGTGTGTGGACACCGGCGCAGTTAGATCAAATAACATTTACTAGTCCCAGTGGATTAAATTTTACTCTGGATGTGTCAGGTGTTCCCAACAAGACTTTTGGAGATGTAGTGTTCCGCAAGGGTGATTTTATTCAGCCCGGCGCACCCATAACCGGCAGCTACAGATATCCCTATACAGTTACCGACACCGTGACCTGGTCCAGTGGTGGCACTATTACGGTGCCAGTCAACAGACCTTTTATACCTGATGCACAAGGCAACCCCACAGGTAGATCACTTACATTTGGTAGTGATGTGACCTGGAGCGTGGTAATGGTAAGCAAGCCCAGCTACAGAATATCAGGCTATGACATTTTAGATTTTACAGATGATTTTAGATTTGTAGAGGTAATAGTATGAGCACAGCCATAACGGCCGTAACTGGCACAGTAAGTATTAATCACTGCGTTGCCATAACTTTAGACCTGGGGCCTGGCAATGTATTTTATATAAGTGATGCATATAAGCCTATCACGGTAAATGGCAATGTGCACACAGAACTGGGCGCATTACTTAACATCAGCAGTAGCCAGGAGAATCTCAGAGCTGCAACATCTGACATACAAATTACACTGAGTGGTATACCCGGAGATGAAGATTATATCACGCCTATGTTAAACAGACCCATCAAAGGCGGTTTGGTAACCATAAGCAGAGTGTTTTTTGATCCTGAGACTATGCTGGAATTGCCCAACCAGGTGTATCAGCGATTCTCAGGCGTGATTACTAATTTTGCCATAAGTGAAGATAGTGATTATGGTCAAGGCAAACTCACCAGACAAGCACAAGTAAGTTGTAGTAGCACACTGAGTGTGTTAGAGAACAAAATATCAGGACAAAGAACTAATAGTGCTGACAGAGAAAAGTTTTTCCCATCAGATGTTAGTTTTGACCGTGTCAAAGAATTACAAAACACTGAATTTGATTTCGGTAGAGAGTATACAGGTGGTAATGGATATGGTGGTAGTGGTCGCAATATTGATTATACAGACATAGAAGATCTCAGAAGAAGGTTCCCGTTTTGAACATAGCACCCCTAGACATTGGACACCATCCAGAAGTATATGGTATGCTGGAACAATTTACTCTGGAGAATCCACATGTGCAATTACCTCCGGACATGGGTAACTTCCGTCATGTCAGCCTGGTATTGTTTGGCATACAAAACTCTGGCGTGGGATATGTCAGCTACAATGATCAAGGTCTGACTGGTATGATACTAGCACAAACAATAAGTGATGTATGGATACCAGAGCAACGGTTTTTAGTAGAACTGGCCTGGTGGGTAAAACCAGAATATCGTGGTGGAAGTGCTGGCGCTAGATTACTAAAAGCATATAGTCGTCGAGCAGATCAGATGTTGCAAAACGGTGATGTAGTTGCCGCAAGTTTAAGCACACTAACTGATTCGCCTAAACTAAAATTATCAAAGCATGGGTGGCAACCCACGCAACAACAATATATGAGAACTCAACATGCCTAGTTTTGTTTACAAGTGGACAAATAAAACCAATCAGATGTGGTATGTGGGATCACGCACAGCTAAAAACTGTCATCCCAATGATGGATATATATGCAGTAGTAAAATAGTAAAGCCCCTGGTTGAAGCTGATCGCGATAACTGGATACGCACAATTATTGACACTGGCACTCCAGAAGATATGAGAGAATTGGAAGAGTTCATAATAAAAGAAAGCAGAGCACCACACAGAGCTGACTCTTATAATCAGAGTTACGCCATAAATGCCGAGCCCTGGAACAAAGGACTGCAAGGAGTCCAAGTGTCCTGGAATAAAGGTTTGCCTAAAGAGCAACAACCCATGTATGGCAAGCCTAGTGGCATGAAGGGCAAAAAACAAAGTCAATTGAATAAAGACAAGGCACGACAGACCGCGATTGCTTATAACAAGTGGCGCAGAGAAAATTTAATGCATTGCCCACATTGTGACTATCATGGAACATATGCTCCAAGATGGCACTGGGACAGATGCAAAAACAAGGAGGGTAATTAATTGGCGATCTTTACAGCGGCCGCGACGGCATTAGTAGGAGCCATAGCCACAGCAGGCACCATAGCAGGAAGTGTGACTCTGTTTAACATTGCAGTGGGTGTAGTAGCCGCTGGACTGGCAGCCACAACAGCTAAACTCCTGGGTGTGTTTGAGCAACCCAAGGTAAATGGAAGTGATCCTGGTATAAAAATACAATTACCACCAGCTACTGATAACCGTGTGCCCAGGATGTATGGCAGAAACTTTACGGGTGGTATTATCATAGATGCTGAAATAAAAAATGAAAATAAGACCATGGCATATTGTCTGGTTATATCAGAATACAATGACAATGATACCTGGCAAATAACAGACATCTATCGTGGTGATGCCAAACTTAACTTTAATCCTAGTCAGCCATTCAAGGTTGCCAGTCTAAGTGACCCCAACGCAACCAGTAGCACAAATGTAGCAGATAAGATTCGTGTCAGAGTGTATGCTGGTGGTAGTGCCAGTGCCAATCAGATCTTTCCCCTTACAAGCCAAGCCAATGCATATGGTGGTGGCAATTCAGATGGCAGGTTCACAAACTGGACCAGTGCAAACACCATGGAAGACCTGGTGTTTGCCATAGTAGAGATAGATTATGATCCTGAAAATGGACTTACTGGCCTGGGAGCAATGACATTTGATATTACCAACAATTTAAATGGACCTGCTGATGTATTACTGGATTATCTCACCAATGATAGATATGGTGCAGGATTAAGTTCAAGCCTGTTAGACCAGACCAGCATCACTGACTGGGAAACATATTGCAATACACTAGTTGATTATACAGATAGTGACGGCAACCCTGGCACTCATAACAGATATGAGATCGATGGCGCACTTAGCACATTTAATGATTGCAAAAGCAACATTGACAGAATATGTTTAAGCAGTGGTGCATGGTTTACCTATAACAACAAAACAGGTAAGTTTGGTGTAGTAGCACAACGACCTGCCACAACATCTGAACTAGCATTAGCATTTGAATTTACTGATGAAAACATCATCAGCAGTGTGGATATTACTAGCACAGAACTATACAGCCTATACAACAGTGTGGAAGTAGAGTTTCCCAGTGTGATTAACCGTGACCAGACTGATGTTTATTTTGCAGACATACCCAGTAATATCAGACACCCCAACGAACCAGACAATGTGTTAAAAACTAGATTGGAGATGGTTAACAGCCGCAGTCGTGTGAGTCAACTGGCCAACATCGATCTCAACCAGAGCAGAGTAAGCACGGTAGTTGAAGTGACTGGAGATTTTAGCACACTAGTGGTGGATGTGGGCGATGTAGTAAAAGTTACCCTGGCAGATTATGGATTTAGTAACAAGTTATTCAGAGTAATGAGAACCACTGAAGATAGCAGACAGGGTGTCATAACCGTCAAGCATACACTATTGGAATATGATGCAGATGTATATGGTGACATCATAACTCAGGATGAATTACCACAAAGTGGCAGTGGTATTACTAACTGGTGGATAGAAGCAACAAAGGCAGAAGCCGATGTTGGCAACATATATGTAGTGAGTGATCCCACAACCAACACGGTGCAAAGATGGCAACCCACTGGTAGCAATGCGCCCACTACTTTACCAGTAAGCACCGTGCAAGCGCTGTATAACAACATCTATGATGATGATGGCACTTATATCCTGGTAGAAATGGCACCTCCGGGCGATAGCACCTATGACATAGCCAAAGTTACGGTCAGAGATGTCAATAACATCAACAATCAGGGCAGTGAAACATTTAGCCAAGCACCCAGTAGCACTGACGGTGGTGACAGTGTATATTTTGACAATAGTGATTATTATCCGTTCTTAATTAACAGCAACGGATTTAATCGTGATAGTGACCTTAAGTTGTATATATGGTTTGAAGATAGCCAGAGTGGTGCGCAGACACCAAAGTTCGACACTCGTGTTTTAGATATTAATTTAAGCAATGTAGTGTTTACCAGTGACATACAAGACAATGCTGTGACTGAAGACAAACTAGATGATGTATGGCTGGCTGGACTGCAAGCAGATTTCGATAACGCTAACGCCAACTTCGCAACACTCACATCAGATTTAAGTAATCTGGATTCAGAATTAACTACTCTAGAGGGTAATTTAGCTATATTAGATTCAGAACTAGATACTCTGAATAATACTACTATACCAGATCTAGAAAACAATTTAGCAACAAATAACACTGCGATCACTGCAAATCAAAGCAATATCACTACATTAAACACGGTGACTATACCAGCGCTGGAGGCCAATCTTACTGCCAATGAAAGTGCTATTAGTAATAACCAATCTGCTATCAATACCTTAAACACGGTGACCTTACCAGCGCTGGAAGTAGATATAACTGCAAATGAAAATGCTATCAATACTCTTAATAACACAACTATACCAGATCTGGAAGCAAACTTATCAACAAATGAAAATGCTATTTCTACATTAAACACGGTAACTATTCCTGATCTGGAAGCAGAGATAGCGGCAGTAGAAGCCAATGCTAACATTAATTTCCCTATTACTGAAACAAATATTGCAAATGGTGCTATCAGCACACCTAAACTACAAACCAATGCTGTGACTGCGGCAAAAATAGATGCACTCGCTGTGACTGCGGTAAAAATTGCAGCAGGTGCAATTACCACTGCGAAAATTGCAGCTGGTAACGTTACTGCTAGTAGAATAGCTACTGGAACTATTACCAGCACACAAATTGCCGCAGGAACAATCACAGCTAGCGAAATTGCCTCAGGCACTATTACCAGCACACAAATTGCAGCTGGCACTATTACTGCCAGCAATATACAAAGTGGCACCATTACTAGCACACAAATTGCAGCTGGCACTATTACTGCCAGCAATATACAAAGTGGCACTATTACCAGCACACAAATTGCAACTGGCACTATTAGAGCCAGCAATATACAAAGTGGCACTATCACTGGCACCCAGATTGCAGCCAGAAGTATATTTGCATCAGATATTGCTGTGGGAGTATTAACATCGACTGAGATTGCCGCTGGCGCTATAACATCTACCCAACTCGACGCAGGTGCTGTGACTGCTGGTAAAATTGCTACCAATGCAATTGTTGCTAACAACATTCAGGCTGGGCAAATCATAGCTGGTAAGTTAGGTGTCAATAGTGTGGTTGCCAATAACATTCAGGCTGGTCAGATCACAGCGGCTAAATTAAGTTCAGGTGAATTAATAACATTAAGTGCTCAGATCAAAGACGCTATTATCATATCTAGTAAAATACAAAATGCCGCTATTACCACTGCAAAAATTAATAACCTAGCAGTGAATAGTGCCAAGATAGCTGATTTAGCAGTAGACACTCTCAAGATACAAGACAATGCTGTAACTATACCTCTGGGAGATAACGATGATCCTAATATTTTAATATCACCTGTATATCAAGTCAGCGATAGTGTAGCTGCAACTCCTCCCACAGTCACACACTCATCATGGGAACCCGGTGTTGATGTAGGACCTATTTCCTGGACTAGCACAGATTTGCGACCTGAAGCAGTTACGGTGGTTGGCAGTGCAACTATTCAGGGCGGAGGAAATTCAACGAACTTTAGAAAGAGATATTTGCAATTGGTTGTGGCGCGCAACAGCACATTTACTACAAGCAAAACCAGGCTAGCGGTCACTAAACAAGAAATCAGAGAAATAGATGATTCACTATTAATGACAACCGCTACGGTTGACCTGGCAGCTTTAGGTTTAAGTTCGCCATTATATTTTAGACTAGAAGTAGCCACGCAAAATGCTAATTCAAATAGTTATGCTAGGTTAAGAGATAATGGTATTACCTTAATAGGGAGTAAAAAATAATGATGTTAGTAACTTATACAGATCAAGGTGTCATAAAAGGCTGTAAAACTGGACCCCTAGCAGTGCTCCAGGAATATGAGCAAGATACAGATTTAAATTGTTTATGGTCTGATACCAGAGTCACATCATACACACATTATGTTGCAAACGGTGAGATTATAGCTAAAGGTGACCAACCATCATTAAGTTATGTATGGTCTGGATCTCAATGGGTATTTGATTTAAGTGTTGGCAAGGAACACAAGTGGTCAATTATAAAATCAGACAGGGATACACAAGAGTTTAGTAGTTTTGATTGGTCTGGTTATACCTTCCAGTGTGACGAAGTATCTCAACGGCGCATACAAGGCGCAGTGCAGTTAGCTACCCTGGACACTAGCACAACCATAACATGGACACTGGCAGACAATACAACTCAGACATTTAATGCGTCACAATTAAAACAAATTGGCGAAGCACTGGGTGCGCATGTAAATGCCTGCCACGTCAAAGCTAGGGCTCTCAGAAATCAGATCGATCTGGCTGAAACAGAATCAGATTTAGATGATATTAATTGGTAGCAACGAGCAAATTTGCATAAATAAGACATAGCCACATCGCCTCAGCGATGTAATGCAACGCCCTCAGGAGGAGCACACAATGGCCGGCAGAGTATTAACCATAAGTCAGTATCTGGGTGGAGCTGATAACGTAAAATGTATCAACTGGACACCCTGGAATCAAGATAGTTTTACCTATAACTTTTCCACACTTAATATCTCAGGCTGGACATTTAGTGCAGATTTCCAAAGCATATTATTGGATGAGGTAACATATGACCGCACTGATGGTAATGCTAATTTTACCACCACCAATGTGATCGGTAGTTTTGCAAACTTAACTCCACACACTGACTGGGGCAATATTGCAAATGTAACTACACCCACCGGTGGTTTTATAGATACCACCGATCAGGCCACTGGACTCATAGTTTTAACCATTCCCAGTAACAGATATACTGGTCCAATGTTTATTAATGCCAGAACCAATGTAGTAGCAACCATAGTAAGTTTCCAGTGGCAGAATGCAGATTATACCAGCCAAGGCATGCACAGATATTGTGTTTTGGAAAGATATGAACCTGGAGCAGGTGTAGGCGATCCCAGGTTAAGCACCAACCCTCAATTCACGGCATTAGACAACTCGAGTCCAGCATAACATGGATATCACGGTCAATACAAATGATTATGATTTCGATGTAACTGGCAATACTATTAATGTAAGCTCCAGTGTAAATGAAGTAACGGTCGTTGTCAGCAGTGTAAATCCCAACGCACAGGGCATAAACATCATAGGCGAAGTAGCTACTGTAGCAGATTTACCTGATCCCTATACAGGACAATTAGATGACGGTTATGTAGTATTAGCCACTGGTGATCTATATGCTGTAAAACAATTAAATCCCACCGTATGGAGTCGCATAAGCAGATTCGTGGGATACACTGGTAGCCAGGGCTACACTGGATCACAAGGCATTCAGGGCATCCAAGGTTTTACTGGTAGTCAGGGATACACTGGTAGTGCTGGATTTACTGGATCACAAGGCGCCACAGGATATGATGGTAGCATAGGTGGTCTGGGATACACTGGTTCACAGGGAACTGATGGTATTATCGGTCGTGATGGATACACTGGCTCACAGGGCGCCACTGGATTTACTGGTAGCATAGGATTTACTGGATCACAGGGTATACCAGGAGAAGCAGCCAATATTGGATACACTGGTAGCCAGGGAGATTTAGGATACACTGGTAGCCAGGGTGACATTGGATACACTGGTAGCATAGGTGTGCAGGGACCACCAGGAGTCAGAGGTTTTACTGGTAGCACTGGCATAGGTTTTACTGGTAGCATAGGCGGTGTAGGATTCTCAGGAAGCCAGGGTGATCTGGGATACACTGGTAGTATAGGTGGTATAGGATTTACTGGTAGCCAGGGAGATTTAGGATACACTGGTAGTGTAGGTCTAGAAGGACCTGAGGGCGATCCTGGTAATATTGGTCCAGAGGGAGATCAAGGGGTAATAGGTTACACAGGTAGTATAGGACCTCAGGGTCCAGCTGGACCACCAGGACCAGGCATTCAAACTACAGCAACAAGAGCATTTGCAACTATCAGACCATTAGCTGGCAATGGCACCGTGACAGGTAACGCTGTCATAGCAGACCAACAACAGGATATTGTAGATTTCCAAGCAGGCAATGGCATAACCCTAGATTTTAATTCAAGCCTAGACCGAATTACATTTACTGCAAACAACGCAGGATATACTGGTAGCATAGGTCCTCAGGGCTATACTGGTAGCCAGGGACTCAGAGGCGATGGTGGTGCCAGAGGATACACTGGTAGCATAGGTGGTATAGGATTTACTGGATCACAGGGATTAACTGGTGTTACCGGATTTACTGGTAGTTTGGGCGCACAAGGTAACGTGGGCTATACTGGTAGCGCAGGAACTGATGGCACTGATGGTGCTAATACAATAACTGCTCTGACAGAT
>JAAERX010000023.1 GCA_024229935.1 Gammaproteobacteria bacterium | reverse complement strand
TATTAATCCTTGCGAGCCGTTAATTAAAAACTCACCGGCGTTTGTGCCGATAACGAGATTGCCCCCGCCTTCCATCCAACGAATACGCCCCGCTTTTGACAGCGAAAACTCAAGCCCGTCATTGGCTTCTGTGCCTGTGGTTAAATCTTCTAGCTCATTCTCAATAGTTGATTCATCGTTAGACTTGCTACCCCAAAAAGTTTGCGGCTCTGATTGTACGCCAGCCCACCAACTGCGACCTTGAAAGAATGTTAGCGTTGTGGGGTAATTGCCTGCTATCCATGATGTTGGCTTGCCGTTAAAAGCTACCGCACTAAATGCCCAAGTGTCGGTGTCTATGTCGTAACTAAGCTTTTGAGGCTCTTTATCTTGACAAAGAAAGTACATACTAAATTCATTCGGTGACATTTCTGTTTGCATACTTCGTATATCATCAGCATCCCAAGGGTGCGAAAACTCAACAGCCCCGCTACCTGTTCTTGAAGATGTAACAGAAGTAAGCGACCTTGTGCCGTAAACAATAGTACCAGGCGGCACGTTGCCAACATTTACATCATTAAAGCATGAAAAAGTAATCCAATAAGACGTTGCGCCGTTTGGGTTGTACGTTATCTCAGCATTATCAACCCTGAACTCTTGTTCAAATATGTCATTAGCGCCAGCGGTTGTGCCTATACTAATAACCATTGATGAAGGCGCAAAGGCGTCAACCATTGAAGATGTAAAGCTAATAAGTCGGTCTTCGTTTTCCGTTCCTACTGGTATTGCTACTAATTGCGAAATGCCAGCCACATCACCATTAAAAGTCTTTTCAGGTGTTAGTAATGCTGCACCACTTGACCAACTAACAGAAGATTTACCGCTTGTGTATATCCTTGTCCAGTTAGTTAGACCAACATTAAAGCTAGTATTGTTTAAGTCATCTTGAAACAATGTACCGTTAGCACCGTTAACAATTAGCCGGCCATCTTCAACGGCAACAGCACTAAACGCTTCACCTGTTACATTGTTGGGTATCAACTGAAAAGGGAATGGTCTTGCGTAGTTGTTGCCAAGGCTTTCAAGAAACGCTGTACCATGCCTTGATTCCATAGGACCATGACGTGTAACAATCATGTTGTCACTGTCTTTTAGTCCTGCACGGTATTGCGGTAAATCACTACGCGACCAAAAGCGTGGCGATAAAATGCCGCTAGTAAAGCTTGTTTGTATCGGGTAAATATTCATTATTTAGCTCGCGCCCCTATCAACACATTAGAGCGTAACACTTTTGTACGTCCTGTCATGCCGTCACTTGCTGCGGCTTCATCAACCAAAAGCTTATACTCATTAAGCAAGTCTAGTTTTAACTGCCTGCTAGCTGCTACGGGTATGGCTAATCGCGAACCAAGGTTGGCGGCTAATGCTGCAATAAATGAATCAGTAAAGCGGTTAGGGTCTTCTACTTTCTCAATATACTTTACCCACACTTGACCGCTTGTGTCGGCGCTAATGTACTCGCCTTCTTGCTGCCATTGTAGGTTATTTTGTGTATAACGGGTATTGGTATTGCCTCGCTTATTATCCCACACTTCAATGATACGTGAGCAATCATCAGGTACTTTAAAGCTTGATTTAAACCCGAATACTGGCTCAATGTTGGCAGACTCGGCAACCTCAAGGCGCTTTGTTGCAAAGTTCCAATCAACCGCTTCAAGTACAAAACCTAAAGCATATGGGTAGTGTAACCGACATAAGTCTGCACCCGTTGAATTCTCCAATGGGTCTACCACAAAACTATCACCAACCAGGTTAAGAGCCATGTTCCATATATCAACGGTACTAGCCATTCGCTACTCCTCAGCCTTC
>JAAERX010000022.1 GCA_024229935.1 Gammaproteobacteria bacterium | reverse complement strand
CTGTTGCAATGGCGAGCCTGCCTTGAGCTGTTGCTGGTGTTTGAGTCATGATTATGTCCAAGAGGAGGACTTCTCTGTTCTATTGCACTTTTGCCCATTTGTAAGGGGTATTAACCGAACATTATTGAGCAATTATATGCTCTTGAGAATCACATTCAACTAGGCCTTTCTTTCGATGCTTGTATCGAATAATCCGAACAATTGCTGTTGATAATCTTTTTCAATTAGCACTTGCTTTTGATCTGCTTCTAATCAGCACAAAGCCGCACAACGGATCGTCTGCTCGTTGATTCACACTCGATGCTTAGACAACAGAACATGCGCTGCTGCCGTACAGGCTCCACCAGGCAAGCTGGAGAACCGATCGAAGCTCACCACAACGACCCATGCCTGTTGTGTTGGCATGTCGGCTTGATCAGAATGAGCATCCCCTCTTACCTGTTAACCAGCCAGCTGGACTTCTCGTTTTATTGGCCGTAAGCAGGCTGCTGCTGCCATAGCGTTGGCGTTTGGTGAAATTGGCCATACAGCTGCAGTGACGACCAAGGGCTGCGGCTTCAATTTCAGTGGTGACCAGGGAGGCTTCAGTACATAGTCGTTGAATTGGTCAGGCATCTATCAGCAATACATCGATTGCAGGCCGTCTGATGCTTACCCTGCTCTGTTGGTCGGAAAGACGCCAG
>JAAERX010000021.1 GCA_024229935.1 Gammaproteobacteria bacterium | reverse complement strand
TTCACTACTTAGTGCTACATAAATCCTGGAGCATGGTTAAAATTAGTCGTTGCGCCATTCAGTTTTTATATCGACATGTTTTAGGTCGCCCTTGGGTATGGGTTAACATGGTTAAACCGCCCAAGAAGCAAGTGATACAAGCGGTATTATCACTTAATGAAGTAACGGCGATTATCAATACCACCCGTAAATTTCGCTATCAGGTCTTTTACCTCACTACCTATAGCTTAGGTTTACGTTTAAGTGAATCGCTTAACTTAACTATTGCCGATATCGACAGTGAGTTAATGCAGGTGCATGTGCGTAACACTAAATCTAAAAGTGACCGATTAGTGCCTTTACCACAAGTAACCTTATTGGCTTTGCGCCGCTATTGGCAAACTCACCGCCATCCTAGTTTACTGTTTCCTGGCAGAGCTGACCCTAAGAATGACCCCGCTAAACCTTGGGTGATGGACAGAGGTGGCATACAAAAGACCATTAAAATTGTCGCCAAAGACTGCGGTATTAGCAAGAATGTGCATGTCCATACCCTGCGCCATTCCATTGCAACACACCTAATTGAGCACGGGTTGAGTTTACGTGCTATTCAAGTGTTTTTAGGTCATGCCAGCCCAAAAACAACAGCGCGTTATACACGAATGACACCGGAAGCCATTAAAAACAGCGCCTTAATGCTTAACGGTATTATCAATACGCTCGACATTCATTGGCAGGAGCAAAATAATGATTAACTTAGCAACCATTGCCAATAAATATCAATCTATGTTTGAACAGCGCTACGGTAAAAAGCTACAAGCCAAACACTACCGTGCGCTCAAACAAATTATAGCCTGTCATACTCCTGCTGCAGGGGCCATGTTATACCATTGCGGTGATTGTCATGAAGATAAAACCCTATTACCCTCTTGCGGTCATCGTCATTGCCCAGCGTGTCAACATAAGTGCAACAGTCATTGGTTAGCGATGCAGCAACAAAAACTCTTGCCACTTGATTACTACCTAACAACCTTTACCTTACCGGCACAGTTACGCCCCTTTGTTTGGGCTCATCAAAAGTGGGCGTATCAGGCCATGTTTATTGCAGCGAAAGAAACGCAAGATGAGTTCTTTAAAAACGATAAAAAACTCGGTGAGTGCAATGGCTTAGTCGCGGTATTACATACACATTCTCGGGAGCTTAATTTTCATCCCCACATACATTTTATT
>JAAERX010000020.1 GCA_024229935.1 Gammaproteobacteria bacterium | reverse complement strand
GTGGCGTGGACGACCACAGAATGTTCGAGAGCTAATGCACTGGTTCCGGCGGAGTCAGTACCAAAGACTGTAAAACCAGTTGTTGTTTCACCGTAAGATCGGATTTGAGCAGATCTTGTTGCGTCGCTATTAGAAACTAGTACTGCATAATCAGCACTAGGCATTGGCGTGGTGAACTCATATAGGTAGGTCCCTGGACCGGTATATGTGCAAGATTTAATATTAAAGCTTCCTCCCAGGGTCCCGCTTGAGTCCACTTGTGCCCAAGCATCAGCACCGGTGCCACCTTTTGGAGGGAGAGCGTTGGTGGAATGCACAGCGAAGGAAAAACCACACACCGCAGCACTCCCTGCCTGATTCCTGACATAAACCAGGAACCCATTAGGAGTCACGTTTTTATATGAAAGAGCTGAACTGGTGCTGGTTCTATCTGCCGTTGATGCTGTGATTGCATATTTATCATTAGGCATTGGCGAATTGAAGGTTACATCAACTCCAAAGCCATCAGAACTAACAGCAGTAGTGCAATTTAACCCGTTTGCTAATGTCCCATCAGGATT
>JAAERX010000019.1 GCA_024229935.1 Gammaproteobacteria bacterium | reverse complement strand
TTCAGGCTTCAAGGTATTTCCAAATGACGTTGAGAATATAGTCACGGGCCACCCTGATATACGTGAGGCAGCGTGTATTGGAGTCCCTGATGATGACTCAGGTGAAATAGTGAAGCTGTTTGTAGTCTTGCGCCCCGGTGCAAGCATTACACCTAAAGCAATACGTAGCTGGTGTAAGCAGGAGATGACGGCCTACAAGGTTCCGCGCCTAGTTGAATTTATAGATGAATTACCCAAATCTAATGTGGGTAAGGTGCTGCGGCGAGAGTTGCGGGACAGGTAATGCTTAATGCTGATGGAAATATGATAGTAAATTGAAGCGTTCTGTTTTGGGGTGCAAGCTGGGGTATCTGCTCCCATCGATAAAAAAACAGCGAAACTATCAGCACTATAAAGCCACTATTTAGGTTGCTGCCCTGGAAATAGAATTAAGGGCTGGTCGATGCATGCATCATGGTTTGATAGATATCAGCCACTTCTTGTTAATTCATAATCAGGACTAAATCGCCAGATTCCAATGATGAATGGGAGAGTGGTGTGGACCTTAAAAGCTTTGGTAGTTAATTAAGTTAAATCTGCACTCTCTAAGTAAAATAAATTTACTAGATTCAATCTAGTTCATGCAAAAAGTTATTAAGGGTTTTATTTAAAAATCTTTTCTATTAAATGCACTGCAGAAAATTTATCCAGATATGGTCTAAAAATTACTAATTAACTAGAAAGGGATGATTCCTTCTTGCTAATAGCTGGGTGCTATGTTTACTATTAAAAAAATAAGTGGTGCTTTAAGGGGGGGGTAAAATGGTATGCAAGAGTATTTCTGCGTTAAAAATTCTACCAGTGGTTGTACTGGCGCTTGTGGCTATAGGCTGTACAAATATACAACCATTGCCATCGTATGCGCGTTCTGGCGATATTGTCAGCATGGGTGTGGCGGGCATCAAATTCCAAACTGATGGCATGAGCACTTTGACACCATGGCAAGTTACCGTAACACTTACCGATGCCAATTCTGTGGTGCATAACGTGAAGGTGCTTAAAACTTTTCGCGCTTTTCCTGATCACACCAGTAATTACACATTCGGGTCACTGCAACGTGATCCTGCGAGTGGCGTCCGTTACGCTGATGTAGAGCCATTCGATGGGCAATGGTGGGTTACTTTGCATCTTGTTGATCCTGCAGATGACAGTCTGCTTCCGTTAGCGGTAGGTACTGCCACCATGCAAATCTCAGCAGCCGGTGTCACAGATACATATCAAGATGATGGCGATATGAGTGCAATCCCGCTGGAGATTCTTGCTGGAACGGTTGATAAGGCTCCGTATGAGTTTTATCAGTACGTTGCATATACCCAGCAGAGATCATTGACTATACGGCCTGATTCACTGGTTGGAGTAACCAAGATTGGTGGATTACAAATCAAGCTGGATTACAACCCAAATGCTATAATGGCCGGAGCGCCACAGATTCCTCATTTGGTGCCAATCTCCCACGACCCTCACATTAACATTGTCCAGCATACTGTCGATAATGGTGATGGTACCCATGCACTGATAGCCATGATTACTAATCCTATGGGGTTTGTACCTGATGCTTCACATGGCGGCGACTGGAAGATTGGGAGCAGTACATTCAAAGACCTCGGTTTTGCTGTGCTAACTGCGGATGCTGCTATTTGGTTATACCAGACAAATTACTTTCTTGATCTCGCAGAAAGTTTTTATATCGATGAAAACGGTGACAAGATTCCTACGGTAGCTCCGGTACTAGGCCTTAACTTTTAGGTGTTTATTTATTGCTGTGGGGTGATATTACAAAATGCATTGACTGTCCGGATTAGTCTAAATGCAGTTTGATGGTTATTTTGCCATTCAATCAAAGACGGTTCTGATTGGATGAGTGCTCGGGGAGGGGTGGATCATTTTGTTCTCTAATAAAAAGCTACAGCTGCTAAAACTTTTCATAGTTGCAGGGTTTAGCTGTATCTCAATTGCTGTCAATGCAGCAGCGCCCAGTCTCATTATTACCAGTCCATATATTGGCGAACCATTTATCAATGGTGCGCCCATAGGCTTTTCAGCAACAGCAATTGATCCGGAAGATGGTGATATTAGTCATGCGATTGTATGGGAATCAGACATTGACGGCTATATCGGTACCGGGGGTGTAACGTCTGCATTTTTGAGTTCCGGTTTACATCAAATCCAAGTAAACATTTCAGATGGTGATAATGAAACCACCAGTTATGTTCGGCAGATTGAAGTTAATGCCAGTGTGTGTACAGACCCTGGTCCTTCGAGTTACCGGTTATTTGGTACCAATGTTGAAACGGTTAATATCGATGAACCAAGTCTGCTTACACCGGCACTAGCACTGACATACCCAGGGTACTACCCTCATGTTGTTTATTATGACTGGGATTTGGAAACCGGGGATAATAACGGGGTTCTGGATCTATATGTATATGATGATGATGAAGAAGATACCTATTGGGTCAGCCCCAATCATGCTGGTGAAGCGGCCAGCCCAGTGCCTGATGGGAGTGGGGTAAACCACCATTTTTCAATTTCTAATGATGGCAACCTGGTGGCCTTCAATAGCTGGCAGACTGATATGGTTGCCGATGATACTAATGATGTTTCTGATGTTTTTGTGCATGATCGATCATTTGGCACCACAGAGCGTGTCAATCTAAATACCTCGGGCGGGCAACTAACATCAGTAAATAGCTTGGGTACAACTGCCAATGCAATATCAGGTGACGGTAGTAAGGTCGTTTTTCTAACAGATGGTCGAGCAGATCCTGTTGTCGACCAAACAGACTACCTTGACATATACGTGCGTGAATTAGCCACGGGTGTGGTGCAGATGGTGAGCCTGGATAGTCAGGGTAACCCTCAGCAGGTGTTGCCATCGGATAATCTTGATCCCTTACAGCAGCTCTCATGTTCTGATAATTGCAATGTTGTTGCATTTGTAGCGAAACAGGCTATGGAGCCTGCAGATATAAATGGTGTCTATGATATCTATGTGCGTGATTTGGCTACTGCAAAGACTCAGCGTATTACCAATTTTTCAGTTAGTGATGTCATCACTTCAGGCAGTTTGGTGCCGAAGGTTTCTGCAGACGGGAATTTTATTGTTTATCAATCCCCGGTTGATAATGCCTCTTTAGGTGATGGTAACGAGAAAAGTGATATCTATCTCTACAACAGAGCAACATTACAAACCACGCTGGTTAGTGTTAATGATGCCGGTACCGTTGGTAATGGGGACAGTTTTAGGCCATCTGTCTCGGCTGATGGTCGTGTTATCGCATTTGAATCTGAAGCGAGTAATCTCGACTCTAAGTATGCTGATGTGAACAATCAGGCTGATGTCTTCGTCCATAATATGCAGGCTCAGCTCACCTATAGAGTTAGTATTGATTATGACGGACAGGACGGTCAGGAAGATGTGGGTAAGGTGGCTGCATTTGATCCCATCATATCCGGCGATGGACTCGACGCCGTATTTAAGACGTCGATTGATCTTGATGGAGATGGCAGCACCAAAGGTTGGGATATATATGAGAGTTATATACCCTACTGTAAAGCAGGTAACTCAGCTCCGATTGCTTATATTATTAATCCTGCAGCACCCTTGGCTGTACTGCAGGGTCAAACTATTGCGCTAGATGGTTATGCTATAGATGCAGAAGATGGGGTGCTGAGTGACTCCCTCACCTGGAATTCCGATTTGGATGGTTCTTTAGGCAGTGGTGCATCAATAACAACTGCATTGAGCTCCGGACAACATACGGTGTCGGTTAGTGTGACTGACTCTGGTGGACTGTTACCTCAAGTTGTTGAAACTCTTTCTATTACTGTTCTGTCTGATGCTGATGCTGATGGTATGGATGATGGTTGGGAGGCTTTGTATGGTGTTGATGACCCATTAGGTGATGCTGATGGTGATGGTATTACTAATATCGATGAATATCTTGCCGGCTCACATCCAGCGGATACAGCGCCAACAATAACTATATCTGAGCCGGACTCGGTAAGTATTGTATTGGACACTACTGTGGTCAATTTGGCTGGAGTAGCGACAGATATTGAAGACGGTGATATCAGTGGAAGTATTCTCTGGTCATCCAGTATTGATAGTGCTTTGGGCGTTGGTTCAAGTGTCCAAGGGGTGTCACTTTCTCTCGGCGTGCATACTATTTCAGCAACGGTGCAGGATAGTCAGGGGCAGGTGCCTGTCACTTTACCGACTATAGAAATTTCTGTGGTTGCTCCAGTTGGTTTACTGCGGGATGGTGATGCTGATCAGAATGGCAAATTAGATATACGTGATTTGCTGGCTGTGGAACAACACATCACTCAAATAGCCCCATTAAATTCGGTTGAGCTCATGCAGGCTGATCTGTATCCGGCGCAAGGCGATGGTGTAATTACGGTCGCTGATTTATTGCTTTTGCAACGTGCTGTATCAGCAGGCACATTCATATCCACACCGCCCGTCTTAACACCGCCTGTTGGTGATGTTACGAATATAGTGCCATACGTCATAACTGGGGCAGCTGGCCCCGGGGTCCTTGTTCGCGTCTACCTGGATGGAGAGCTTTATAAAACTGTCATAGCTGATGGTGTGACGGGTGCTTATAGCGTGGGTATCATGATGGATGAAACCCAGCCAGGTGATGAACCTCATGAAATATGGGCTCGTGAGTACAGTGGCTTAGTGGAGGGTGCCTCTTCAGATGTAATTAGTATTGAATACTTAAGGTCTTCAGGCATCCCCCAGACTGGTGAAGATCAGTCTTTTGCAAATTATGATGACTACTCCCATCAAGCGGGTATGCCACGCAGGTTTATTCGTGATGATATAAATGAAATTGTAACGGATCAGGTTACGGGTCTTGTTTGGCTCGATACCTCAGAAACTAAAACCCTGGAGCAAACCCAGTCGCAGGCAAGATCCTATTGTACAAACCTAACCCAGGGCGGTCTTACCTGGCGTTTACCAACACGACATGAGTTGCTGTTTCTGGTTGATCACAACAGCGCGTATCTAAATGCCATCCCTGACCCTCATACCACGGATCGAGAGAATAGGATTGATAGCAATTTTTATAATAAATATACATATACTGCTTTCCAAGTTAAGCCATATATCTATTGGACGAAAGAAGTTTGGAATGGTAGTGCCAATCCTTGGTATGTGGATTTTAATCATGGCAGGCAGGGGGTAGCTGGTACTTCAACAGAATCTGGTTATGCCCGTTGTGTCAGTGGCTCTCCCGCAAGATTTAAAACAGATTTTCAGGTGGGTTATACAGGTGACGATGTTGTTGTAGATATCGGTAATCAGCTGATGTGGCAGGATGCGCCGGACAATGCAACACTCAATACTGATTGGCAGGGTGCTCTGCAGTATTGTGAGTTACTGGATCTTGGAGGGAAGACTGACTGGCGCTTACCCAATGTTAATGAAGGTATAACGCTGCTGGACGCCATCAAGGGTCAGAAACTAACACATACCAATGCAGACCCGGATCCTGCGAATAATAGCCCTGATGCATTCTGGTGGACATCGACTAATGCGGCTAAGACGACTCACCGTTGGGGTCAAGTTTATGCCTGGGCATTGTTTGCCGTCCGTGATCTTAATAACCAGTTCAGCATGCGCCAAAGTGAACAGAGAGCCAGTTATACCGATAAATGGCTGCGCTGTGTTCGTGACTATGCGCCAGCAGTAGCGGTTATCACTACAACAAGTCAGACGGTTGGTATAGCTGATCCTGTTACCTTTGATGGCAGTAATAGCCTGGTACAGGATGGCATTATTATTGGTTATCGTTGGTGGGATATTACAAATTCACAAGAGGTTGGTACTGAAGCTCTCTTTGTGAAGAGTGATCTTGCTGCTGGTGATCATGAAATTGAGTTACAGGTGACTGATGCTTATGGCATTGAATCAGTTTCTGACCCAATCACAATTACTGTCATAGTAGATAACGTACCAGTGGCTCGTGCGGGGGCTAATCAAGTGGTGGCAACGGGCGCGCCTGCGGCTCTGGACGGTACTAATAGTTATGCTGCTGAAGGCTCACTGGTTGCTTATGAATGGCGTGAAGGTGCGGTTGTTCTAAGTACAGCCAGCAGTTTCAGTAAGTCTGATTTTTCAGTAGGCGCACACACAATAGACCTGACTGTTACGGACTCCCGTGGGGCAACGGCTACGGATTCAGTTGTGATCACCATACAGGATCCGCCAGTAGCTGATCCCGGTGAGCCACAAACTGTTGAAGCAGGTAATGATGTAATTCTGGATGCTTCAGACAGCATGCCCATTGAGGGCACTATTGTTTCCTATGAGTGGTTTTTAGGAGGTGTATCCCAGGGAACTGGTCCTATCATTACGGTGCCGGACCTTGCTGTTGGCACGCACATTATCGAGTTGATTGTTGTTGACTCTCAGGGTGTAGCTGGATCTTCAACAGTTGAAATTACGATTGAGCCTCCAGTTTATCCAATGGCAACTTGCACGGTTGAACATGTGAGTGATGATTCTGGATTCATAGACACTCATCCTGAAAATGATATTCCCTGGGTCGGTGCAGACTTCACAGATGTGAGTGAAATTGAAGCCGCTTTTAACCATGCGCGACTCATTGATGGCCAAGTTTTTCAATACCTGCAAATGCCATCACAGGTTGCCTGGGATGCAATGACAGCCCAGCAACAAGGCTTATATCTGGTCAATGCTGAACGTCAGGCGCGTGGTCTTAAACCCTATGAGGGCATCAGCCCGAATGTTGTCACTGTGGCACAGGGCCTTGCTGATTATATCCGCCAGCACGATGTGGAAATTGACCACTATGCCGATGGTAATAGCCCTTATGAGCGATTGGATAGTGATCTTCTCATTAGAGATAACCGTGACTGGTATGTCCTGCCAGAAAGCATCTATAGCTATTATGGCGCCGGGGCAGCTGCTTCAGATGCTGAGGGAGTTGTTCGAGCGGTCTATACGTGGATATATGAAGATAAAGTACCACTGTCAGGGGCTGCATGGGGTCATCGAGACCATATGCTTCAAGCTGACCTGAATGAAAATAGTTCTGAGAGCTATCGAGAGGGGCTGGCTGGCTTTGGTATTTCCTCTGGTGCTTACGATCCTGGTGATAACCCAGGTGTGAACGGAATTATCGTAGTGCTCAATACCTTTGACCCATCCGATACTTGGGATCATGCAACCACGGTAACTGTTGATACAGATGGCGCACAATTTTGTGAAGGCAATGTTGTCATCAATGTTGATCAGGCAGATGTCCCCAATGTTGGGCAGTTAAAATCTCTGATGATTGCGCCCACCGATGTCTTGTTGACAGTGGGTGGTAGCGTATCGTTGACTGTGACGGGCACCTATCAGGATGATAGCGCGGTGGATTTAACCTCCGTTGCTGACTTTATTCCTGGTGTGCGTTCAGTGGTATCGGTTGTTGAAGGTAACCTGACTAGCCTGCGTCAGGGCTCCACATTTGTCTCGGCTCAGGTGAACAGCATCAAGTCGAATAGAGTCTATGTGCAGGTGGGTGGTAATGCCGATATCACAAATCTGACCGGTACCTTTGCTGCAGACTATCTGGCCCATATTCCCGCAAATGCCACTATTGGCAGCTACGACCCGAAGGCGGTGAGCCTGTTTACAGGTATGGTTACTGTAGATGGTACTGCGGCACTGCAAGGTGTAACTGTATCGGTGTTTGGCCATCCGGAGTACGGTAGCGTGAAGACTGATGCAAGTGGTCAGTTCACGATGCTGGCTGAAGCGGGCAGTTACAAGTTTGTCTACCGCAAACATAACTACCTGACAGTTCATCGCGATATTCAGGCTGCCAGTAACGCATGGGCTGTGCTTGAAGATGTGGTGTTATTGCAAGTAGATAACAAACAGACTGATATTGATTTAACCAACCCGACATCACAGATACATAAATCAACGAGGATTTCAGATGCGCGGGGTGACCGTGAAACCACGCTTGTGTTTGATGGTGTCACATCAGCAACAGTGACCTCGTTTGATGGCAGTCAATACACCCTGGATGACCTTACAGTTCGTGCGACTGAATATGAGGTGCCGGCTTCGATGCCTGCAGAACTGCCAGTTGAGTCCGCCTTTACCTATTGTTCGGAACTGGAAGTTGTCGGTCTGCGTGATGATGACACTGTAACTTTTGATCAGCCGGTAGTGATGTATGTTGATAATTTCCTCAACTTCCCGGTTGGTGAAATTGTGCCTATTGGTTATTACGATCGAACCCTGGGCAGTTGGGAAGCTTCTCCTAATGGCGTTGTAGTGGAATTGCTTGACGCTGATAGTAATGGCCAGGTCGATGGCGTGGATTATACCGGTGATGGTGTCGCTGATGATATTGACAATAGTGGCAGTACAACGGATGAGGTTGCCGGCATTGAGGGCTATACAGCTGGTGATACCTACTGGCGCGGTAGTTTTGATCACTTTACGCCAAATGATTTCAACTGGCCGGCTAATGCGCCTAATGATGCAGAAACGTCGGGCACACCAGATGCAAAAACCAGCAAAGAAGAGACTGAGGATAGCGAGACGGCATGCGTGAGCTCATATGTTAAGCCTTATCAGCAGTCCTTCCATGAGGATGTACCTATTATTGGTACGGGTCTGTCGTTGCACTATTCAAGCCAGCGCACACCTGGTTATCACCATAAGATTAATGTGCCTGTAAGTGATGCAAATATACCGGCATCAATGACAGAGATGACCGCCCGATTAGAGATTGGCGGCCATAGCTTTGAACAGAGCTTTGCAGCTGCTGCCAATGTTTCAGCGGAGTTTAGCTGGGATGGTAATGACCCGGTCGGCAACCGAATTGATGGTGTGGTTGAGGGGCGGGTGTACATTGGTTACACCTATGCTACTGAGTATGCGAGTGCTGGCAATGCAGTTACCTCAGGGCAAACACTTGATCAGTTCCCGGTTGCCTGGGCACAGCCTGGTACAGGTGGTACCGGGGTTACTGGTCGCGATACCTTTACTGCCTGGAACAGCCGGGTGATCTCGGTACAAAATACCTATCCAAGCCAGATTGCCAACGGCTGGTCTATCTCGAATTACCATGAAGAAAGCAGAGATGGTCTTGTATACAAAGGCGACGGTAGTGTTCAGGAAGCTGACAAAGGTTCCCGGGTGCTGAAAACCGGTATCCAGAACAGTCAGTACAACTATGATGATGGGCACTATGAGGCCGGTGGCAGCACTATTGATTATGCCATCACCGATGAGGGCGTACTGCAGGATCAAGTAACAGGTCTGGAGTGGCAGTACATTACTACGCCCGCAAGGTTCCGCGATAAAGATGATGCGATTAACTACTGTTCATCACAGGTTTTACCCTTAGGTACCGGTTGGCGCCTGCCTACTGAAAAAGAGATTGCCTACTCGATTGATAAGTCAATTGGAGATCATTATTTCCCGATCTATCGCTTCGAGGCATTGAATTACTGGTCAGAATTTACTTACAACTCAGATAACAGCTTGCTTCCTGTTATTTGTGTACGGGGTGACAAGATTGATGATCTCTATATCGCCGGTCTGCAACGTGATGCCAGCCGTGACGTTGTTGTTGATAGCCAGAATGCCCTTATGTGGCAGGATATTCCTGACAATAAGACGGTTACACGTACCTGGGAAGCCAGCATTGATTATTGTGAGGCAAGCGAACACGCAGGGTATGACAACTGGCGCCTGCCAAATATCAATGAGCTGGCGTATACATTACCGAATTCAGTCTTTGTTAATGCAACTATTTTTCCGCCTGAGACACCATGGTCACCAACAGCGCCTGATCGAAAGCCGTACTGGAGCTCTACGCCAAATGCACTTGATGGGGATGAGCTACAGGCCTGGGCAATGGAAAGTAATAGCGCCTCATCTAATGTGTTCATTAAAGCAGACGCTTATTATGCACGCTGTGTACGGGATGATGACACCTCACTGAAATCACCATTCCGCTTTGATCAGAATGGTCGCCATGAGGAAACCATTGATCTTGATACCGGCAATACACTGGTGACCTTTAACCATGACATTAACGGCGAGTTGTCATCCATCATTGATCAGTTTAGCAATCAGGTAACGATTGATCGGTCTGTTGCAGGTGAGATATCAATTGCCTCTCATGATGGCTATACGACCAAACTGACCATTGATACGGTCAGTAATGAGATTGATCGCATTGACTATGATGACAGCACTTATTATGAGTTTGGTTATGCAGCTGGTTCTCTGATGGATCAGGAAACAGACCGTAACGAAAGTGTGTTCGGTCATCTCTTTGATGCTGAAGGTCGTGTTTATCAAACCTCTGATCCGGAGAGTGGGCAGTGGACCTTTAGCGCTGTTGAGCAGCCGGATAATTCATTGTTGTATGGTTACGGTACGGCTGAGAGCAATAGCTACCAGACTATTCGCAGCATATTGGGTGATGGTTCAGTACAAAAGCAAACCACCTTTGTTGATGGCCGTGTCAGCACCAATACCTTCCTTGATGATGTTGATGGCGCTACAGAGACTATCGCCAGTTGTGGTGTAACTACACAGATTGACTACGTGCTTGATGACAGGACATTACAGGATATCCCGGGCACCATTACGGTTACAGTGCCAAATACGGCTGCTGCTAGTAACCTAGTAAATACCACCGTAATCACCAAAGCCTATGCGGAGAGTGGAGCTGATAAGAGCGCCTATACCCTGACTACCACCGAGAATGGCAATCAGCCGGGCACGATAGAGTTTGAGGCACTGGTAGATACGACGACTAACCGTACTAAGGTGACGTCACCTGAAGGCCGTGAAACCACCTATGACTATTATGCCGACAGCGGCTTACTGAAGAGTATTACACCACCGGGCGGGCTGAATACCATCAGCTATACCTATGATGCTCGGGGTCGGGTCGAGACAGTCACCACCGGCACACGTACGCAGACTTATTTCTATGATGATGCGGTCAGCAAGGGTGCTGTGACTAAATCAATTGCTGATGATGGTAAAGAAACCCAGTTCAGCTACGATGCGGTTGGTCGCGTGGATATAGTGACACAGCCGGATCTGAGCACTATAGATGCAGATTACGATGGCAATGACAATGTTACGGTTCTTCAGACGCCGCGGCTGAAAGATTATGGCTTTGGGTTTACTGATGTAGATAATGTAGAAACTGAGACCACGCCGCTCACTGAGACGACAACATATATTTATGATAAAGATCGTCGCCTGACAGAGATTATCTATCCTTCTGGGCCCACCATTAAAACAGTTAATACCTATGCCAATGGTGTGCTGGACTACAGTGACACACCACAAGGGCGGGTTGACTATAGCTACGGTACCTGCGGCAGTCAGGTTGATATCATCAGTGAGAACTGGAGCGGGGAGACCGTTAATTACGACTATGACGGTAACCTGCTTGTTGGTGTCACCTATGTTGGTGAGCTTAATCAGGCCATCACTCAGAAATTCAATAATGAGTTCCGGGTCAGTTCTATTAGCTATGCCGGGTTAATCATGACCGATGACAGTATCAGCTATGATGATGATGGTGTTCTGACCGGTATTCATGGCTACACGATCACCCCCAAGACCAATAGCCCGCTACCGGAAACCTTTACTGACAGTACCTTCAGTCAGGCTCGTGGCTACAATGCTTATGGGGAGCTGAACAGTGCCACTACAACTGTTAATAGTGCTGCTAGCTATGATTACACGTTGACCTATAACGATCTGGGACAGATTGTGACTCGGGTTGAAACCCTGCATGACGGTACGGTATACAACTATGAGTATGTCTATGACCCGAATCGTCGCTGGCTTAAACAGGTTAAACGTGATGATGGAGCAGGTGGTGCACTGACGATTATTGAAGACTACAGCTATGATGTAAACGGCAACCGCTCCATTACAGGCACGACCTCGACCTATAACGATGGGGATCAGCTGACCGACAACGGTGCCGGCACATCGTATACGTATACACCTGAAGGACATCTGGCGACCAAGACCATGGGTGGTCAGACCACGACCTATAGCTACAGTAAGAATGGTCGTTTGCTGAGTGTGACACCCCCATCACCTGCCCAGGCAATTACCTATGGGCATAATGCCATTGGTAACCGTGTCAGTAAGTCAGTAGGCGGTGTGGTACAGGAGCACTACCTGTGGCTGGATAAGGTCACACTCCTGGCTGTTTACGATGCTGGTGGCAACTTAAAACAGCGCTTTGAGTATACGCTGGGTAACACTCCAACCAGCTTTATGCAGGGTATTAGCAAGTACTACATCACCACAGACCATCTGGGCAGTCCACGAACCATCAGTGATGCCAGTGGCAACCTGGTCAAGGCCTATAGCTATGATGCCTACGGTAATCGCACCACACTGGTTGATAACAATGCCAGTGTGGAGATTCCGTTTGGCTTTGCAGGTGGTTTGTATGATGAAGACACCGGGCTGGTACGGTTTGGGTATCGGGACTATGACCCTGAGGTTGGGAGATGGACGGCGAGTGATCCGATAGGGTTTAAGGGGTTAGATGCTAATCTGTATGCCTATGTGTTTGGTAATCCACTGAGCTTGATTGATCCTATCGGTACTGATGCAATAAATATCAGATATCAAAACTATCCAGTAAATACTGAGATGGTTAATCCCATTACTGGTAAAGAAATATATATATCGGCACATCATGCTGCGGTTATTTCAGTAAACCCGGATACGGGTGGAACCCGTTACTATGAATATGGGCGTTATGATGATGATAATAAAGGGGAAGTAAGGCGACGGACAGTGCCGGATTTAGTGATGATAGATGGTGCGCCGACACCGGAGTCTTTGGATAATCTGTATAGTTACATCAGCAAAGAGTTAGGCAAAGATAGTGATGTTTTGGCCACATATCATGAAGATGCTGATCACGCTAAAGTGAATGAATATGCTGAAACCGTTATGAATGATTCGGATAGGCCAGCATATTCATTGATTACCAATAATTGTGGAGACTTTGCTAATCGTGCCATTATAGTTGGCAGAGGTAGGTAATTTTCATGAGATACTTAATTGCATCATTAGTTGGTTTGCTCGTCATTTCCAATGTTTATTGGTTTTACAGCTCTTTTGATAGAGCGGTGAGCAATGAGCATACACGCTCTAGTCAAGCACACTCAAAAGAAACGATCAGGATTCTTTTAATGCTTAACAATTTATTTTCAACTGGACAAAGTTATGAAAGTATATCATCTGAACTTGAACTTGAATTGGGCGGTACTGTGCTAGTCAAGAGAAAGACCAATGCTATTTTTGTTGATTCTGTAGTATTGGTGTTTGATGCTGGCTCATTAACATCGGTAAGATTACTGAATAATCTCTCATCCGAGGAATATGACTTACTAGAAAAGTAGTTTAATAAATGGGGCCAGGGTAAAATTAGTTGGCTGCTTTGGTTTGAGTGGGGTACATTCTGGGGCACCATCTTCCAACAGCAAAGAAAAATCACTAAATAAACGGGATGTTACATCCACTATGTGGTTGAGCCCCTGCCACCAAACAAAAGAAGGCGCCTTTTGGCGCTTTTTTTGTTTGGTGGCCTTGCCAATTGTTTATGGCTCCCTTCGGTCACCAGAATAAGTGTCCCGCTCCGGGCGTCCTTTTTATTTGGCGGCCTTATGGCCGTCTTGATGGGGGTCGGACCATCTATAGCCACAATCAGCTTTATGGGCGGTGGTGTATCTGTAAGCGGGGTGAATTGCCTGATAATAAATGTTTGCTGCGTATGGCTCTGCATGCGGGTAAGCATAGTGCGTTGCTTTATAGCGCATCTGAAAGTGAGTTACTGTCCATCAATCAATATTATTGATAGTGAAGACCATATGAATTCTGATAAGTATGATATATGTGACTGTATACTGTATTGACATTATTTCTTGCCAAATTAATTAGTTGTCATTAAGAAACTACTGGTGCCAGTCATAACTTTATAACCTTTTTAGCCTTGAACTACTGGTGCCGGTCATAGCTTTATAGCTTTTTCAATCTTTGTACTGACCGGGACAGGCTGGGCTGAGACCGGTTAAACCGTCTGGCAACCTCACTTATGCTTGCTAGGCCCGTTTCACTTGCACGTAGTGCTATCTCAGCACGAATGCTGCTGAAGTGATGTGGGCCACGCTTAGCTGCAAGTTCACTCTCAGTTACACCGTGCTGACCGCATATTCTGGTGATAAGTTCGTTTAAGGTTTCAGAGGGTCTGACAACAGAGATCCTGTCGGGCTGCTGTGCAAGCCAGCTGTCATTTCCAAGCACCCGATCATCATGTGCAGAACCCGTTCGCAACTGTTCCAGCATCGTGCTATTGCTGGTTTCTTGCATGTAAAGCCGGTAATTATGCCGCGCACGCGAGAGCGTAGAGCCAAATAATGCCAGTACGTAGTCTGTAAATAGAAACCTAGCTTGTTTCTGCCCCAGGTAGGCGTTGTGGCTGCTCCATTTGTGGTCGCCAGGAGATTGAACCATCCGGGCACGCACCGGGTTGAGATGTATGTACCGTGTTAGCTCTTTCAGGTATTGCTCTTCCTGTACAAGAATTGACCTGTAACGACGTTCAAAAAGGTGCCCAGAGCGACCATGACGCATATTGAAACGACGCGCATACTGACTTGCCAGGAATGACATGGATTTTGCAAGTGGTTTAGTCCCCGCCTGAATGGCCATATGAATATGATTGGTCATCCAGCAATAAGCATGCAGTCTATGGCCGTACTCTTTGATAGCCCGGTCTATGATGGACTGCCAGATAGCATAGTCAGCTTCGACAAGAAAAATATCCTGTCGAGCATTGCCACGAAAAATCACATGGTAGAAGCCACCATCGACATGAATACGCGGTTTTCTGGACACAAGAACTCCTGTGACTGAATATTGGATGAAGAATTTAGATTCGTGAGGCGTAAGAGTAAAATTGAATGCAAGCTGCCTACAGAGCAATAACTGCTGTAAAAAGCTATAAAGCTATGACCGGCACCAGTAGTTCACGTGAATGGGTGTCCATTACAGGCCTGCAGGTAATTGAAGGCTATGGTCTGTCGGAGACGTCGCCAGTGGTGTCGTCAAACCCTATTAATCTTAAGGAATTTAATGGCTCTATTGGGTTGCCACTGCCTGCAACCGAAG
>JAAERX010000018.1 GCA_024229935.1 Gammaproteobacteria bacterium | reverse complement strand
TTTACATTCCCCAGCTCCCTGCCAGAAATAACCCAATAATGCACATGAAGCCCAGGCTCCAGACAGCTGAGCGTAGTGTGGCCTTGTCCTGAATATAGAACACCCCATGCAGGATTCTTGCAACCAGGAAAATTCCTGCCAGCATATCTATAATCAGCTGATCAGCACTTACTATGTGGGCGATGATTACACCAGCTGCGAAGGGTGGGAAGGCCTCATAAGCATTGATCTGTGCCCAGTTGGCACGTTGGGGCCAGTCTTTGAGGTTGGCTAGAAAGATCCGTGGCTTATGGTTGTCATAGCCATCTGCACCTGTTTTGGCGATACCCACCCAGATGATGGGCAACAAAGCGGCAAGTAGTACACACCAGTAGGCAAAAGTCATGGTTTTCCGCTCCTTAACGTTTCCTGTAGAGGCGTTTGATAATTAAAGCTAGGGCAATAAATAATGCTAGTAATGCAAACCACATTTCAAGCATCAGGCTATTTTTAATGGCATCAAAGTTGCTCTCATATATTCGTAATAACTTCAGCCCCAGATTCGCTAATGTAATCATTAGTAGGATAGTAAATGCCCAGTAGGCTCTGCGGGCCCAGCTTCCGAAGCGCTGTTTGACTATAGGGCCGAAATGCATGCGCAGACGTACGCAGGCATACAACAATAGGCCCAGGCAAATACCATCGAGGGTCGCTGTTAGCCAGTGTTGCATGAGTTGAAGATTGATTTTGGCCAGAGCATGGTTGAGGGCTTGAAAAGAGCCCATGCGAAATGAGAGAGATGCCAACTACAACTAAAAGGCATTGTGTGGCCAGCGGTTACTCGCCGCCTGACTTGTTTTTCTTCTTGTCTTTGCGGGCAGCCATGAAGATGGCAATGAAGCAGCCCAGTGCGACAATAACAGCAAATGCTGATACCACTATGTCCATAACGGTGGTCTCCTTTCAGATAGCGAGATGCCATCAAGTATAACGATAGCCATGGGTGGCTGGTAGGGTTGATATTCAAGTTTATTTTAAGGCCTGAGTAACTTGTTTGGCGATAAGCAGCAAGAGAGGTGTGACAATGGCATAGATGACTGCAATCACACCAAGAGCAGTAGCTACAGCCATGGTGGTTGTAGCCGCACCCAGTTTTATACCAGCAAAATAAGTGAGTGGGCCACCTGCCGCACCTAGTATGGCGGCCAGCATATAACGTCCTTGTAACCAGCGCAGGCAGCCATTGAGAGTTAAGGCGAGGTTAGCCCAGAGTATAAGTATCCAGAGCGGGGCAAATTGTGTTGAAGTAATACTGTGAACATACTTGAGGACCCCTGTTTGTATTACGGCAGTCTCAATAATCAGGCCAAGGAATATTGCAACGGCTGCCAGCAGGAGATCAGCCTTGACTGTATGAGCGATAAGATAATGTATACAGACAAAGCAGCTCAGGCCCGCAATCCCGTACCAGGTGTTTCCCTCTGCTGCGCCAATTACGGTGATAAACCAAACCCCCTGAAAGAAGACCAGATTAATCAGGTTGTTTATGAGTGAACTATTCAAAGTTCGGTTTATAAATGTGGTGTTGAGCATAATTGTTTTTGCCCTCACCGGGTTTAATCAGATCAAATTCCTCTGTGGGCCCTGTTGAGGAAGCTGCTTGAATAAGTTGTGTGAACAGAAAAATATCAGCTGTTGATGAATAATTATTCATTGAATTGTTGCTGAAATGTTTTTAGAAATGTTGAATATTCTATGAGTGATTTTCAGTTTCATCTTCTGTGTCAGCATTGGCGCGTAACTCCTTGATGTCTTTTTTTAGTATTGCAAATAAGCAACCTACTGCAACAATGGTGGCAAAAGCAGTAACAATTATTTCCATGATTGTGTATCTCCTCAGAGGTATTCCTGTGCTAATGAATGCTTGCCTGATATTTATGAAGTATTTATTCTTTATTCGTTTTTGTGGGCTGGTTGGATCACGATCGCATCTATAAAGATAGTGATTGTAATTTTACTAACCTTTTGAATTTTAAGGGCAATGCAGATTGCTGATTATTTTGCATAGATGCATACTGGTTGGGCATGTGATCTGTCTGGAATGGATTTCCCGGGGTTGATCTACAAGCTGTATATGAGCGAATAAGAAATCTGGGTAGACATATAAAAGGCGCTATAGAAAATATTATGATTATCTGGATTACAGGAGCAAGCAGTGGACTCGGCCGTGAATTGGCGCGTCAATATGCTGAGGCGGGTCATCAGGTTTGTGTAAGTGCTCGGGGTACAGATGCACTGGCAGAACTGGCAGAAGAATGCTGTGATATGACAGGTACGATTAACAGCTTTGGGCTTGATGTTACTGACCCAGAGCAAGTTAATAGTTGTTTTGAGCAGATAAAAGCAACAACAGGTATTCCAAATCTTTGTGTATTCAATGCGGGTACCCATACGGAAAATCCGGTTAAGGGTTTTGATCGCAAGATATATCAGCGTTTGATGAGCATTAACTACATGGGTGTGGTGAATTGCCTGCAGGTAATTATTCCTGTGTATTTGCAGCAAGGGAGTGGTCAGATAGCTATAGTTTCTTCAGTTGCTGGTTATCGTGGCTTGCCAAATGCGAGTGCTTATGGGGCAAGTAAAGCGGCCTTAATCAATATGTGTGAGGCCTTGCAGCCGGAACTTGCCGCAGAAAATGTTGATTTACGTCTTATTAACCCAGGTTTTGTCCGCACGCCACTGACAGACATGAATGAATTTCCCATGCCTTTCCTTATGGAGGTTGAAGATGCAGCGGCCCGTATGGTGAAGGGCCTTGCTGGGAATAGTTTTGAAATCACCTTTCCCCGGCGTTTTACCTGGCTGCTGAAATGCTTGTGCAGTCTGCCGTATGCTGTCTATCTTAGGCTTACCAGGAAGTTATTAAGAGATGTCTGATCTTAATCTAGGTCGTAATTTAAAGCGGTACACAGATTTTTTTGAGCAATTGAATGCTGATAATCTTGGCCAAATCACCAGTGTGATGACCGAAGATGTGCATTTTGTTGACCCATTCAACGATGTGAATGGAATTGAGTCTGTTGAGAAAATATTTAAACATATGTTTAGTACCCTGCAGAACCCAAAATTTAAAGTTACCCATGCTGCTCTGGATAACGATTCACATGCATGTGGGCTGATAAGCTGGGAGCTTAGATCAACGCTGCATGGTAAACCCTATAAAATTATTGGGATGAGTGAGGTCAGTTTTGCTGCTGACGGGCGGGTTAAGGCGCATATAGATCACTGGGATGCGGCCCGGCAATTTTATGAAAAATTGCCGATTATTGGTTGGCTACTAAAAACAATTCGGGTGCGGCTGTCTGTTTAACGGCTGCCTGTGCTGCTGGTTTACTGAACGATAAGTATACTGTGCCCAGTTTGAAGCCCCAGCGGGTGACAGTGGCCTTGTTCAGCAGTACGCCATTGGGCTGCATGAACATCCAGTCGTCAAATGTTACCTTCCAGGTGTCATCTCCAACTTTCAAGTTGAAGTCATACTTCCAGTGAAAAGCATTTCCTGATCGAGTGCCGGCAGCAATGCCTACAGAATTTTGTGTGCTGCCTTGATAATTGAATTCATCAGTCTTAGTAAGGGTCCAGACGCGATTTTCTGTTTCACCATCATTGTAAACAAAGTCTTCATTAAGAATGAGGGTTGTCCCGTCCCAGGTGCCATCCATTGTTACTACAAACTGTCTTTGAACGTTGCCAAAGCGGTCCTCAAACAATCCCCAAGCCATGGTTCTGCCTTCGAAGTATTCTTCCAATACAAATTCGGGCTGGGTGGATTTAAAATCTTCAATTTTCATACTGCTGCATCCACTGAGAACTGAGGCAAAAATTAGGCAAATAAATAATATAAAGGATGTTCGGCCGTTCATGTATTATTCCTGATAGGTATGAATTGCTGCATCTTTCTGTAGAAAGTAGTGGCCAACATCAATCGTTCCACGTTTGAAGCCTGCCTCGCAGTAGCATAGGTAATATTCCCACATGCGTTTAAATTTTTCTGAATAACCGAGTCGGGCAATTGTGTTCCAGTTTTTGAGAAATTCTTTGCGCCAGAGCTCCAGAGTGCGGGCATAGCTTAGGCCGAAATTACTTTGCCCTGTCTTGGTTAGCCCAGATTCTTCTATGTGAACATCCAGTTTTTCGTCAGAAGGCAACATACCCCCCGGAAAAATATACTTCTGTATGAAATCAGCTTTATTTCGATAGCTGTCATAGCGCTCATTGGCAATACTGATAATCTGTAAGCCTGCGCGACCACCAGGTTTGAGGCATGCATGTACCTGGTCGAAATAGCCAGACCAGTGTTCCTCACCCACTGCCTCAAACATTTCTACAGAGACAATTCGATCAAATTTACCCTGCACATCGCGGTAATCCTGGAAGCGAATTTCCACCAGGTCAGATAATCCCGCTTGACTGATACGCTTTTTAGCCCAGTGCAGCTGTTCCTGGGAAAGTGTTAAGCAAACAATCGTGCAGCCATAACGCCGTGCGGCAAACTCTGCAAAGCCTCCCCAGCCGCAGCCAATCTCAAGCACCCGGTGATGAGATTTTAGTTCAAGTTCTTCAGCGAGTTTACGGTATTTGTTCTCCTGAGCTGAATCCAGGTCATGATGCTCTTCATCAAAGACTCCTGATGAATAGGTCATGCTTGGGTCAAGCCAGAGTTGGTAGAAATCATTGCCAAGATCATAGTGGTAGGCAATGTTTTTTCGGCTGCCGCGCCGGGTGTTCGAACGCAATGAATGCTGAATTTGATTCCAAATGCGAACAAGACCCCAATCCTTCATAGAGGACTCTATTGCATCCATATTGTAGGCCATTAGTTCCAGCAGATGGGTAAGGTCATTACTATCCCATTCTCCTTCCATGTAGGATTCTGCAAAGCCCATAGACTGGCAGCGCAGGATACGCCGAATTGCCTTGTAAGACTTCAGATTCCATGAGGCATGAAATTTCTGCCCTTCAATTGTATCCTCACTACCCGATAGGTTCCGGGCATTTCCAGATGGGAAATTAACAGTTAGTTTGCCTTGATGCAGTCTGTCTATTACAGCAACAAAAAATTCCTCCAGTTTTTCAGACTGGAAAATGTGCGGCATAAATGTGCGGTTTAGAACATCAGAATTTTGGTTATTAGTTAACATTTCTCTGTCCAAATGAAACTATTAAAAGTATCTGGGGCTTTATACGTCATATATAATTTATTGGTTTCACCATTAGTGTATTTTTTATAACGATTTTTATTCACTCTTTCCATTAACTATGGTGACAGTTTCAGCCGGGGGCTCCGGGCGCTTTATGACGCCTATGCCTTTTAGCCATATCTTCAGGGCTTCCCAGTGGATCCCACCTATCACTTTCAGTGTTAATAAGGGGTAGCGAAATAGGCACAGCAGTAAATTATGGTCTGAAATATGATTTTTTGTGCCGTTGACCCAGGCATCCAGTAATGGCCCTTCTTCATCTGTCTGACGAATATGCAGGTAGAGGTCTTTGCCGGGCCGTTTGATGCTAAATTCATAGCAGCCAGACACCTCTAGAAAGGGTGATACAAAGAAACGTTTGGCGCAACTATGCTTTAAAAGTCCGTCAGAAGTTTCATCCACAGTGAAAAGATAACTGTGACGTTGTCCGAAGGTATTGCTGACCTCATATAAAACAGCCTGCATCTGACCATCTTTGTGATAGCAGTAATACACTGTAATAGGATTAAAGACATAGCCCAGTATTCGTGGTATGCACAGTGTCTGTATGCTGCCGCCTTCAAGGTCAACCCCTGCTTGTTCCAAATGATGTTCTACCCAGGGTCGAAGTGCTTCCTTGGTGCCTGGACCATGGTCACTATCGTGAAAGCTGAAAATATTGAAGCTGTTATAAGAGAACCATTTCAACTTACGGTGCATACGATCAAGTTCGTCAAGGTCCAGCAGCAGATAGAATGCACCATATTGAAGCTTGTGTTTTTTTGGCCGTTTGCGTCGATGTGCTATGTGGGTCTGATAAAGTGCGGATTGAAAAACACTCATACTGTGGCCACCCCCAGGCTGTTCAGTGGCTGTCCTTTTTCACATAGGCCGACTCTGGCTGATGGATTAGTGACTGTCCAGGGTCGTTTAACACCACCTAGCTTTTCTGCAACAGCCAGACCTGCTTGAATACCATCCTCATGGAAGCCAGAGCCAAAATAGGCACCACAAAACCAGGTATTTTGCTTGCCCTGCAAGCCCCACAGTTTGGGCTGACTTTGGATGGCACCAATATTGAATAACGGGTGCTCGTAATTGCAGACCTGAATAATTTTTTCTGGATCAACTTCTTTACAGGGATTTAAAGTTACCATGACGGGTATTTCGGTTGGCAGATTCTGCAGCCTGTTCATCAGGTAGGTTACGCAGAGCATCTGATTCTTATTATCCATGCCGGTGCCAAGATAATTCCAGCTTGCCCAAGCATTTTTTCGTGTAGGTAATAGGCTGGTATCAGTATGCACTACTGCCGTGTTGTTCTGATAGTGAATTTTACTCAGGATATTTTGTTCTTCGGCTGATGGACTGGCTAATAGTTGCAGAGACTGGTCAGCATGACAGGCTAGCACCACATGATCGTAATCTTCTTTTTTGCCTTTTTTGGTTATAACAGTTTGGTTAGATTCACTGCGTTCAATTTGGATAACAGCATCACCGGTGTGAATTCGATTATTGAATGAGGCTTTTAAGCGTGCGACATATTCACGGCTACCGCCGTCAACAGTTCGCCATTTAGGTCGGTCTTTGAGTTGTATAAGGCCGTGGTTATTAAAGAAACGCAGGAAAGAAAGAGTGGGAAAGTCCAGCATCTGCTGAACTGAACTGGACCAGATAGCAGCACCCATTGGCATTAGGTGGTCATATATAAATGCCTCACTGTAATTATGGCGTTGAAGAAAATCTCGTAATGAGGTATCTCTTAATGACTGGTCACCCAGTAATTTTGGTGCTTGTTTATAAAACCTTAATATGTCTCGTACCATGCGTATAAAGCGTGGGCGAAACAGATTAAACGGTTGTGCAAGCAATCCCCGCAGGTTGGTGCCAGAATATTCCAGTAAGCCATCACCCAGAGATGCTGAGAAGGACATATCGCTGGCTTTGGTGGGTACATCAAGGTGCTTAAATAGTGCGACCAGATTGGGGTAATTAACGGGGTTGTAAACAATAAAACCTGTGTCTACTGGTAATGTCTGGCCATCAATATTAATTTCGGTAGTATTACTGTGGCCCCCGACGTAATCATTTTGTTCATAAACTGTTACATCATGATTTTGATTAAGTAGCCATGCAGCTGATAGACCGGATATTCCAGTACCAATAATAGCTATTTTCAGGCGTTTTTGGTTTGCGTTTGATGTCAAAACAGTTTCAGAGTTGCTTGTTGCAATGGTCATTGAGAAATCCATAAAAAGTGCTGTTGATAGTATCGTTTTTCGCTCAGGTCAGGTATTTGGATCATTAAATAGCCCAGAGGCCAATCTATGTAAGGCTTCTGAGTCATATAGTTTATGTGATCCAGTTGCGGGGATTTGACGTATAAGAGGGCATGAACAGTTTACAGGCATTAAGAAAGATACATGTAGATCAGATCATAGTTGGGCATTTACAAGGCGCCGGTGTTAATCTCGTAGCTATCCCACGTTTAACCCTTGTGGATTCACAAAGTACTTGGACGAAATTGAACGGCAAATCTAATAACCTATCGCTAGCTGAACCATCGCCAGATGACAAAAAATCTGCTGATCTGAAGCCTGCTGTGAATAGTCAGGAAATGATTGCTTGCATGGCATTAATTGCTGATAAGCGTGATCGTGCTGCATTCATGAAGGTTTATGGCTACTTTGCCCCAAGGGTGAAATCATTTCTGGTGGGCAGGGGGCTAAATCAGGCTACTGCTGATGATGTGTTGCAGGAAGCTATGCTGGCTGTTTGGGAAAAGGCACATAGTTTTAATCCTGATAAGGCCGGTGTAAGCACCTGGATATTTACAATTGCCCGTTATAAATATATAGACAGATTGCGTCGTGATGGCCGGCAGAAAACAGAATCAGATGAGCCAGACTTAAGGGCTTCTGACACCCTGGTTTCTGATGATGAGGTTTTGCAGCAACAACGCCAGGATGCGGTACAGGCAGCAATTGCAAAGTTACCTGAAGACCAGAAAAGCGTAATCTTTTTGTCATTTATTAAAGGTCTGGCCCACAGTGAAATAGCTGAACAGCAAGGCCTGCCACTAGGTACAGTTAAATCACGTATACGCCGGGCATTTGGGCGTTTGCGTGAGGAGTTAGGAGAATTATTATGAATACAGCAAACAAACTACAAGATGAGTGGTTGCTGTCATATGCAGCCGGCGCTTTAAACCCGGCACGTTCCCTGATGGTAGCTTCGCATCTTGCTTATCATGATGACTTACAGGAAAGCGTTGCTGATGCAGAAGCCATTGGTGGCGCATTGCTGGAGTCCATGAATGGCATTGATGTACCGGACAGGGTGCTTGAGCAGTTATTGAGTAGTCTGGGTGATGCTGCAATACCGGAAGTAAAGCCGGTGGTATCTGCAGGCAGCCAGCTTCCACAGCCACTAATGGAATTCATAGATTGTGATATTGATGCACTTAACTGGCGTTTTATGGGCCCGGGTATGCATAATGCCCGACTCTGGAATGGGCCGAATGATGAACGTTTGTGGTTATTAAAGGCGCGTGGCGGAGTCTCCGTGCCTGAGCATGGTCACAATGGTGAAGAATGGACGCTGGTTATTAAAGGTGGTTACTGTCATGAGGTGGGGCAGTTTGGTGTTGGTGAAATTGATCTGGCAGATGAAAAGATTGAGCACAAGCCATTAATTGATCATGATGAAGAATGTATCTGTCTGGTCATGACGGAAGGCCCCATCCGTATAAAAAGTCTTGTAGGCCGCATAGCTCAACCATTTATTGGGTTATAGTCAGCTATATTGTCATGCAGAACATTGTTGATATAGCGAAGAAGCTGCGCTTATCAGGTGATCTGGCTGGATGACTAGTAAGGTTTATCCCCGCACATAGTAACTCTGTGCATTACCCGCAGGCTGTCATAGTCATTGATGGCGTAATGCTGGGTGCAGCGGTTGTCCCAAAAAGCCACTGAATTTGTTTGCCAGTTAAAGCGGCAGACATTTTCGGGTTTGGCTATATGTTCATAAAGATGATTTAGTAAAGCGGTGCTTTCCGGTCTGCTGAGCTCCTTAATATGTGAAGTAAAGTTGGCATTCACGAATAACAGCTTCTTACCGGTCTCCGGGTGGGTTCGTACCACCGGATGTTCTACGGGTGGAGTTATCTCCTGTAAGCGCTTTAATTGATTCGGTGCCCAGCTCTGTTCAATGAAATCATCAGGCATGCTGGCTACGATGTCATGAACTGCTGTCAGGTCGGATACAAATTCTTGCATTTTGGGTGACAGTGTTTCGAAGGCCCTATAAAGATTAAGGAACATTGTGTCACCACCTGCGGGTGGTGATTGCTGTGACCATAGTATTGAACCCATGGGTGGTTCATCTATATAGGTTAGATCTGTGTGCCATTGATTTGATTGATAGGCCATCTCAGCAGGACCGTTTTCAGTGCTTCTGAGGGCTATTATTTCTGGGTGACCTTCAAGGGCAGGTATATAGGGGTGCACATGTAGCTCACCAAAATACCGGCCAAAATCTTTTTGTTGCTCCGGGGTGAGATCTTGATCCCGAAAAAAAAGCACCAGGTATTGTAGAAGTGCCTGATGCACTTCCTTATAGATGTTGTCACTCAGTTGTTCACGCAGGTCAATGCCGTGTATCTCGGCGCCCAAGTTGCCGGCTACAGGTTGGACTTCAATTTCTTTATAAATTGTCATGCCTATACGTTAGTTGAAGCTGAGTTAGTTAATCCAGTGTGGTTTTACAAGTATCCGTGTATTGGTCTTTGTAATCGTGCTGGCAGCCATTGTAGTCGGTGGCCGTGTAACCATTATCATTATTGGCTGTTAGCCAGTTTGGCCCTATTGGTACCTTGCCTGCTCCGCCGGGTATATCCAGTACGTACTCCGGTTGGCAGAGGCCGGAAACTTTGCCATGTAGTTCCCGCAATAGTTCCTGGCCCTCTTTAATAGTGGTGCGAAAGTGGCTGGTACCACGTGCCCGATCAGCATGATGTAGGTAATACGGCTTAATACGATTTTCCACCAATGTGCGCATGAGCGCTTCAAGCGTTACCGGATTATCGTTAATGCCCTTTAGAAGAACTGTCTGGCTCAGCATGGGAATGCCATTTTCAACCAGCATTGCACAGGCTTTCTGTGCATTTGCTGATAACTCATTGGGGTGGTTACTGTGTAGAACTACATAAACAGCTTTGCTGCATTTCAATACTTTAATCAGCTGTCTGGAAATTCTGGTGGGGTCAACGACCGGCACACGTGTATGTATACGAATGACCTTAACGTGCCTGATGTTTTCAAGTGCAGTAACAATTTCCTGTAGACGTCTGGGTGACATTAATAATGGATCGCCGCCGGATAGAATTACTTCCCATACTTCATCATGCTCACGAATATAATTAAGTGCTGCCTGTAGTTCGTCAGATGAGAGCATGGCATCGGCATTGTTGCCTACATGTTCGCGGCGAAAACAAAAACGGCAATAAACCGGACAGACTCGCACAGGAGTTAGCAAGAGGCGATCTGGATAGCGATGCACTATGCCTGTGACAGGTGAATGTTGCGTATCGCCAATCGGGTCTCGTAATTCATCGTTATGGTTTTGTAGTTCAAGTACATTGGGTACAAATTGTTTTGCTATTGGATCGTTTGGATTAGCCGGGTCGATAAGATCCAGCATCTGGGGGGTGATTGCGACAGAGAAACGCTCTGCCACCTGCTCAAGTTGAGGGCAGTCTTCTGTATTCAAATAGCCCTGATCAGCAAATGCATTTATAGAATGTACACTGGTCTGAGATGTATGACTGGTTTTGAGGTTAACAATAGCTCGTGTTGAATGCTGCTGTGCCTTGTTCATGGCTTTTTACTCATTACTATGCGGCTCCTTAAGCTTTAGACCCTTGGCATATGACTAAGTGCAGTTTATGCAGTTGGCGGGTTATATTCTATAAGGACCAGGGTGCAGCCCCGAGTGTGCTGGTAATTTACTAAAAAAACATATGTTTAATGGAAGACTCATTCTAAAACGATCTACCAAAAAAAGTGGTCAAGCTCTACAGCTGACTATATGAGTCATTCTTAATGAGGGTATTGCTATGAATGTTCAGTTTGCACGTTTTATATCGATTATTATGCTTACGCTACTGATAAATTAGCTGCTGCATCGGGTGAATCTACTAGTGCCGGCACAGGTCTACGTAAGTAAATTTCTCGGTACATTTCAGAAGTGCCCGGCTGCCAGATGGTCTGCTTGAGGTTGCAGCGCAATAGTATCAGCGCTGGTGGGCAATACTTACTTGTAGGTTTTTGGCATAGTCGATAAGGTTACGCATATGCGTTTTCGTGCCAGCATTTTATGCCTATTGCTTTTGAGTCAACCGCTCAGTACGTTTGCTTCAGTCTGGCATTCCGATGATGTGGATGCGCAAACAGCAGGTCATTGTGATGCCGAAGTTATGGTCGAGCCCTCTATTGAAATTGTGGCAGACCTGATGACAGAGCACCATCAACCTGCAACCGGCGAAGATCACTCTGATTGCAGTAATTCTTGTGATTTGTGTGCGGCCTGTGCTGCGGTAGTTGCTGAGCTACTTGTGCTGGAGCAGCTACATGCTCGTCCGGTAAATAGCCTTGATATATTTCTGGTTATGCCGTCAGGCAAGACCAATCACCCATATCGACCTCCCATTCTGTCCTGATGTTTAGCGGGTTGCGACTCGTTCTGTAAACACACGTTTATACGTGTGTAATTTAACGTTGTGTGGATGGATTTAAAAATGAAATCAATTTTGACTATGCCCCGGGTCTCTGACCGGATCACGCGGCGTACTTTTGTAACCGGAGCTGCAGCTGGTGGTGCTCTAGTCGGTTTGGGTATAAAACCGGGCTGGGCAACTTCGGCAAGCTCAGGTCTTGAGATGCTGCGTGGTAATTCTTTTGATCTTGGCATTGGTTATCGTGAGGTCAATTTCACCGGTCAGTTACGTCAGGCAACTGTTATTAATGGCGGTTTGCCTGGGCCCGTATTGCGCTGGAAGCAGGGAGAAAACGTACGCCTACGTGTAAGCAATAGCCTTGCTGTAGATACCTCAATACACTGGCATGGAATTATCCTGCCGGCTGGTATGGACGGTGTGCCGGGTCTGAGTTTCCCGGGTATAAAACCCGGTGAAATATTTGAGTACAGTTTTCCTGTTTTACAAAGTGGAACCTACTGGTACCACAGTCATTCTGGTTTTCAAGAGCAGACAGGCCTCTATGGCGCATTGATCATAGACCCTATTGAGCCTGAGCCTTTCAGTTATGACCGTGATTATGTGGTGATGTTATCAGACTGGAGTGACACACCCCCCGATAAAATTTTCACTACACTAAAAAAACAAAGTCATTACTACAATCAGCACCTGCGTACCTTTCGGGATACCCTCGATGATGTGCAGGAAAAAGGCATTGCCGGTACCTGGCGTGATCGCGCCATGTGGAATCGCATGAGAATGAGTGATCGTGATATTGCGGATGTCACCGGCTCTACCTATACCTATCTGGTTAATGGTTGTACACCTGATACAAATTGGCAAGGTATCTTTAGTAAAGGTGAACGGGTTCGTCTGCGGATAATTAATGCATCGGCAATGAGTATTTTTGATGTGCGTATTCCGGGTCTGAAACTGACCGTGGTTGCGGCTGATGGTCAGTATGTGGAACCAGTCAGTGTTGATGAATTTCGTATTGGTACAGCAGAGATTTATGATGTCATTGTCGAACCTCAGGAGGGTGCTTATACGCTATTTGCTCAAAGTATTGATCGCAGTGGTTATGCACGTGGCACATTGACAGAGCAGGCTGGTATAACTGCAGCAGTACCGGCTATGGATTCTCCTCCTGTATTGACTCATGCGGATATGGGCATGGGGCACAATATGGATTCTGAGGAAGGGCATGCCGGTCACAATATGAGCAGTTTAGGTAAAGCCATGGGTGACAGTGTGCATGATGAGCACAATATGTCAGCGACGCTGGCCAGGGCCGGACTTGGTAGTCATGCAGCTGTTGTTCATGCTGAGTCTGAAAATGGTTTTCAGGTGGATATGCAGGTGGAACAGCCACGTATACAGCTTGCTAATCCGGGCATAGGCCTACAGAACAATGGCCGACATGTGCTGACCTATGCGGAATTACGTAATCTGAATCCTACACCAGACTCACGTGAACCAGGTCGAGAAATCCAGTTACACCTTACTGGCAATATGCAACGTTACATGTGGTCGATCAATGGTATTCGCTTTGCTGATGCTGAGCCTTTAAAGCTTGGTCTGGGTGAGCGGGTGCGGATTACTTTGGTTAACGATACGATGATGAACCACCCTATTCATTTGCATGGTATGTGGAGTGATCTGGAGACGGGTAGCCCCGATCATATACCGCGTAAACATACTGTGCTGGTTCAGCCTGGGTCACAAATAAGTTACCTGGTGACAGCGGATATGCCGGGGAAATGGGCCTATCACTGTCATTTGCTCTATCACATGCTGGGTATGTTCCGGCAGGTTGAAGTGAGCTGAGGGCAATGATAATGAAAAATTTATTATTAGTAGTATGTATAGGTTTGTTCACAGTTATCTCTCTGCCGGTTTATGCCGCAGGTGGTGATGACCCTCTGTTGGCCAGCCTGATTGTTGAGGAGTTAGAGTGGCGGGAAGAAGAAGACCTGGTATGGAATGCCGAAGCCTGGGTTGGCAAAGACCGTGACAAGTTATGGTTAAAGTCAGAAGGCGAGCGTACAGACAGCTCAACAGAGGAGTTTGAAACTCAGCTGTTGTATAACCGTGCTGTCTCAGCATTCTGGAATATGCAGGTTGGTTGGCGTGGTGACTGGCAGCCAGAGCAACGGCGAAGTTGGTTAGCTTTGGGTGTGACAGGTCTGGCACCCGGTTTTATCAAAACAGAACTAACCGCTTTTATTGCGGATGGGCGTTCTTCAGTACGGTTAAAAGGTCATTATGAAATACAGCTCACCCAGCGTTTCAAACTGGAGCCCAAGCTGGAAACTAACTGGTACAGTGATGCTGATCCGGCTAACAGCTGGGGTGATGGTGTTACGGATCTGGAGCTGAGTTTACGGCTTCATTATCTGGTCAGACCTGAACTTATGCCCTATGTTGGCCTTAGTTATACCGCCTTGTATGGTGATACAGGGGACTTTGCCAAGGCTGAGGGTGATAGGGACCGAAACCTGCAAGTCCTTGCAGGGCTTAGCTTTTGGTTTTGATGCCTATTTTTCTATGGCTCTTTCTATGGTTTTTCCAAGGCTCTTGTATATCAGTCTTGGGGTGAGTCAGGCAAAGTTGTTAGAATGTCCGGCTGGCTGGGGTCTTATACCAGCTAGCTATACCGGATGTTGTTAGCCGTGTTTGGAATAATGGATAAAAAATGAGGTTCTGACAACTTATATATATTGTCAGGCATCTCATGAATAGTAAGGAGTGTTAAGTCAATGTCTGATTACCGTGCACCGGTAAAGGATATGCGGTTCGTTATTAACGAACTGGCCGAACTGGAAAAAATTGCCGGGTTGCCCGGGTATGAGGAAGCTACACCGGATATGGTTGAAGCCGTATTGGAAGGTGCAGCTCAACTGGCGTCTGAGGTAATAGCGCCCACTAATGCTATTGGTGATGAGCAGGGTGCTCGTGTGGAGAATGGTCAGGTTATTGTGCCGCCAGAATTTCATACTGCCTATAAACAATATGTTGAGGATGGCTGGCCTGGTATAGGCTTTAATCCTGAATTTGGTGGGCAGGGGTTGCCTGCCTTGATGGCTGTAGCTGTAGAAGAAATGCTGCAGTCAGCTAATCTGGCATGGTCGCTATGCCCGATGCTGACTCATGGTGCCATCCATGCTCTTGAATCACATGGTAGTGACGCCCTGAAGGCTATCTATCTGGAAAAAATGATTGCTGGTGAATGGACCGGTACCATGAATTTGACTGAACCACAGGCAGGTAGTGACCTGTCAGTGGTTCGTTCGAGTGCCGTGCCTGATGGCGATGCATGGAAAGTGAGTGGCCAGAAAATATTCATTACCTGGGGTGATCATGACATTACAGAAAATGTCATCCATCTCGTGTTGGCCAGAACACCGGATGCACCCGCCGGAGTAAAGGGTTTATCTTTATTTATTGTGCCAAAGTTTCTGGTTAATGAAGATAGCAGTCTCGGGGAGCGTAATACTGTTACGACGGTATCTTTAGAGCATAAGCTGGGTATACATGGCAGCCCAACCTGTGTGCTGGATTTTGAAAATGCCACTGGTTATTTAATAGGTGCTGAAGGTGATGGGCTGGCCTGCATGTTCACTATGATGAACAGTGCCCGTCTGGGTGTAGGTCTTGAAGGCGTTTCAGTAGCTGAGCGTTCTTATCAGCATGCACTTGCCTATGCGCTGGAGCGCGTGCAGGGCCGGGCGCCGGGACACGATGGTAACGTTGCCATTGTGGAGCATCCGGATGTGCGTCGTATGTTGCTGACGATGAAGGCTGAAGTTGAGGCTATGCGAGCAGTTGCCTATGTAGCCAATGGTCATTTAGACCAGGCGGAACGCAATGAAGATGCAGAACAGCAAGCATTCCACAAGGCAAGGGTTGACCTTCTTACGCCTATAGTCAAAGGCTGGATTACTGAACGTGCGCAGGAGTTAACCTCGCTGGGTTTACAGGTGCATGGTGGTATGGGTTATGTAGAGGAAAGTGGTGCAGCACAATATATGCGTGATGCTCGTATTCTGACTATTTATGAGGGCACTACCGGTATTCAGGCAGGCGATTTGATTGGTCGTAAGGTATTGCGTGATAAGGGCTTAACGCTGCAGAAGCTACTTGATGAGATAAATGCTGTAGCTGGTAGTCTGGATGGCGAGCTTGCAGATATTGCTACGGCGCTTGCTATGGCAGTAGAAGATGCTAAAGCGTCATTAACCTGGTTACTTGAGCACCATGCAAGTGACCCAACAATTCCTGGTGGTGTGTCGTATCACTTTTTAATGTTGCTGGGTACACTGTGTGGTGGCTGGCAGATGGCACGGTCAGCTAAGGTTGCCAGAGAAAAACTAACTGGTGGTGATGCAGATACAGATTTTTATAATGCAAAGATATTGTCTGCAAAGTTTTACGTTGAGCAGACATTGCCCAAAGTGGCCGCACATTCCCGGAGTGTAAAGTCGGGTAGTGCAACCATGATGGCATTTACGCTTGACCAGTTACGTGGTGAGTAGCTGTTTATTTATAGAATTATCACTGTTTGCAATTATGTGGATTCATGCAAGAGGCAGATTACAGGCTGATATCCGTGTAAGGTAGATATCATGCAGGAGTAGAATAAATCATGGGATTTAGTACTAAACAGATACATGATGGTGTAACCCCAGACCCGCTTACTGGGTCAATATTGACGCCTATTTATCAGACCACAACCTATGTACAGGACTCAGTTGATGAGTATCTGGCTAAGGGCTATTCCTACTCACGCTCAGGAAACCCGACTGTACGTGTGCTGGAAGATAAGCTTACTGCGCTGGAGGATGGCCATGATACTGCCTGTTTTGGCACAGGCATGGCTGCCATTAATGCTGTATTTATGGCGTTTTTGAATGCTGGTGATCATGCGATTATTTCTGATGTGGTATACGGCGGTACATACCGGCTAGCTACCAAGATCTATAGTCGTTTTGGGGTTGAGTTCACTTTTGTTGATACCTCAAATGCTGAAAATGTTCGTGCAGCCATTAAGGACAATACCAAGCTGATCTTGACAGAAACTCCGGCAAACCCAACTTTAAAGCTGACAGATATTGCGGCTGTTTCTGCAATTGCCAAAGAACATGGTATACCGCATGGGGTAGATAACACATTTTTGACACCTTATTTCCAAAAGGCTTTGGATTTAGGTGCTGATATGAGTATTCACAGTACGACCAAGTATTTTGATGGCCACAATGCCACGGTTGGTGGTGCAGTTGTTTCGGCAAATGCTGAACTTCATGAGGCTGTTTCCTATGTGCGTAATGCGACAGGTACAATCATGTCGCCACAGGTTGCTTTTCTTACGCTGCAGGGTATTAAAACCCTGTCTGTACGGATGGATCGTCAGTCTGAGAATGCACAGAAGGTCGCAGAGTTTCTTGAGAGTCATGCGAACGTTGCGAGTGTGTGTTACCCGGGCTTAGCTTCTTTTGCACAGCATAAGTTGGCAAAATCTCAAGCCAGTGGTTTTGGCGCCATGGTCTGGTTTGAGGTTAAGGGCGGGCTTACTGCAGGCAAGAAGCTGATGGATAGCATTGAGCTTTGGAGCCTTGCAGAAAATCTTGGGTCACTTGAATCATTGGTTACTCATCCGGTAACTATGACGCATGCCGATGTTGAAGAGGCAGAGCGCAAGCGTGTGGGCATTACTGATGGCCTGGTGCGATTGTCCGTGGGCCTTGAAGATGCCGAAGATCTTATTGCAGCACTGGATGCGGCCCTGGCTAAAGTTTGATTGGTGTCAGATACCAGGGCTTATTCCTGATTTAACAGCCTTTCTTAAATAAAAACCTGGTTATGAATAATTTGTGGCCGTGTTATAAATCGCCTGTAACTTTTGGTGTCTGATACTAATGATGAGCGGTTATTTCCCCTAAGTGCCTGATGGCTTAAATACAGTCTCAACAAAGCCTTTTAACTCATTGCAACGATTCAGCCAGGCTTGCACGTTTGGGTAATTTGTGTAATCAATGGCGGAGCCGTGTCGCCCAAGTGCGTAAGGGGAAACAGCAAAGTCGACCACGCTCAGTTCACCACAAATATAGTCTTGATCATCAAGCTGTTTGTTTAATAGCCCAAGGTTTAGCTCAAGGTCTTTAGCGGCTTTTTCCGGTTCATTTCGGAAAGCAATAATCATATTGATCCAGTGAAATGCTTGCCAGTAGAGCCAGCGATCTACATTGGCGCGGCCTTGTGGGTCGGTGGGTAATGCATTTGTTTTCGGGAACATTGTTGCCAAATAGCAGAGAATTGCATTGGATTCCCACAACGTAAAATCACCATCTTCCAGAACGGGTGCCTTGCCCATGGGGTTCATCTTTAGGTAGGCTTTTGTTCTGTTTTCTTGTTCCTTAAAGCCCATTGAATGAATTTCAACAGGCAGATCAAAATGCTTTATAAAAGCTTCGATTTTACGATTGTTGGGTGTGGGTGAGAAAGAATAAAGTTTCATGACTTTTCCCTAATGGCTTTATTTAAGTCAGTATCTGTAGAAGGTACAGAATGGTTTTTTCCTGATCAGGCAGCTATATCAAAACCAGCGTTTTCAATTGCCTGTTTAAGCTGCTGTTCCTGAATTTCGCTTTCATCAAAATCAATTTTGACTACACCAGTTTCGTGACTTGCGGTAACTCCACTAACGCCAGTTTGTTCCAGTAGGGCGTTACGAATGCTTTTCTCGCAGCCACCGCAGGTGATACCTACTACATTCAGATTAATATTAGCCATTTCTTTTCTCCTTAAAAAATTATCTTGATATATAGTTTATGAACTTGTGGAAACTTGTAGCTACTTCGATTTCCAGCGTCGTAGTAATAATGAATTTGTCACAACACTGACACTGCTGAATGCCATTGCTGCACCAGCAATAGTCGGGCTGAGGTAACCAGAAACTGCAAAGGGTATGCCTATTAGGTTATAGGCAAATGCCCAGAAAAGGTTTTGTTTGATCTTACGCCAGGTTGCACGACTAATGGATATGGCATCAGCAACCAGGGCAGGGCTTGAGCGCATGAGTGTGACACCAGCAGTTTCCATGGCCACATCAGTACCAGAGCCCATGGCAATACCAACATCGGCTGCTGCAAGTGCAGGGGCATCATTGATACCGTCACCAATCATTGCCACGTGGTAACCATCAGCACGCAGTGCTTCCACCGCACTTGATTTGTCTGCCGGTTTAACTCCACCTTGTGCTTTGTCGATACCTACCTGTCGGCCAATCTCTGCAACTGCCAGCACAGCATCTCCGGACAGCAGCAGTGTATAAATACCCATTCGTTTAAGCTCTGTAATTGCTGATATAGCGTCAGGTCGTAGTGGATCAGCAATAGCCATTATGCCAAGCAATGTTTTATCCTGAGCAATCCAGATAACTGTTTTGCCTTTAGATTCCCATATGGTTGCTTTATCTGACTCTGTGTCAGTTGCGATGCCGTTGTCATGCATAAACTGTTCATTACCTGATATGACCATGCTGCCATCAACAGTTCCTGCCACACCAAAGCCAGTATGGCTTTTAAAGTCAGCAACAGCTTTTAGTGCAATAGTTTCTTCAGCGGCACGCTTCAGGACTGCTTTTGCAAGAGGGTGTTCACTGCCCTGCTGCAGGGATGCCACAGCCATGAGCATTTGTTGTTCATTGTCACGAAGTGAATGAATGGCAACTACAGTAGGTTGGCCGGTGGTCAATGTGCCTGTCTTATCAAAAATAACAGCATTGATACCATGTGCCTGCTCCAGTGCCTGAACATCCTTGATCAGGATGCCAGAGCGTGCTGCGGCGCCTGTTCCTGTCATGATGGCGGTGGGTGTGGCAAGGCCGAGCGCGCATGGACAGGCAATAACCAGTACAGATACGGCGGAAATCAAAGCAGTCTCAATATCACCATTAAAGAAATACCAGCCTAGGAAAGTACAGGCTGAAATGGCTACTACTATGGGGACAAATATTTCACTGATACGGTCTACAAGGCGCTGGATGGGCGCCTTACCTGATTGTGCATTTTCAACAAGGCGAATAATTTTTGCCAAAGTTGAGTCTTCACCAACTGCGGTTGCTGTAATTTTTATAAGACCAGTGCCATTTATAGAGCCCCCAGTAAGTTTGTCACCCGGTTTTTTTTCAACCGGAATGCTTTCGCCGGTGATTAGTGACTCATCAACCTCACTGTTGCCTTCAATGAGCTTGCCATCAACGGGGATGTTTTCCCCCGGTCGTATAATGACCAGATCGCCCTTAACTAATTGTGCGATGGGGAGCTCAAGCTCCTGACCGTCACGTAGCACCCGGGCTGTTTTTGGGCGTAGGTCCATGAGTTGCCTGATGGCGGCTGTCGTGCCTCGTTTGGCACGAGCTTCCATGTATTTACCCAGTAGAACCAGAGTGATGATCACTGCTGATGCTTCAAAGTAAAGCTTGCCAGCAGCATTATCGCCCAGTGTTATAAGCAGATAGAGACTGTAAAGATAAGCTGTACTTGTGCCCATCGAAACCAGAACATCCATGTTACTGGCACGTGCACGTAGTGCATTCCAGGCGGCACGGTAGAAACGTGCACCTATAATGAACTGTACCGGCGTAGCCAGTAGTAGCTCTACCCAAGCGGATAGATGAAACTTCAGGCCCAGCACCATCGCAGCCATTTGCATAACCAGTGGTAAGGTCAGTAGTGCAGACGCAATCAGTGTATTAAACTCGTGGTGCAGAGCCATAACTTCCTGTGTGCGTTGTTCTTCTTCCGCTTCTTCGGTAGCGTCACCAGAAAAATGTGCTGTATAGCCTGCCTTTTGTACGGCATTTTCCAGTAATTGCTGGTTAACCTGGCCAAGAACTGTTGTTACATCAGCCCTTTCCAGAGCAACATTGATATTGGCTGTTAATACACCCGGGACCTTTAACAAAGACTTTTCTATACGTGCGGCACAGGCACTGCAGGTCATTCCACCCACAGTAAAGGTAAATGATGATTCACTCACGCCATAACCTGTTTTGGCAATGGCAGCGACAACTGCAGCTGTATCCATACTTTTCATGTCAAAATGGATATCTGCCTGTTCAGTAGCAAAGTTAACGCTTGCTAACTCCACAGCAGGTAACTTATTCAGTGTTTTTTCTATACGTGCAGCACAGGCACTGCAGGTCATCCCGGTTACCGGGGCAAGTAAATGGCCAGTCTGAGTTGTGGCATTCATATATTATTGTCTTTTGTGTGCTATTCAGTACTTGAGTTATCACTATTAGGTAATGAATTTACTGTGAGTGTTTCAATGATTGGGCAATTGCTAACATTTCCGGTGCCGGAACATTGAGTATTCAGTTTGCGTAGTGCATCTTGCATAAGCTGTAGGTCCGTAATCTTGATTTCAATCTGTTTAAGCTTGTGTTCAGTTAGTGCTTTAACATCCGCCTTGGCGCCACCCATATCCTGTAATTTTAGTAATGTGTGTATTTCATCAAGTGTAAAGCCAAGTCCTTTTGCCCGACGAATAAAATGCAGGCGTGAAACTGTTTCAGGTGGGTACAATCGATAGCCGTTTGCTGTGCGTTGTGGCATGGGCAACAAGCCCCGATGCTCATAAAAACGAATTGTGTCAATGGTGACACCAGCCTGTTTGGCGGTGCGTCCAATCGTTAATGATGTTTGCTTTTCTGTGCTCATGACCCCTAGTTTAAACCCTAGACTAGGGTCTAGGGTCAAGGGTTAGATGGCAGTGTTGCAGTACGTATATGCCCGTGTGCCACTGCGATGCAGTAAATTTGACTGGTGACTTTGTCAGATCAGCTTATCCAGATAATCCTGTTGTATGCGTGCCCACTCAAGCTTTAGCCAGGGGGAGTAGATGTCCCCATTGGTTGCTAATTCAGCAGTGAGTTCATCGGGTGTAACAAAGCGAGTAGCTGCAATTTCATTTTTATTAATATTAATCTGACCATCGAAATGGCCTGTATATACCCAGCAATTTTCATGCTCTGAGCCAATCTCACCAAATATGGCATGGTATACAAATTTATAGAGGTACTGTAATTCACAGTTAACGCCCAGCTCTTCCTGTATTCGTCTTATCGCTGCATCATCGGTTTTTTCACCGAACCGTGGATGGCTGCAGCAACTATTTGCCCAGTAACCTCCCCAAAGCATTTTATTTTCGCTGCGTTGTTGCAGCAATATTTTACCTTCGGGGTTAAATAAAAAAACTGAGAAAGCTCTATGTAGTTTGCCTTGGCCGAGATGACAGTTAACTTTTTCACAAGAACCAATTTCCTTGTCCTGATCATCAACGAGAATAAGGGTATCAGTAGGCAATTTTATGGCTTCCGGGTGAGTATTCATGCGCTGCCGCCAATTGTAAATGCATGAGCCTCATAACCTTTTTGTTCCAGTGTTTCCTGAACAGTTTTACTGCTTGCATCACTGTCACAAAGTGCCACCATAGCGCCACCACCACCACCACCCGTTAGTTTGGCACCAAGCGCACCCGCATCACGGGCAAGGTTGATGAGTTTTTCAAGCTCGGGTGTAGATACCTGTAGAGCATTCAGCAGGCCCTGATTAATATTCATCAGCTCACCCAGGGCACCTAGTCTGTTTTCCTGAATTGCAGTTACGGCTTGTAGAGCAAGTGCATCAATATCATCAAATATCTTGTCATAGACTTTTGGAAAGCGTTCATGTGCTTTATGCACATCGCCCACTGTTTTTGCGGTAAGGCCTTGTTCGCGTGTCATACCCACCACCAATGACATTGGTTGTGGAATATTCAATAACTCTACTAAGGGCGGGCTGTCCTTCCTGAATACCAGCGGTTGTCCAAAAGTTGCCAGCGTATTATCTATACCGCTTGGTTGGCCATGAGCAATTTTTTCGGATTGATAGGCCAGTCGATTAACCTCATTGTCATCGAGGCCAAGTTTAAAATGCAGGTCCAGTGCACGAATAATGGCGACTGCCAAAGCAGATGAGCCACCAAGGCCCATCCCTCGTGGTACATCTGGAAATACTTCAATACGAATGCCGTGATTTGCCAGACCGAGTTCATCCAGAATGGTGCCGGCAGCTTTTTCAAACGAGCGTCTTTGTTCCGGTGGTTTGGCCAGTTGATATTCAACACCCCAGCGTGGAATGATGAGCTCTACACCCTTTTTTATATCCTCAACCAGTGCCCGCATTCTCAGGGGGAGCGGAATGGCGATTGCATGGCGTCCATAAACTACGGAATGTTCGCCCAGCAGAATAATCTTGCCATAACCAATACCAAGCTCTGCATCACTTTTTTCAAGTAATTTTGATGATTCACCCGGTGCTGAGGCAAGTAACTCTTCCAGAATTTCTTTTGCCCGCCAGACTTTAATTTCACCACTGCGCAGCAGTCGTTCGAGTACCTTATCGAAGTACTGTGTAGGCGCACCGGCAGCTTTAACAACACTGCGTGCATGCAGGGTCATATGGCCAGCCTGGATACCATCAGTGGCAAGTGCTCGCAGAGCCGCAAAATTCTGGGCAAGCCCTGCAGCTGCCATAACTTCGGCCAGTTCAGTGGCTGATTCCACGCCCAGTAAGCGCAGGTTAACAGCTACGCTGGGGTTGGATTCAAGTGGTCCGCCTACGGTGCCAACCTTGAGGGGCATTTCCAGTTCGCCGCACAGATTGCCTGCCTCATCTTTCCACCAGCGTGATAGTGCAGAGTAATGACCTGTATGCGCAGCCCAGGCATGAGCGCCTGCTTCAATGGCACGCCAGTCATTGCCGGTGGCAAGTGCAACGGCATCAATGCCATTCATGATGCCTTTATTATGTGTGGCAGCTCTGTAGGGGTCTGTAAGCGCAAAGTCAGAAGCAATAATTATGCCGTCACGGACTTCTTCGCCACTATAACCCCGGCCGGTTAGTTGCTCGGGAGAAAGTGTGACGCTGGCTTTGGCCAGTGCCTGATCAGCCAGGTTGGAAAGAATTCGTAAAAAAACCTTTCCTTCGGTAATTGATTCGATCAGTGAGGCAACACCTTCACACATGCCATTAACCAGGTTGGCACCCATTGCATTACGCGTATCTACATGTAGATGTATGACCAGCATTTCGCTGTCGAAAGAGGGTAACGGGTAGGTGCGCAGGTCGAGGTCGACTGCACCACCCCCCCGGGCAACCATGCGCGGGTGAAAACTATTGGCAAGGTCGATGATCTTTTGTTTTTGTGCCTGTACGCCTTCCCGGGCGCTATCCATATCCGGTATTTCTACAACCTGAATTTGCCCAATAAGAATAGGGTCGTTTGATTCCGTACGATAGCCACCACCGCTTCGGGCAACTTTTGCAGCGGCACTGAGTGCGGCAACAATGGAGGGCTCTTCCACCACCATGGGAATAACATAGTCTTTATCATTAATAAGGAAATTTAGGCCCAGACCAATGGGTAGACCCATGACACCGATAACATTCTCGATCATCTTGTCGGCGGCACTGAGTTTCAGCGTATGTTCACCTGATACAAGCGCCTGATAATCGTTATCATTAAGAAGCCCGCGTTCATGCACAGCCTCAACGCGTTCATCTACTGACATTCTGTAGAAGTGAGGAATTCTCGAGCGGTCCACTTCAGGGTCCATCCTTAATTGTCAAAATGAGAGTGCAATTGTTGCCTCACAGCGTGCCAGCTGCAAATCATTGTAAACTTACCCTCATTACCCAGCGGGAATAGCTTGCCGTTGCTTGTTTTGACAGTACTGGCTTGTGCCCCGATGTTATTTATGGGATGCATTCGCGCAATCTCAGTGCGACAATCAATTCTCTGTTAGATCAATGTTACCACCCTGAGGAATTACCAATGAAGCCAGTTTGGCTGGAGAGTTACCCACCAGGTATCCCCCGGGAACTGGATATTGACCCTGATGAAACACTACTGGATATGTTTGATTCATCAGTTACTGTCTGGGCCGATCGTCCTGCTTTTCACAATATGGGCCATACACTGAGCTTTGCTGATATTGACCAACTTAGCGTGCAGTTTGCTGCGTATCTGCAGAATGAGTTAAAGCTGAAGCAGGGTGACCGGGTCGCTATCATGATGCCTAATCTGCTGCAGTATCCGGTGGCATTATTTGGTGTGTTACGAGCAGGAATGGTGGCAGTCAATGTAAACCCGCTCTATACCACCCATGAGCTTGAGTATCAGTTACAAGACTCAGGTGCGAAAGCCATTGTTATATATTCCGGTAGCGCACATGTGCTGGCAGAAATAATTGCCAATACCGATATTGAACATAGTTTGATTACTGATGTTGGTGACTTATTGCCAGTAGGTAAAAGGTTGCTGGTAAATTTTTTCATCCGCTTTGTGAAACGATTGATACCGGAGTATTCCTTACCACAGGCATTGTCATTTCGAGTGATTCTTGATGCACAAGTGTCTTCCTATCAGCGCCCGCAGAAATTGACGGGTAGTGATCTTGCAATACTGCAGTACACAGGCGGCACTACGGGGCTGTCAAAGGGTGCCATGCTGAGTCATACGAATCTGCGTGCCAATATTTCCCAGGTAAATAGCTGGTTCGGTGCTAATGATGCCGCCGGTGAGGAAATTGTTTTAACGTCGCTGCCGCTGTATCACGTCTATGCGTTGACGGTTAATTGTTTTGCCTTTTTTGAGAAGGGCGGTCTGAACATACTGATTACAGACCCGCGTGATACGGTTGGTTTGATAAAAGAAATGTCACGCTGGTCTCTTACAGCAATGACGGGTGTTAACACCTTGTTCCAGAGCTTGTTGCATCACCCTGATTTTGCCAAACTTGATTTTTCATCATGGAAGGTTGTGTCGGCCGGTGGTATGGCCGTGCAGGAATCTACCGCACGTGAATGGGTGTCCATTACAGGCCTGCAGGTAATTGAAGGCTATGGTCTGTCGGAGACGTCGCCAGTGGTGTCGTCAAACCCTATTAATCTTAAGGAATTTAATGGCTCTATTGGGTTGCCACTGCCTGCAACCGAAG
>JAAERX010000017.1 GCA_024229935.1 Gammaproteobacteria bacterium | reverse complement strand
TTGCAAATACAGTAGTACCATCAGCTTCCAGAACAATGTTGGGTTCGGTTGCATCAGTGTGCTGGATGTTAACAACTCTGATGGTACTCATTTTTACACTATCTAATATCTTCTATTTTAACTCTAAGACACTAAGAGTTTATTACCAAGGAACACCAGCAGCTTCGGTTGGATTCTCTTGTTCATCAAGATTAGCGGATAAACTAGCTTCCATGGAGCTAACAGTTTCAGCACCAAGGGCATCTTGGACCCAACCAATGCAAATTGCTTCTGTCAGGTCGTTGTAAGGGATGAAGCCAGGATCAGAAGGATCTGCAGTAAATCCTTGGGAACCATAGGCACCTGCTGTGTAGTCTTCACCACTGACGTTGGGGTTAGGGCGAGAGGCAGCTAGTGACCAATGAGCAGTGTAAACAACACCATCAGAGAGTTCACGATCAAGGGTATTGATACTCCAAGTGTAAGTATCAGCCATGGTTATTAAGTAGTTTTTATTATTTTAACAGTTAAAGTATTAAATAAACCCCGCGTTGCCACGGGGCGGGTTACGCGCTAGGCGATGTAGTAAGTAAGTTTACGCAACTTTAACAATAATGCGAGCGCGACCATCATCCTCAATAGCAATCACCTTGCCTACAGCTTGCATATATTCGGCAAAAGTTAAATCAGCTTCGTTTTTGGCCATGCCAACAATTCCGCCATCATTGGTAGCGACAGGAATAATGTACTGACCAGCAGTTGCGTCTGTTACATTTACTGGCACTTGACCTGAAAATGCAATACGATCAACACCCTGACGAGCAGCTTCTAATGCTTCTTGATAGACAATTTTTGCGGCTGCAATCTCCTCTTCAGTTCTGTCATCGTTATACCCGCCAGGTTCTTCCCCAATAGCTTTATGCCATGAATCACCACCCACATAAGATGGATCGGTTGATTTGACAACAAAGCTAATAGCATTATTAAACATGTTAGTTAACTTGCCTTCAGAATCAACGCCACAAATATCTCCCTTAGCCAGCGTAAAATTACCAGCTTTAGTCATATATTCAGCATAGTCACTCCCTGAAGCGTTGATTGTTCCAGCTGCATTAAAAGAACGCCCTGTGCTGCTTATACGTTGCGCTTTCACTGCAGCGGCCGCGTTATTTACACCTCCTGAATCACAAGCGTAAACCAACAAAGAATCTTGAGAACTTCCTCCGCTGGTTTGATATGCGCTAACAGTAAAAATATGCGTACCTGCAGTTGCATTAATGCCATTAAATCTATGCTGGGCTACATTAAAAACGTTGCCAGCATTTACGTATCCATCGCTCCTGATTCGCATCCGCTCAGCGTTATTTACATTGAGTACCATGTAGTTCGATGGATGGTAGTAACCAATCAGCCCAGCATTACTAGCGTTTGTACTATTATCATTAAAGGCTATAGAGCCCCACTTGCTCGAATGGCTATACAATTGAAGCACTGCATGATTTAAGCTATCGCCTACAGAAAGCCTTAGTTCATCAGCACTGAGTGAGTAAGGAGGTGCCGAAGTGCCAATACTTGCGTTACCCGAGCTATCGATACGCATCCGCTCAGATGCGTCTGTATCAAATCGCATTGAGTTATCAGCATGGCTGTAGGCAATACGTCCGGCTCGCTGCTCTGCTACGGTGCTGGTGCCATCAGCCCAACTTAAGTATCCTGTGTTGTTACTTTGAGCTGCAATAGTGATGCCTCGCGCTCCGCTATGATTTCCAACAACAAGATCTTTGGCAACAGTTGAATAATCGCCAGGATTACTATTCCCAATTCCAACCCTGCCCGCGCTGTCGATACGCATCCGCTCGCCGGCTGCAGTACCAAACAGCAAAGCATCAACACTATTTGCATAAAGAAGGTATCCCGCATCGTCATCAGAACTGTCGCCAAAAAGCAATCCGGCATTATTGGCGCTTGTAGAAGTTATCGCTGCATATATATTGCCGCTGCCCGAGACATTAAACGGGCGAGAAGGACTTGTCGTACCAATCCCGACATTGCCCGAGCTGTCGATACGCATCCGCTCATTTGAGCCGTTAGTTCTAAACGTTATAGGGCTAGCATCTAGTGTTCTTAAGTAAAGACCACTGCCACCAATAATATCTGCAGATTGTGTTGCCCCCTGCATAAAAGTAACTATGCCTCCACTGCTATCGCTAAGAGCTAAATTTACGTAATTAGTTGAATCAACGGGCGACGTCGTGCCAATACCAACATTGCCAGTGCTGTCAATTAATATTGCATTGGTGCCAGCAGTAGACAGACCAATACTATTGGTGCCTGCATAATACAAACCGTTATCAGTATCACCACTAAACGTATATGAAGGTGCTGCAGCAGTACCAGATGCTACAAGTACTTTTTCTGCGTCAAAGCTACCACTGATAGTTAAACCACTAACAGTAAGATCAGGATTTTCTAAAGAAGTACATCCTGTAATTGCACCGTCGCCGCCGAGTCGTAATGTCATTGTTCTTTAAATTAAACGATGGACCAGTTTTCACCAGTGCCAATAGTGACAGTGACACCAGAATTTAAATAAATAGGACCACAACTTGTGGCATTTTCTCCTGATGGCAAAGTATAACTTGTGGTTAC
>JAAERX010000016.1 GCA_024229935.1 Gammaproteobacteria bacterium | reverse complement strand
TTGTTCCGTTTGGTATTGCCATGTCTGTTTGTTTTTTTAATGTTTATGTTTATAATCCTATCTTGTATATGCTGAGTGTTGCTGATGGCACATTGCTCCATCCGCCTAACAATACATGTGAGTACAGTCCGCCTTGAGCAACGCCTGAGCTGTCTTGCATAATCTCCCATGTGAGCACGTCACCTGCAGTTGCATTGATTGGTAGCGTAAGGTCATACGGTATAATAGTGTCCGTATCCTTCAACTCAACAATCTTTGTTACGCCCGCCTGTACGCCATTGATAAGTGCCCTGAATGCAATCACAGCACCACCACCTGATGACCCCTGACGCTCAAAGCTTGCATACCCATTGATTAGGTATATGCCCGACTCGTTGAATGTTACATTACCCAACCCGTCAACCATAACCGGGTCAGCAACAGTGCCCTGTGCAATCCCAAAAATTACCTGAAGTGGAGTGTCCAACCCCGAAGGTACTTGGTTATGCGTGTCTGATGCGTTCAATACATTGGTCACAGCCAAGTTCGTGGCTATCCCGCTTGATATGTACGCACTGATGTCAGAGATTAGAAAGTTCTTCGTCTCATTGTTGCTGTCCGCATCTGTTCCTATCAGCTTGTCGCTTGGTGATATATTGTTATCCGTGGTATATGTTGAAATCTTTGCCATTACTTTTTCTTTTTACCCTTAGCATAGTTGGGGTCTTTACAGTACTTACTCGCAGCCATGTTGGCGTATGCCGATGGATACCTGTCGAATGTTCTCTTCGCCCACGCTATGCCCGCAGGAC
>JAAERX010000015.1 GCA_024229935.1 Gammaproteobacteria bacterium | reverse complement strand
AGTAAACACAGCGGTAATACTGCCGCCCGTTGCGTTCTCAAGAATAATGTAAGGGTCACCCGATTCTGGAATCACAAAGGTATCACTTGCAGTAAGTGTGTATTTCTCGATAGCTACAGCTTCAGTTGCACGTGCGCTAGTAAAAGATAGTTCAGCCATTTTATCCTGCCTTTAGTCGAATAGATTTAAGTTTAACCGAGGCGTTACTGTCTGCCTCGTTTGAAGTTACGTATAGTCGCCAGCCTTTGCCACTTCCGTTAACTGCATTGGTTACGTTGGTATGAAAGTCAACTGTTAGAGTGCCATCACCACCATCATTGTTAGACTTGCGGAACTGCTTCTTAATCTCTAAGTGCTCACTTGAGCCGTTGTATTCAATCAGTGATAAATGCAATTGAACGCCTGTATTGGTCCCTGAGCCTACATCTTGATAAGCAATCTCAACACTGATCACATGCGGCTGCTTGTTAAGAGCATTGGGCGTAATCAGTCCGTTAGTTGTATCTATGATGTATGTTCTAGCGTCCGAGCCATTCCATGTCGTGTTACTTGGGATTGTTGAATAGTCGGTTTTTAAGTCTGCCGCGCCTGTTGTTAAGTCGAACAACTTAGGTGTGTTAGCAGAGAAATTACTCACTATTGGCTCGGTAGTGTACTCAATCCACACAGTGCCGCTATCACTTCCAGTTGCTGCATCAAGCTGCCCCTTTGTTGCAAAGCTATTTGAGTGAGTAGCAGCCTTACCCCTGAGTTCGATTAGATTGCCGGCACTATCAGTAATTGAACCATGCCCGTTAGACATATCTAGCTGATTGCCATCTTTGCCAAACTCAACGTGATCGCCTATACCATCTAGTGCAAATTGTTTTGCCATTGTTACCTCCAAAAAAGGCGACCGAAGCCGCCCCTTCTATTTATCGGTGATTAACCGTGCTGGACAGTAACCAAGAATGACCCTTGAGTTGCTGTGCCTTGAGTAACAGTAGCCACAATCT
>JAAERX010000014.1 GCA_024229935.1 Gammaproteobacteria bacterium | reverse complement strand
TAGTAATGTCCCGTTGGAAACGTAAAGAGATAGAAGATGCTTTTGATAAATACCAGGCCGCGGCGCTAAAAGGCGCGAAAACCAAAGACTGGACAGACTGGGCGAATTGCTTCACCTCAGATGCGACTTACTTCGAACACCACTTTGGCCGTTTCTGGGGACGGGAAAATATCCTCAGCTGGATCACCAAGACCATGAACGAGTGGCCGGCCAGCAGTATGACCGCGTTCCCTATTACCTGGTATTCCATTGATGTCACCAAGGGATGGGTCATATGCGAGGTGATGAATCGAATGGAAGATTTAGGCAATGGAAAAATCTATGAAGAGCCCAATATTACAATACTACATTACGCGGGGAAGGGACTTTTTAGTTATGAGGAGGACGCGTATAACCCCCACAATATGGGCGTCACAATAGGAGCTTGGCTTGAAGTCAAAAAGCAGGCCGAGATCAATGAAAAGCAGTAACCCTTTTTAAATAAATAAGTAATTCATATATTGATATGTATATATAGGATTATTATTACTACTATTATTAGGTGGCCAATCCTCTGTGGAAAACAACATGTTTATTATAAGTTTCAGGGGTTTGCCGCTCGGACAACCGCACGGATAAACCCTGTACCTGATGCGCGCAAGCGGTGGTAAAACCGTGCGTGCGGTGGTGATAGTTTTACTCTTTAGCCAGAATCATTTTCAGCCTGTAGATAACAGCTATGGTTATCCCTGGTTGTCCCCGGGCTACTCTATTTTTTACTCACAGTGAAATTGCAGTTCGTAATGCCCACATTAAGTAGGAGGAAAACCCAAGGGCACCTTGTTAGCAATCTGGTGACGGTTTTAATCCTGTGTACAACTCATAAGTAAACTATTTAATAAGCCGTGGATTACTTGCCGATGCAGAAGGAAGAGAAAATCTCTCCGAGTAATTGGTCGCTGCTAACGGCACCAGTAATGTAGCCCAGGCTTGTTTGGCACATTCGCAAATCTTCTGCCAACAACTCTCCTGCCCCTCTGTCCGTTAGCTGTGTCTGCCCGTTTAACAGGTGCTGTTTCGCTTCCTCAAGATGTAACAGGTGTCTGCGACGAGCACTATAGTGCCCTTCACCGGAATCACTGAATCCGCCGCAGTCTTTCAGGTGTTGGCGAAGCAACTCCACGCCTTCTCCTGTTTTAGCGGACAGGTGAATAGTCACGTTGCCCGGCGTGCTATC
>JAAERX010000013.1 GCA_024229935.1 Gammaproteobacteria bacterium | reverse complement strand
GTTTTCGCCCACGCTGATTTTTCTATAAAGGAATCCATTTCTTTTATCATGCCTTGCTCGGCTAAATCTGCAACGCGCTGTGCCATCATTTGAGCGCCTTTACTACCGCCGCCCATTGCTAGTATCTGCTCGACCTCATCCATCTTCATGCTGCCTGTGGGGATTCTCCACGACGCTAAAGCTCTAGCTGTTTCGGTTCTTGCTGCTATAACTTCTCGCTGCACCTGGTTATGGACTGCGGCCATCTTTTTAAATGCCATTAGGTTGGCTGGCGTAGGGTTTAATGCTGCTTGCTTAGACACCTTAGCAAGATTGTCAGCGCTTCTAGCCCATAACTCACGCGCCGCTATTGACTGTTCAGCGTTTAATGGTTGCCCTTGCCTGCGGTTGCTTAATGTTTCCCAAGCGTCAACACCTTCTGCATTTAGCTTCATTTGTTCAAAGCTTTGTTTACCTCTTCTAGCTTCGTCAATTTCTGGCTGCATCTTATCAGCCATATCGCGCATTAAGGCTTTAACATCCTCTGGGCTATCAATCCTAGACCAATTAACAAACACTTCCCCCTCATCAACATCAACATTAGGCCTATTAATTAAATCTTCTGGTGATACATCAACTTCGGTCAAGTCTTTTG
>JAAERX010000012.1 GCA_024229935.1 Gammaproteobacteria bacterium | reverse complement strand
TTCGTGGTCGTTGTGTCCACCAAGGTGACGTTCGCCACCACGTCCGAAGCAGGGTCGAAGTAAGCAGACGCAGCAATAGTTCGTGCCTCGAACTCAGCAACAGTAGGCAGGTCTGCAATTTGTGTATCAAGGTTTGCACTCCCTAGTCCTACCGCCGACCTAACTCCGGCTGCGTCAATATCGTTTAATCCGGTAATTTGAGCAGGTATAGTTGTTCCGGTGTCAATTAATATCGCATCGACGACCGTATCCACCGTTGCTAAATCAGACGCAGTTGCTAACGACGTTAACGCTCCCGAATCAGGTAGGTTATTCGTCACAGTTTTGATTGTGTTAACACTACTGTTGGTTATCGCCAATGACGACGCCGCCGCTGCATTGTCCGTGCCCCGCATATCTGTATTAGTTGTACATGTTCCAACCAGTGTGACATTTGCCACAGCATCAGAAACAGGATCAAAGTAGGCAGAAGCGACCAATGTCCTTGCTTCGAATTCAGATACTGTGGGTATATCTCCAAGCTGAGTGTCTAAATCGGCAGAAGCAAGTCCAACAGCAGATCTGACACCAGCTGCGTCGAGATTGTTTAAAGCGGTAATTTGAGAAGGAATGGTTGTGCCAGTATCTACCAATATGGCATCCACAACTGTGTCAACTGTTGCTAAATCAGAAGCAGTCGCCAGCGAAGTTAACGCACCCGAATCTGGCAGATTGTTTGTGACTGTCTTAATCGTGTTGACGCTTGAGTTGGTTATGGCTAATGACGATGCAGCCGCAGCACTGTCCGTACCTCGCATGTCAGTGTTAGTGGTCGTCGTGTCGCAAAGAGTTACGTTCGCAACCGCGTCACTAGCTGGATCAAAATATGCAGCCGCGACAAGTGTACGAGCCTCAAACTCAGCAACAGTAGGCAAGTCTGCAATCTGCGTGTCAAGGTCTGCACTCGCAAGTCCCACTGCTGACCTAATCCCGGCTGCGTCAAGATTATTGAGTGCTGCAATCTGTGCAGGAATGGTTGTGTCGGTGTCAACCAGTATCGCGTCCACGACTGTATCGACTGTTGCTAAATCAGACGCGGTTGCTAATGACGTTAACGCTCCAGAATCTGGCAGATTGTTTGTCACTGCCTTGATTGTGTTGACGCTTGAGTTTGTGATCGAAAGACTTGATGCAGCCGCAGCGTTATCTGTCCCACGCATGTCAGTGTTTGTGGTTGTAGTTGCCACCAACGTTACGTTTGCAACAGTATCGTTGGCCGGATCGAAATCGTTTAAGGCTGTAATCTGTGCAGGGATCGTAGTGCCGGTGTCAACCAGTATCGCATCGACGACTGTATCAACTGTTGCTAAGTCGGAAGCAGTAGCCAGTGATGACAACGCTCCCGAATCTGGCAGATTGTTTGTGACTGCCTTAATCGTGTTAACGCTACTATTTGTAATCGAGAGACTAGATGCAGCCGCAGCATTATCCGTTCCGCGCATGTCTGTGTTGGTTGTCGTGGTTGCTACTAGCGTTACGTTTGCAACAGTATCGCTGGCCGGATCGAAGTCATTTAGGGCTGTGATTTGAGCAGGGATCGTCGTGCCTGTGTCGGTAAGGATTGAAGTACATTTACCATCTGTTACACCGAGAGCAATTGCCGTTGCAAGCCCTGATACGTCTGCTTTATATGTCGCCGGGTCAACGGTGTAAATGTTCAGCATGTCCATTTGCACATTGGCTGTGCTACTACTTGGCACTATCGTAAGGATGTCGCCATTGGTTTCTGCCTGCGACAAATCAAAAACATAAACTCCCGGAGCATTTGTAGCGTCCAGCTCAGTCGGATTTGTATCAGCCAGAGACGCAAATGCACCCGAGTCAATACTAATCTTTGCGGTAATGTTTGCCGAATCGCCAGTAACAGGCAGAGAAGTTGACGTATTTACTGCAAGAACGTTAAACTTTTGACTCGCTGTGTTTTTTAGATAACTCATTAGTATAAATCTCTTACTCTAGGTGCGGCGATACGATTTTCCAAAGCCCCAATGGTAGGTCTTAGCGTATTTGTGATAGCGTTCACCATCGCAAAGGGGTCGTAGCCTTGATTGATTAGTAGATTATTAGGACGATAATCGGCTGAGCTAATATCAACCAGCCCAGTCGAACTTAACTCTTCATTCTCTTCATTTAGTATGATTGAATCCGATGGAGCACCACCCTCCACAAAATTATTGCAGTTGTGATAGCGGTTTCCCACTAGCTGATTAATTAGATAAGGATGAGTGGATGTAGTTGACACATTGATACATAAAGCAAATCCCTCGAAGTAATTGTTCGCAATATGGTTTACTTCATAAGAATTCGGGACGTAGATGCAAGCCGCTGCCGCAGTGCCACCCCCCGCCCCCGGACCAATAAATGTATTGTTATCTATTTTACCAGAGTCAATAGGAAGAACTGAACCTGTGTTATAGGCATATCCTGAATCATAGGTCATAACGTTGTTTCTAAATTCACTTCCTCTCGTATACAAATCGTAATGATGACGGACTATATTATCAAAGAAGTTTCCTAAAGCCATACTGCCACTATTAAGGTATACAAATAATCCGCTGCCGGTACGCTCGTCGTTGTAGAAATGATTCCCCATTACGACTGAATTCACGCCAACGTCCAAGTAATTCCCACTTAATTTGCCAGTGCCATCA
>JAAERX010000011.1 GCA_024229935.1 Gammaproteobacteria bacterium | reverse complement strand
CAAACATATATGCAGCCAAACATCCTCATTAAAGATATAATAATAAAACTATAAACTACGTTGGCATAATTTGCAGCGCGCAGCCAGTATCGATGGCCCAAAAAAATAGTTCAGATTCTGCTGCATGTAAAGAATGCGCGATCAGGCGACATCGCGGCCTCAGTGAGACTTGGGATGCGGCATGGATGCATGGCAACGTCCTTTAATTGACCGGATGCGCGGACTGCCGAGAGCAGTCGTGGACAAGGTGAGGCCGAGAGGGCGGCCTGGGCCATGTGCGGAGCAGCCTCGAAGGTGAGAGTTCACAACAACAAGAAAAAAGCCCAGCTACCGGATCGGCAACTGGGCTTTGAAATAAGTGCCTGGCAGTGTCCTACTCTCACATGGGGAGACCCCACACTACCATCGGCGCTGAGCATTTTCACTTCCGAGTTCGGGATGAGATCGGGTGGTACCTACTCGCTATGGCCGCCAGGCAAAACTGGTTTGAAGCGGTTTTTGATGCTACTCCCCAAAGAGAAATAGCTATCAACCTCTTCAGAAATTAGCAAAAAAACTAACTCCATAAAAAAGTTAACAATAAGGAAATGTTTTAACGTCTTAAAGTGTTTGAAAAACAAACACACGAAAATCCAGATAGTAGATTTTCTTTATTTCTTGCAACAACTATTAATCATAAAAATGATTTTTAGTATCTGTTACGCGTTGGCCTGCATTGATCATGAAGAACTCATTAAATAATGAGATCTAGCACACTCAAGTTGCTTGAGTGTTATATGGTCAAGCCTCACGGGCAATTAGTACTGGTTAGCTTCACACATTGCTGTGCTTCCACACCCAGCCTATCAACGTTGTAGTCTTCAACGGCCCTTCAGTGACCTCAAGGGGTCAAGGGAAACCTAATCTTAGGAGGGGCTTCCCGCTTAGATGCTTTCAGCGGTTATCCCGTCCGAACATAGCTACCCGGCAATGCCACTGGCGTGACAACCGGAACACCAGAGGTTCGTCCACTCCGGTCCTCTCGTACTAGGAGCAGCTT
>JAAERX010000010.1 GCA_024229935.1 Gammaproteobacteria bacterium | reverse complement strand
CTGCAACCCATACCCAATTACCCCCATACATCTGAGCATCAGCACCGCCCCCATGTGGTGGTCTAGGCAACCCCTCATTTTCATACTTCATGATGGGTTTTCTAGTACAGTTTTTCCAATACTCAACAGTCTGGGGCAATGCAAACGGGGCAGTGGGCATATACCCCCCAGCCCAGGTCATTAAGTTATTAGCAATCATGTGCGCAAAGACAGGTTGGGCTAATGCCTCATAAAGGCCATCGAGATCAGTTGTACCGTCGTCATAAAACTTTGCTTCTTCTAACACCCCGTGAGGGACTTCCATACTGCCAAAGGTATACCCGTTGTCTAGGTTATATTCCCCGAGATAGGTAAAGGCAATCATGGTATTTTTCTTTTGCCAATCTGGTGAACTCTCACTAAATGATTCAAGCAGAACGTACACCTCATTATTGAGGGTGTCTTCCCAGGTATCAAAGCAGTGGTAACTACTATTACCTATCGGCAGTACGTGATCGGGGGCATGTATTGCACCCGGTGCACCCGTTGCACTCGTTGGAGGGTCGTTCGGTTCGGGCGGGCCGGGATAGGTAATATGTTTGTACCCAGTGCAAGTTGCAGGTGACACGGTACACGGATCACCGGTATCACCACGCACGACAGGAACTGCATCAAACAAAAGGTCTACTTTTGCTGTTTCATTCAGCAGAATGTCGCCTGCGTCTATCGTAAAGGCCGTCATATAACGCCCCCATCGAGGT
>JAAERX010000009.1 GCA_024229935.1 Gammaproteobacteria bacterium | reverse complement strand
ATCTGGGGGTCAATGTTATCGGTGTGGTTAGTACACCTGAGAAAGCTGAGCTGGCCAAACGGCATGGTTGTGCCACCGTGGTGTTGGCGGATGCACCTGATTTTATTGCGCAGGTTCGTGCTGCAAGTGGCGGTGAGGGTGTCGCTGCAGTGTATGACTCAGTGGGTAAAGACACGTTCACTCAGTCGCTTGATTGCTTAAGGCCGCATGGCACAATGGTGTCATTTGGTAATGCCTCGGGCCCTGTAGAACCTGTGCCATTAATTGAATTATCCAGACGTGGGTCCTTATTTCTTACTCGTCCGGCAGTGTTTGATTTTATTACTACACCAGAAGATTTACGGACGGCTGCTGCTGAAGTGTTTACTGTTCTTGAGTCTGGTGTCGTCAAAATTAAAATTGGCCAGACTTGGCTACTGGCTGAAGTGGCGGATGCGCATCGGGCACTTGAGTCACGGCAGACGACCGGATCGACGGTGTTGCTGCCTTAATTTTGACCAGTCAAATAAAAAATCCAGCATTAGGTGAAACTTTTTATTGTTAGCTCCTAATTTGGATTAGTTGGTCATTTAAAATAACTAAAGAATGGCATTTATTTGAAGCTAGTCACTGTCTGTGATGTTTATTGTGTTGCAGTGGATGAAGATGCTCACCCCACACTGCTTCTCATTATTAGCAATCATTGTAGCTCAATGAAATATTTCTAGAGAGGTAAAGCCTTGTAAAAATGCCTGCTCCTGACACCAATGCTTAGACTATCAGATAGCTTTATTAGCTGTCTTCGGCAGTTGTAATCACTTGATATAAACAATTGGCCAAAAAATTGGTAGTAAAAACATCACGGTCACGAATACGATTAATGTGAGCGGTACACCAAGTTTTATGTAATCAGAAAATTTATAACCACCAGGGCCCATAACAAGAATATTGGCCGGATGTGAGATTGGACTAGTGAAACTTGCGGATGCGGCCATGGCTATGGCCATCATTGCTGTCTGTGGAGCGATACCCATTTCAGCAGTGGCAGACAGAACTATGGGTGACATTAATACGACCAGCGCAGCGGTGGGAATAATCATCGTGGCTAGAGCAGTTAGCAGGTATAGCCCTGCAATTACAGTCCAGGGGCCCATGTCGCCCAGCAGGCTCATTACCTGGCCAGCCACAAAGGTGGCTGTGCCACTGTCCTGCATGGCTATTCCAAGAGGCAGCATGCCGGCAATCAGGAATACTGCTCGCCAGTCTATAGCTCTGTAGGCCTGCTCCATATTTAGGCAGCCTGAGATGACCATGCAGGTTGCACCCAGCACTGCGGCAATAGCAATGGGCAGCCAGCCCATAAGTACGGAAATAATCACGCCAAGCATGATGATGCCTGCCCGTGGTGCACGGTAGAGGTCAGGACCGGGTTTAGCGGGAGCAGTTAATGCAATGAAATCCTGTTCTTTGCTAAAGACATTAATTTTTTTGCGTGGGCCTATGAGTAACAGGGCATCGCCAAACTCAAGTGTGAGCCGGTCAAGTTCAGAACGAATTGCCTGGCCAGAACGCCAGATAGCAACCAATTCCAGTCCGTATTTCTCCCGGAAGTTGATATCACTGATTGATTGGCCTGCCAGTTCAGATTGTGGATTAAGGGTTGCTTCCAGTAATCCGAGGCGGTCTGACTCATAAGTATTAAACTGGGGTGATACGTCACTGTCTATTTCTAGTTCCTGCAGACCACGTAGTTCATCCAGGTCTTCTGGACGCCCCTGTAAGAGCATCAGGTCTCCACCCAGCAACAGTTCATCTGGCTCTGGCATCAGCTGCAGTACATTTTCTCTGAAAGTTGCCAGTAGACGAAAATCAAATGCATCGCCAAGCCTGCTTTTAGCAAGACTCTGTCCGCCCAGTTTTGAATTTCTGGGAATTCGGATGACAAATACACTTTCTTGTAACCGATATACCTCAGTTAGCTGTTCTTCATCCACAGCTTTGATGTTAGTGAATTCAGGAGAGCGCTCCAGTTTATCCAGCGCTTCCTGGTTGCCCTGCATCAGCAGGCAATCACCACAGCGTAAGGGTACGTTTGAAATATTAACACGCCGCACCAGCTCTCTACGTCGGATTGCCAGAACGTTAACACCAAAGCGACGCCGAAAATCTGTGTGATTAAGGAGGTCTTTTACCAGTGCCGAATCATCTGCGATCCCTGCTTCAACCAGATTGACGCGTTCATTTACCAGCGTTTTCAGTAAGGGCGCTTCACGTTCAATAACAACCTCGCCCCAGCGACGTAGCTCTTCAAATCGGTCCAGTCGACCCTGAACGAGAAGCTTGTCGCCGCCTTCAAGGATGGTTTTACGTGAGGGTAGGGCTTCAATTTTGTCACAGCGATCAAGGGCAACAATAATCAGACCGACTGCAGATCCAATACGACTTGCAGCGAGGCTTTTGCCTACCAGTAGGGAATCTTCCGGGATGCGCATCATGAAGGTGCGTTCCTGCAAGCCGTATAGTGCGCGTAAATTTCTTTGGCTACGCTGTTTTGAACCCATACCTGTAGGGCGGTTGGGTAACATATGCCGACCAAAAAAAGCGACAAATGCTGTGCCAACCAGCATGACTCCAAGCCCAACCGGTGCAAAATCAAACAGACTAAAGCCCTGCAATCCGGCAGCATCTAAAGCACTATCAATAAGCAGGTTTGGTGGTGTACCGATCAGCGTAGTCAGGCCACCCAGCAGTGAACCATAGGCAAGCGGCATTAGGAGTCGTGAGGCGGGTATTTCTGTGCGTCTGCAAATATCCACAACTACCGGCAGCATGAGCGCTGCCACACCAATGTTGTTCATGAAGGCTGAGAGCCCACCGGCAGTCAGCATAATTACAATGGTCAGGGTGACTTCCCGTTGACCGGCCACTTTAAGCACCTGGGTTCCAAGGATGTCAGCAATACCGGTGCGGGTGAGGCCATCACTCAGTATAAACATGGCCCAAACAGTAATTACAGCAGGGTTACTAAAGCCGGAGAGTGCATCACTGGCATTTACCAGTCCGGTAATGGCAAGTACGCCGAGTACTGCGAGTGCCACGACATCCATGCGCAGCCATTCGGTAATGAAGAGGATCAGGGCAACCAGCAGGATACCGAGTACGAGTGCAATTTCCCAAGTCATAGGCTTAGCTTACATTTTGTCAGGTGGTATGCCATATCCACCACCACCGGGTGTCTCAATTATCAGCACATCACCCTCCTGAACAATTGTTAATGCAATATTGCCGGGTTTCTCGATACGACCATCATTACGGATGATAGTATTTTCACCAGTCAGTGCATTGCCACCACCGGCCATTCCGAACGGTTTAATCTTCCGATGATTGGATAGTATGGCAGCGCTCATGGTTGTACAAAACTTCAGTTTACGTACCACGCCATTTCCACCTGTAAATGCACCTCTTCCACCTGAGTTGGGCCGGATAGAAAATTCCTGCACTAATATGGGGAAGCGTGATTCAAGTACTTCGGTATCTGTCATTCTTGAGTTTGTCATATGTGTTTGTACAGCATCAGCTCCATTAAAATCTGCACCGGCACCGGCACCGCCACAAATGGTTTCATAATACTGAAATTCATCATTACCAAAACTAAGGTTATTCATGGTTCCTTGTGAGGCGGCCAGAATCCCCAGTGCACCGTAAAGTGCATCAGTTATGCATTGTGATGTTTCTACATTGCCGCCTACCACGGCTGCCGGGAAGTGTGGGTTCAGCATGGAATCATCAGGAATAATAACTTTTAGAGGTTTGTGACACCCGGCATTGAGTGGGATATTGGCTTTTACCAGAGTGCGAAATACATACAATATTGCTGCCATGCATACTGAGGAGGGTGCATTCAGGTTATTGTTCTGTACTGCAGATGTACCGGTAAAATCTATAATGGCTTCCCGCTTGTCATCACTAATACTAATCTTTACGTTGATTTGCTGGCCATTATCAAACGGATAACTAAAGCAGTTTCCATCGGCTGGTGTCAGCATCTGGATAGCCTGCCGTACGGATTCTTCTGCATTATCCTGTACGTGTTGTGTGTATGCAGTTACAACGGAACTGCCATACTGGTTTACCATTTCCAGCAGTAATGTCCGACCACGCTCATTGGCGGCAATCTGGGCTTGTATATCGGCAATATTTTGTTCTGGGTTGCGTGCCGGATACTTTCCTGTAGTTAACTGTCGCAATAAATCCTTATGCAGAAATTCACCGTTTTGTATAATTTCCTGATTATCAAAAATTATCCCTTCTTCGCCAATATGCTGACTGTTTGGCGGCATAGAGCCTGGTGTAATGCCACCAATGTCAGCATGGTGAGCACGTGATGCAACAATAAAGATAAGTTTTTTATCAGCATTGATGACAGGAGAAATAACTGTGATATCTGGAAGGTGGGTGCCACCATTGTAGGGGGCATTGCTCAGGAAGCATGTGCCAGCCTGGAGTTTAGTAGCATGTTGTTGTAGCAGTGATTTAATGCTGTCATCCATTGAGCCTAGGTGTACTGGCACATGTGGCGCATTGGCAATAAGGTCACCGGTGGTAGTAAATAGTGCACAGGAAAAATCAAGTCGCTCCTTGATATTTACTGACCGAGCTGTTTTTTGCAGTATTACCCCCATTTCTTCAGCAATATGCATAAACTGATTGTTAAATATCTCTAGTCTTATGGGATCAGCACTGTCATCTTTTTGCTGGTTTGGTTCAGGGCAGGTGGTGCGTACCATTAGTAATTGCTGTTTGTGATTGACGGTTAGTGTCCAGTCCGTATCAACAACTGTGGTGCTGTTGGTTTCAACAATCAGGGCTGGCCCGGAAAATGACATGCCTGGCTGCAGTTGTTGTTGCTTGTAAACGGGTATGGTTTGCCAGCGTCCGTCCAGATACACCTTTGCTACTGAATTTGTTTTGACTGGTATATGGGCTGAAGCAACCGGGTTAGGGTGGTCTTTGGTTGATGCGGGTGTGGGGATACTTTCAGCTTCAACACGTATGGATTCAATTTCCAGGTGAATTTCTGTGGTGCTGTTATGAGTGGTAAAGCCGAAACGTGCCTGATGTGCCTGAAGAAATGCCTGTTTCAGTCCCGCTACACTATCTGCTGTGACTGGAAGACTTGTATTACTGTCAGTAATTTTCAGATATAGCCATGTGCGGGTAGTGACATCACTGATTCCCTGACTATGTAGTTCTGAGCAACATTCATCTGCTAACTGTTTACAGCGCGGCTTAAGTTCTTCAAGTGTAGATTCTTCCAGCAATATATTAACTGCCAGTTGTCGGTAGCTGCGTAAAACAGCATTGCCCATGCCCCATGCTGAGAGGACTGGTGCAAGAGGGTCCAGCAGGATATGAGTCATACCAAGGCTGTCAGCAACCTGACAAGCGTGTTGGCCCCCTGCACCACCAAAGCAGCATAGTGTAAAGACTTGAGGGTCCACGCCTTGCTGGATAGAAATATGGCGTAATGCATTTGCCATATTGTCGATAGCCACTGTAAGAAAACCTGCAGCTGTTTCTTCTGGTGAATAATTAAAGCCATTGGCATTTAATTGATGGGCTAGACCTATAAATGCAGCAGATACTTTTTCTGTATTAAGTGGTTGGTTGGCATCCGGACCAAATACCTGTGGAAACCATCGCGGTTGAACCCGGCCAAGAAAAATATTTGCATCAGTTATAGTTAATGGTCCGCCTCGACCGTAGCTCATGGGCCCCGGATCTGCTCCGGCTGATTCAGGACCAACTTGCAAACGACCATCTGCAAAAGTCAGGATAGAGCCGCCACCTGCTGCAATAGTATGTATGCGAATCATGGGGCTGCGCATATGTATGCCCTCAATGAGGGTTTCATTAACTATTTCAGGGCTGCCTGCATAAACAGAAACATCAGTGGAAGTGCCGCCCATATCAAAGCCAATCAGGTGCTCAAGATCTGCTTGCCTGGCAGCTGCTGCCATCCCTACGACACCGCCGGCTGGCCCAGAGAGGATGCTGTCCTTGCCACGAAACTGTTCTGCGGTAACAAGTCCGCCATTGCTTTGCATAAACAGTATGCGTGGGCAGCTAATCCCATAGGATTTCAGTGCCTCCTGGAAGCTATTTATATATTGCGATATCACAGGAGACAAATAGGCATCAGCAACGGTGGTGCTGCTACGACTGACAAATTTCATCAGTGGACTTACTTCATGTGAGACAGATACCTGATTAAAACCAACAGCCTTAGCAAGTTTAGCGGCTATTTTTTCATGCGTAGCATTACACCAGGCATGCATGAAGCAGATAGCAATAGATTGAATTCCATTTACCTGCAATTGTTGCAGGACTTTTTTCAGGTTATCGGTTTGGAGTGCCTCAAGAATATTGCCATTTGAGTCTATACGTTCATTAACTTCGGCAACATCCTGGTAAAGCATTTCTGGTTTGCAGATATTTAGGTTAAAAAGGGCAGGCCGACTTTGATTGCCAATACGTAAGACATCACGAAACCCTCGTGTAGTGAGTAAAGCTGTTGCTGCTCCTGTTCTTTCTAACAGGGCATTTGTTGCCACAGTTGTACCCATGCGAATTTCAGCAATTGTCTGGGGTTTGTTTGCAGGGGTACTACCCATTTCTAGTATGCGATAAATGCCTTCAGCAGCAGCATCTGGATACTGTGAGTGATTATCAGAAAGCAGCTTAAGGGTATGTGTGCCCCCATCAGGGGCACACCCGATAATGTCTGTAAATGTTCCGCCACGGTCAACCCAGAAGCGCCATGCTGTATCTGTCATATTTATTTAGTTTAAGTTTTCAGGTTGTATTATCCCCATATTGTGCAGGGCTCGGCTACACTATGCTGTATGTCAGGCAGTGATAGTTATAAACGTATTTGGAAGCAGGTGGCACTGATCCCTGAAGGTAAGGTTGCCAGCTATGGGCAAATAGTAAGCCTTGCTGGGTTGCCAAGACGGGTGGCCAGGATGGTCGGTCGTGCACTGGCTGCAGCACCCAGTGAGATGCAGTTGCCCTGGCATAGGATTGTAAATGTTCAGGGGCGTATTGCCTTGCCTCCTGATAGCAATGGCTTCAAACGCCAGGTGGCTCTGCTGGAGGAGGAGGGTATTGTGGTGCGTAATGGACAGTTAAATATGGATGAGTATGGCTGGGACCCCAGTCTGGATGAGCTGGTATGGGGCCCGGGCGTGCTGCATGACCCTGCAGCCAGCTCAAAAACTAAAGTCACTGCTAAGTCTAGGGATACCCAATAACTCGTGCGTGTATGTTTTTCTCATGGTAAGGAAAGTGGCCCATGGGGGACCAAGATCAAAATCTTAGCTGCTATTGCTGAAGAGGCCGGCTGCCAGGTTGATTCACTGGATTATCAGGGTCTGGATGATCCACATGCACGCGTTGAGTTATTGCAACAGTGGTGTACAAGCAATCTGGAGCCCTATGTGCTTGTTGGCAGCAGTATGGGCGGGCATGTTGCAGCAGCTGTTGCGACTATGACTCAACCTGTGGGGCTGTTTCTTATGGCTCCTGCTTTCTATATGCCAGGCTATGAACAGGACACACCAGGGATACCGGAGTGTCCTGTTGTTATCGTGCATGGCTGGCATGATGAGGTTATTCCCTGGCAGAACAGCGCACGTTTTGGTGCTGCTGCAAATGCCCGGGTGGTGTTTATGAATAGTGATCATCGGCTTATAGACGTACTGTCTGAGATTGGGCAGGAACTTGAATTTTTTCTGAATAAATTAATCAATTAAGGGGTCCAAGTATGAATGTTCAAATCTTGAGTGTGTTAGCTGGGTGCTTGCTGCTGGTAGCATGTGGTGGTCCTGCTGATAGTGTTGACCATGAAGATGAGGGTGATATGGGCTTTACTGAAACTGAAGAGACAGCTTCTGATCCGATGTTAGAAGCAAAGGATCAAGCAGCTGTTGTTGAGGAAATAGGGATTGAACCCTAAATCTGAAATGGATGAGGTACTGGATTAAATAACGGTCGCCTTCCTCACTATATGCAGTTGATGTGAAAGGCTAAAAGCCGGAATGCCCATTAAACAGGTCGTTAAGGGGTAAACGGGTTTGTAAGAATGCTTGACACTAGTTAAACGCGCTACCAAATACAGCAGCAATATTTAGTTTTTTTGCTATGACTGCATAGGGTTTGGGTGTCAGGCGTTCAGGTTTGGAATTAATTCACTTTCAAGATGAATGATCATATCTTTCAAGACCAGTTTGCGTTTTTTTAGTCGTTTTACTCTGAGTTGATCGACTTCAGGATTATTAGCCAGTTTGGATATGGTGATATCCAGGTCTCTGTGTGCTACACGTAACTCCTTGAGACGGCCACGTTTACCAAAAGTAGATATTTCTATAGTTGCAGTCATTAATGTTACTCATTCAGGTGAGTGGCCAGAATTAATCAGGCGGCACTTGCCTATATTTCACCTGCCTTTATCACAGGCTTTTGCAGATCAGGTGTGGTAATTTTTCTTTTATTGTGTGTAGGCCTGAAGGCCCTGTATGGTGATAATTCTAACAGGATTTAGCCAGTTCGACATACTGCCTTGTATTGTTTACAGGTAACTTGTCCAGTCCCTTGCCAGATCACCAAATACCAGAAAGTGGGGGTTTAGAATATCTTTCTTGGCATTATACATAATGGGGCTTCCATCGAGCTGAACAACTTTACCCCCTGCGCATTCGACTACAGCTTGTGCAGCTGCAGTATCCCATTCAGAGGTGAGACCCAGACGTGGATAAATATCGGCTTCACCTGTTGCTATGAGGCATAGCTTGAGTGAGCTACCCATGGGCACCATGACATGATTACCAAGCTTATTCAGGTATGCATCAACCAGCTCGCCCCGATGTGAGCGACTGCCAACAACCCTTACAGGGTCAGGTGCAGGTGAGGTTACGCAGATTTTTTTGGTCTCGCCTGTTGCAGTAAGTTCGAACGAACCGCCTCCTTGAAAGCCATAAAAACAGCGACCAGTTACAGGCACATAGACAACACCAAATACGGCCTGATTGCCTTGGATTAAAGCAATATTGACTGTAAATTCACCGTTCTTTTTGATGAATTCTTTGGTGCCATCAAGTGGATCTATGAGCCAGTATTCAGGCCATTGTGAACGTTCTTCCCATGGCACTTCAACAGACTCTTCTGAAAGAATTGGAATTTCAGGGGTAAGCTCAGCCAGAGCTTCAATGATGGTGATATGTGAAGCCTTGTCAGCCGCAGTCAGTGGTGACTGATCATCCTTGGTCTCTACCTCAAACTCGGTATTGTAAATTTCCAGAATTCGGTTGCCGGCCATGGTGGCTACTGTGGTTACAGGCTGAACGAGTGTTGCAAGCTCTTGGTGCATAAATGTGTCCGTTGGCTTAGTCTGTTCTGAATTTAGTTATCCAGAGTTCTTGAACTGCTTCTGGCATGAGAAACTACAGGATATGAACAAAAATTTCCAAAAGCAGTTATCCACAATTAACTGGGTGCACTATGACACCATCCTGCTGGATATGGATGGGACAGTGCTTGATCTTGCATTTGATAATTATTTTTGGCGTGAGCTTGTGCCAGGCGTTTATGCTGAACAACATGATATTACCGAAGACGCTGCCTGCCAGCATATCTATGACCTGTATTCAGGGCGTGAAGGCACACTTGAGTGGTATTGTCTGGAATTCTGGACGGAGCAGCTTGGACTGGACTTGCTGGCACTAAAAAAATCCAGTCATGACCGTATACGTTTTTTGCCAGGTGCCAGGACCTTTCTTGATGCAGTAAAAGCGGGCAATAAGCGGTTGGTGCTGGTAACCAATGCGCATCAACATGCACTTGATTTGAAAAAGGCAGTTACGGGTCTGGATCAGTGGTTTGATGAATTTGTGTGCTCGCACGATTTTGGGGTGCCGAAAGAGCACCCTGATTTTTGGTGTCAATTACAAGAAAAACTGCAGTTTGATCCCGCAACTACTTTGTTTGTAGATGACAGTATTCCGGTGCTGGATGCGGCTGTTGAATATGGGCTGGCGGCTGTCGTTGCTATCCGTAAGCCAGATACCAGAATGCCTCCTAAGGATACAGAAGGGCATTACTTTATAGATGGGGTAGGTTGGTGGATATGAAATGACGGCAGGCTTTAGGCCGGCATTCAGTTGGCGCTGAAGTTTCTGTTTCTATCGTCGGCGATGACCGCCGCCACTTCGATTCCCGCCACGACCACCGGGCCTGCCACGCTCTTTACGTGGTGGTGCGGGTGGAATTTTAATTTTTACCAGTAATTCCGGGTCCAGAGTGGCTCTGGGAATGGGATTGCCAATGTATTTCTCTACATCAGGTAATGACATTGCATGAGTTTCACAGGCAAAAGTAATGGAATCACCAGCTGCACCGGCACGCGCTGTACGACCAATGCGATGCACATAATCTTCCGGATCATTTGGTACGTCATAGTTAATAACATGCGAGACTTCAGAAATATGCAGGCCACGTGATGCGACGTCTGTTGCGACGAGTACTTTCAGAGCCCCGTCCTGAAAGCTCTTCAGCATGCGTATGCGTTTATTCTGTGGCACGTCCCCTGATATTGCACTGGCACCGATATCGTTGAAGTTAAGAAAACGCTCCAGTTTTTCGGCTTCACGTTTGGTGTTCACAAAAACCATGGTGCGAGTGGCATCCTTGCTGCGTAGCAGGCCAATGAGCAGCGGAATCTTTTCCCGGTTACTGGGAAAATAGACGCATTGAGTGACGCGGTCGGCCGTCATCTTCTCCGGCTCTATGCGTACAGTGTCAGGGTCGTTCATGTGCTCAAACGCAAGTTCCAGCACTTTCTGACTCAGGGTAGCTGAGAACAGCAGGTTCAGCCGCTTATCTGCCTCCGGCAGTCGGCGCAGTACATACCGTATATCTTTAATAAAACCCAGATCGAACATGCGATCGGCTTCATCGAGCACGACAACCTCGACATGTTTAAGGTTAAACACGCCTTGTTTGAGATAATCGATAAAACGACCGGGCGTACCAATCAGTACATCAACACCTTGTTCGAGTTTGGTCCGTTGCCTTTCGTAATCTGAACCGCCGTATACAACCTGAAATTTGAAGTTAGTGCCACTCCCCAGTGTTTTAGCGTCTTCATTGATCTGAATAGCCAGTTCGCGGGTAGGTGCCAACATAATTGCGCGCGGGTGCTGTTGCTGTTCATCCTTACCATCTGCATTTTTTAGCATTCGGTGTAAGGTGGCGAGCAAGAAGGCTGCGGTTTTACCCGTCCCGGTTTGCGCCTGGCCTGCGACATCGTGGCCGCTCAAAGCACGGGGCAGCGTTTGTGCCTGAATGGGCGTACAGAACTCAAACCCAGCCTTGTCTACACCGGCCTGTAGTTTGGCAGGCAGGTCGAGTGAGTCAAAGCGGACTTTTCCAGTTTTGGTCATAATTACCCTTAAATATACTCCCGGGAAAAGCAATCCCGAGAGGAAAAAATGTTTATTAGTACTTGCATTCTTGCTCGTTACAGGTTCAAAATAAGGCTGTCATACGGCACTAGCCGTACCCGCCATAATACCAGCACCCCTAATCTGGCCAGAAGACGCTTTTACCAAGCGCCTTAATGACGGCCTTAATCGACCCAAACCGGGAATATGGATCGTACTTAGAGGGGGAGGAATTTAATCGCGGTTCCCGTGCGGCGACCCTTTTTACTGTTTCAGCTAACTTTAATCAACTTTAATCAACTTCAAATAGACGAAATTATGAGTTTAGTTCATATCAGTGACGACACTTTTGAGTCAGATGTAGTGCAATCAGATGTACCTGTATTGGTAGATTTTTGGGCGGAGTGGTGTGGCCCATGTAAGGCTGTAGCACCAATCCTTGATGAGCTTGCCGGTGATTACCAGGATCGCCTGCAAATTGTGAAACTTGATATAGACGCCAACCCCAAGGTCCCGGGTCAGTATGGAATACGCAGTATTCCTACATTGATTCTGTTCAAAGGCGGAGTGGTCGAAGCGCAGCATGTGGGCGCAACATCAAAGCAGCAGCTCAAAGATTTTCTGGAAGCTAACTTGTGAGAGGCTACTTGGGTAATTCAGCGCGTACACGATCAAAAAATAATAATCGTGGAAAATCAGGGGACGGTCATTCCAATAAGAAGAGGCCCAGGCGGCGTAAGCAGGCCTCGGAAGAGACCGGGAATTTCACAGCCGATGATATAGTCACCAAAGCCGAGCTTGAGCAAGCTGGTGATCTTCACTACCTCAATGAACTGAAGAATATGCAGGCAGCTGAACTGGTTGCCATGGCAGAAGCGGTTGGGCTCCAAAACCTTGCCAGGTCACGGAAACAGGACATTATTTTTGAGGTTCTGAAAGCACATGGTGCCAAGGGTGAGTCGATTTACGGTGAGGGTACTCTCGAGATATTGCAGGATGGTTTTGGCTTCCTGCGCTCAGCAGACAGTTCCTTCCTGGCCGGGCCGGATGACATTTATGTGTCACCCAGTCAGATCCGGCGTTTTAATTTGCGTACCGGTGATACCGTTGGCGGCCTGATACGAGCGCCTAAAGAAGGCGAACGCTATTTTGCGTTGCTCAAAGTTGCTGAAATTAATCTTGATGAGCCAGAGAATGCGCGCCGTAAGGTGGCATTTGAGAACCTGACCCCCTTATTCCCGCGTGAAGCACTGGTGCTGGAGCAGGGGAATGGCAGCACAGAAGATCTTACCGGGCGTATGATCGATATGGTTGCGCCGATTGGTAAAGGTCAGCGCGGTTTGATCGTGTCACCACCGAAGGCTGGTAAGACGATGTTGCTGCAGAATATAGCTACCTCAATCGTTACCAATAGTCCTGATGTGGTGCTTATGGTATTGCTCATCGATGAGCGCCCGGAAGAAGTCACAGAGATGGAGCGTACGGTACGTGGTGAAGTGGTCTCCAGTACATTTGATGAGCCAGCCAGCCGACATGTTCAGGTTGCAGAAATGGTGATTGAGAAGGCTAAGCGCTTGGTTGAGCACAAGAAAGATGTGGTCATCCTACTTGATTCCATTACGCGTCTCGCACGTGCTTACAACACCGTGATTCCTTCATCGGGCAAGGTGCTGACAGGTGGTGTGGATGCTAATGCACTGCACAGACCGAAACGTTTCTTTGGTGCTGCACGTAATATTGAAGAAGGCGGTAGCCTGACCATTATTGCCACCGCACTGGTCGATACCGGCTCCAAGATGGATGACGTTATCTACGAAGAGTTCAAAGGCACGGGTAACCTGGAAATTCATCTGGACCGTCGTATTGCTGAGAAACGGGTCTATCCGTCAATCAACATCAATCGCTCCGGTACGCGTAAGGAAGACCTGCTGATCGAACCCGACGTACTGCAGAAAATCTGGGTACTGCGTAAAGTGCTGCACCCGATGGATGAGTTAGCGGCCATAGAATTCCTGCTGGGTAAGATGCAGGATACTAAAACCAATGACCAATTCTTCGAGGGCATGAAAAGATGAGCCGAGCTTCCAGCACACGCGCAGCAAGTGCTGGAAGGTCAAAAGGTGAATCTTAAATGATAGCTAGGGCTGGAAGCGCAGCTTCGAGCTCAGCCAGAATTTGGATCTCGTGAAGCACAGCTTCACGGACATCCCTAAAGCCTCGTGCGATCTAAAAACCCTGCTAGTGCGGGGTTTTTCAGTTAGGGCATGAGAATCAACCTTTTAACATAATGCAGCATACCTTCGCTGCCCCCCCCCAAGATAGGGTTAAGAAGTCAGGCTATATAGTCCTTGGTTCTGCTGTGCCAGTTCCTGCTGCAGTCTGGTTATTGGCTTCCGCTCTGGCAGGTTTGGGTTTTATCAAAAGAAAAAACAGTGATGATCGCCTAGCTCGATCCTCTTTTGACTGCCCGATACCCAATATCCCGCCGACAATACACCTTGTCCCAGCTGACCTGGTCAACCAGTCCGTAGGCTTGGCTCTGGGCATCAGCAACGGTATCGCCTAAGGCGACACAGCAGAGTACCCGGCCGCCGTTGGTGAGTACTTTGCCATCCTGTTCTTTAGTGCCGGCATGGAAGATTTTCAGGTGTTCATCTGAACTATCAGCATCCAGGCCGCTGATGGCATTGCCTTTGTTGTAGCTGTCAGGGTAACCGCCTGAGGCAAGCACAACGCCCAGTGCAGGACGTGGGTCCCATTCCGCTTCTGTGTCGCTGAGGTTGTGATCCAGTGCTGCATCAATGAGATCAACCAGATCTGTTTTAAGTCGGAAGAGTATCGGCTGAGTTTCCGGGTCACCCATGCGGCAATTGAATTCAAGGACTTTGGGCACGCCGTCATCACCGATCATCAATCCGGCATACAGAAAACCGGTGTAGTGTTCACCATCCTTCTTAAGCCCCTCGACTGTAGGTTGCATGACCTCCTGCATGACTCTTTCCGCCATAGCGGTATCAATGACCGGTGCAGGTGAATAAGCGCCCATGCCACCTGTATTGGGCCCCTTATCGCCCTCATCACGGGCTTTGTGATCCTGTGAGGTGGCCAGCGGCAGGATATCTTCACCATCGATAATAGCCATGAAGCTGGCTTCTTCGCCCACCAGAAAATCTTCAATAACCACTTTGTTACCGGCATCACCGAAGGCTTTGTCACCCATCATGAGATTTACGGCAGCGGTAGCTTCGTTACGCGTGTTGGCAATAATGACGCCCTTACCCGCTGCAAGGCCATCTGCTTTGACGACGGTGGGCAGGCTGCATTCCTGTGCATAGGCGAGTGCTGCCTCAGGGTCAGTAAAGTCCCTGTAGCCAGCGGTAGGGATGTTATGGCGCTCGAGAAATTCTTTAGTGTAGGCCTTGGAGCCTTCCAGTTGAGCGCCTGCTGCTGTGGGTCCGAAGCAACGTAAACCGGCAGCCTTAAATGTATCAACAATTCCGGCAACCAGTGGTGCTTCAGGGCCGATAACTGTCAGATCAATATTCTGCATCTGTACCAGCTGCAAGAGTCCATTGATGTCATCTGCGCTGATGGCAATATTGCGAACTTTATTTTCTGCATCTGTCCCGGCGTTACCAGGTGCGACAATGACTTCTTCTACGCGCGCAGAACGCGCAAGCGCCCAGGCTAAAGCATGTTCACGACCACCACTGCCGACTACCAGAATTTTCATGGGTGTTCCTGTTTGATGAGCAATTTGGGGTCAGACTCCCAAATCATTACTAGAATAAATAATTTCTATTAAGCTAATTATAGTAAGAAGCATGGGGCCTGACCCCGTTCTCAATCAAGTCCGGCAAACCCTTAGTGGCGGAAATGTCGCATCCCAGTAAATAGCATTGCCATACCGTGTTCATTGGCAGCGGCAATTACTTCTTCATCGCGCATGGAGCCACCGGGCTGAATAACTACCTTGATGCCATATTTTGCTGCCACATCAATGCCATCCCGGAAGGGGAAAAAGGCATCTGATGCCATGGCAGCACCATTTAGCTCCAGACTGGCTTCAGCGGCTTTTTGTCCGGCAATTTCTGCACTCATGATGCGGCTCATCTGACCAGCACCGATGCCGAGGATGGTATTGTCTTTGCCATAGACAATCGCATTGGATTTAACGAAGCGCGCCACTTTCCAGGCCAGCAGTGCATCAGTTATTTCTTGCTCACTTGGTTGACGTTCACTCACTATCTTAAGGTCGTCACGAGTAATGCAGGCTATGTCCTTATCCTGAACCAGCATACCGCCTTCTACTTGCTGCAACATCAAGCTAGAAGTAGCAGCGGCGTCCCAGTTGCCACAGGCAAGTACCCGGATATTGGGTTTGGACGCAAAGACTTCGGCGGCACCCTGTTCGTATGTGGGAGCAACCACCACTTCTACAAATTGTTGATCAATGATGGCCTGGGCAACGGCTGCTGTTAGCGGGCGATTGAAAGCAATAATACCGCCAAAGGCAGAAGTAGGGTCACAGGTATAGGCGCCCTGATAGGCAGCAATCTGATCGTCATTAAGAGCAACGCCGCAGGGGTTGGCATGTTTGACAATGACGCAGCCAGCATCACCCAGTGATTTCACACATTCAAGTGCAGCATTGGCATCAGCAATGTTGTTAAAGGAAAGCGGTTTGCCCTGTAATTGTTCGGCAGCTACCAGAGTGCCTGGAGCTGTTCCTGGTGTTGTATACAAGGCGGCAGACTGATGGGGGTTTTCACCGTAACGCAGGGTCTCCCGCAATTTGAGACCCACGGGTAAGCGTTCAGGGAATTCCTCATCATCATCCTGGCTGCGTAAATAGCCTGCGATGGCCGCGTCATAGCAACCGGTATGTAAAAATGCTTTTTTAGCAAGTTGCTGCCGGGTGTCACTGGAAATAGTGCCGTTGGTTTCTGCCAGTTCCTTAGCAATGTCGTCATAGTCTGTGGGGTCAACGACCACTGCAACATGGGCATGATTTTTTGCGGCTGCGCGAATCATTGTGGGGCCGCCAATATCTATATTTTCAATTGCCTGTGCAAAAGTGCAGTCGGGGTTTGCAACAGTGGCCTCAAAGGGATAAAGGTTCACAGCCAACACATCTATCTGTGTGATACCGTGTTCATTCATGACATCCTGGTCGTGTGTACCACGCCCGAGTAATCCACCGTGTATGAGCGGGTGTAGTGTTTTAACTCGACCATCCATAATCTCAGGGAAGCCGGTTACTTCTGATACATCTGTTACCGCTACTCCGGCTTCTCTAAGTGCTTTAGCTGTTCCGCCTGTGGAAAGAATATCTGCGCCTAGTTTTTCCAGTGCTTGGGCGAATTCAACTACGCCTGTTTTATCTGAGACGCTAATTAGTGCTCTGAGTGATGTATTCATGGGTATGTGTGAATCGTTAAGGTGATCAGATGTGATATCTGTTGTGATCTGGTGTGGAACTAGTTATTCAGGCGATACTGTTTGAGTTTCTTGCGCAGAGTAGCCCGGTTAATGCCTAGTATCTCTGACGCAAGTGACTGATTTCCATCGGTATATTCCATTACTGAATGTAACAGTGGGGGCTCAACTTCACCCATTACCAATTTGTATATATCGGCTGGTTTATGTCCGTTAAGGTTTTTAAAGTAAGAACGCAGAGCGTCTTCAGTAAAATTTCTTAGTAATCGATTGCGACTTTGAACCGGGAATTCAGTTTTTTTAGACTCAGCCTTCTGTTTGGCTGCTGACACTTTCTTTTTTGATATTTTCTTTGGCACTGAATACTTTATTCCGGGAATACTCCGATTGTTCAAGAGTTTCCTGCAGATCCTGAAATTTATCTAAGAAATCCATGGTTAAGTGCAGCTGATGTTCGGCGCTCTCAATTCGTACTATCTGCTTACGAAATTCTGTGGAGCCTTTAAGGTACTTGCAGTACCAGGTCAGATGCTTCCTTCCCACCCGAACACCACGATCTTCTCCATACAGCTGATGTAATGCGTTTAGATGCTGCACAATAGTATCACGTTGTGCTTGCAGAGAAACTGACCCGTTGGTTAAATTTTCACCAGCCAGCTGTTCGTCCAGAGAGTGGTTGAGTTCATGGAAAATCCATGGACGTCCTAAAGCGCCCCGTCCAATCATGACGGCATCTGCTCCAGTTGCCAGGAGCACCTCCGATGCTTTTCTGGCTGACACAATGTCACCATTTGCAAATACAGGTATGGAGACAGCTGATTTAATTTCCCGGATAGTATTGTATTCGGCCTTGCCATGAAACATGCAGGCACGAGTTCGCCCATGTACAGCCAGTGCAGCAATTCCAGCGGCTTCAGCAATTTTTGCTATGCGTACACCGTTGCGGTTATCAGGGGCCCAGCCCGTGCGCATTTTTAAAGTAACCGGCAGTTTGCATGCTGATGTGACGGCCTCAAGAATACGGCTAACCAGAAGTTCATCTTTAAGTAGTGCTGAACCAGAGAGCTTTTTGCAGACTTTTTTGGCCGGGCAGCCCATATTAATATCAACAATATCAGCACCTAGTCCGGCAGCAGCGCGTGCTGCTTCAGCCAGTTGTGTGGGTTCACTGCCGGCAATCTGCAGGACACGCAGACCATTCTCACCCTGAAAATCCAGACGGGTCCCGCTCTTGCGTGAGTGCCACAGTCTGGTATCAGCAATACTCATCTCTGATACAGCCAGTGCTGCACCAAAAGAACGACAGATGTTACGAAAGGGCTGGTCGCTAAGACCTGCCATGGGCGCAAGCAGTGCCCGCCCGTGTAATACGTGCGGGCCAATATGTATAGGCCTGTCCATAGTTCACCGTTTGTCAGGGGCCGTATATTACTTGAATGGTTGTCCGGTGCACTCAAGCCCGGTATCACGACGGGGCAGGCAGAGTTCAAGTTCATAGCCCTGCGCACCAGAGCCGGGATCAACAATAGTGATATGTGCGGTGACCGTCTGATTAGGCTGCAGCATACCATCGGCAGGTAATGCTTTAATATCCGCATATTCTTCTGGGGTAAATGTGCGTGCTGCGACAGGGTTTGACCAGCGGTCCCTGAGTACTACCCGCAGCTGCGGTAGCCCGGTGGACAGCTGGCTTAAGGATGCAATCTGGGTACGTATATCAAGTACATCCTGACCGGATTCACCTGCAATGGCTTCAGAGCCACGAATCTCATAATTGTCCATCTTCCAGTTGGGGTAAAGGGTAAGGCCAAGTTTATTGTAAATATTATGAGTCAACTCACCATAGGAAGCAGAAGCCGCCAGCTTGTCGCGGTTGTAGTGCAGTAGCTGAGTTGAAAAACTAATAATCAGGATAATAATGGCGCCAAGCCAAAGCTTGCTGTGTTTGGGGGCACCGGATGCTGCATAGGTTGACTTCCATGTGGGCAGTTCTCCGGTTGCATTGGGATTATGCACTTCGTTTTCAGATTGCCCGTGTTCTGGATGCCAGTCATTTATATTTTTAGTTTCTGAAGCTTTAGAATCATTGCTAAGGTCAGCTAGTGAACCGGCAATATCTGCCGGACCAATTTCACCTGTGGAAAGGACCGCTTCCTCAATTGATTCCATTGCTGTCCAGTGAGGCTTGGCTGATTCTTTACTATGATCATTATCTTCAGGGTTTTGTGGGTCATTTTCATATTCAGGATCAGTCTCCTGATCTGATATCTCAGCTTCAGATGCCTCATTGCAATCTGTAACTGTCGGTTCTGTAAGTGTGTCCTCAGGTTTTTGTTCTTCTTCTTCATCGTTGAAGGAGTTGTCTTCTGGTGCTTTATCTTGCTCATCTGTAAAGCCTACTAGCGTTTCACTAGCCTCATCAGGCACGCCAGTTATGGTGGATGTTGTTGGTACAGGTTCATTACCAAAAAATGCTGACCATTTATTTTCTGGGACATCAAAGCCAAGGCTATTCTCAATGGAGGTGGCTGGTTTCGCTTCATCTGCTGAATTTGTTTCTGCATGATCAAAATCAGTCTCTGCAATATTGTCTGGGTTGATGGCAAGAGAATCTGTGCTTGTATAGGACAGTCCTTCAGCCAACAGGTCTTCATCCTGGTCTGTTGCAGGCGCAATATCCGATTGTGTATCTCTTTGTTCTTTGGCAGCACCTACACCGGGTATACGTTCCCAGATGGCGTCATCAAATTCTAGTAAGGCATCAGTGTCAATGTCTTCTGCCTCTGCAGATATAGGCTCAGAATCATCTTTGGGGGTATCATCAGTGTATTCATCTAATGTGGCTGATTTAGGTTCATCCTCATTTGTTTCAGCTTGCCAAATGGGATTCTTTGCTATGACTGAGGGGGTCACTTCTACAGTGGTGCCGCGGCTATCCTCAACTTCGCCCAAAGAATCGTCAATTAAAGCGGCATCACGTAATTGTTCAGAATCTGATATGGATGACCCAGGCGGAGATAAGGCTTCGCCGGTTTTTTTATCGTAGGTCTTTATCTCCAGTTCATAACTTGCATTATCTGACCGTTCATTTTCAGGTTCGCCCATGGGCTCATCTTTGTGCGGGTTATCTGCAGAAGAAATAATGGAAGGCGCTGAAGTTAGTACAGGCAGAGAATCCTCACTCTCCTTTGCATCTTCAGTTAGGAATTCGAGGGCATTAAATACATTGCCACAATCTCCACATCGAACCTTGCCGTGTGCATGGCGCAGGTCATCGGCTCCCAGCTGAAAGATCGTTTCGCAATGAGGACAACGTGTTTGCATCAGTCTTTTGAGTATTCCTTCAGTTTTCCTTGCTTAGTGCCAGTCAATAGCACCCATTCATTAATCTGGTTGCCAATGCTCATATTTGCCCATCCAGACCAGGCTGTGCATACCTGCTCAGCCTGGCTGGCAAGAATGCCGGTAATAGCCATTCGGGCTCCGGGCCTCATCAATCTATTCAGATTTGGTCCGAGCTCTATTAATGTGCCACTAAGTATATTGGCTAACAAAGTGTCATATTGAACGGAGCCCCCAATTCTGGCTGCTAATTCGATGTGAACCTTGTCCTGTAGCTTATTTTTTTCGGTATTTTTTCTTGCAGCAGTCAGGGCCTGGGGGTCAATATCAGTCATAAGGACAGATTTTGCGCCCAGGGCTGCTGCTGCAAGACCCAGTACCCCTGAGCCACAGCCAAAATCCAGTACCTGTGCATTATGCAGGTCCAGACTGTCTAGCCAATTCAGACACATGGCCGTGGTTGGGTGCTCACCACTACCAAAGGCAAGTCCTGGTGATAGCGTAATAGCAACGCTGTTTGTGGGTCGGGGTTCGTTGCTGTCCGGCATAACCCAAAGTCGGCGGCCAAAGCATCTGGGCTTAAGGCTATGCTCGAAGTTGGCCTGCCAGTTCTGGTCTTGGATATGGGTAAATTTAAGCTGGTTAGGCCTGAAGTGATCACTCAGGGCATTTATAAGACTGGCTTCACTGATGTCTTCCGGAAATAGTGCCGTCAGAATAATGGTTGGCCACATGGGGGTTTCCCCGAGAGCGGGTTCCAGTAATGGATGGTTGCCGGCATCTTTCAATGTGATGGCTACTGCCCCTAGTTCTTCAAGCAGTATCTCTATGCTGTCTGATTCACGAGCGCCTAAATTTGTTTCAAGTTGCACCCATGCCATCTGCTTAATCTGCGCCGGCAATCCTGATGCTACAGGCCAAGACGTTTTTCCAAATAATGGATATCGGTGCCGCCAGCTTTAAAGGCTGAATGTTGAAAGATTTCTCGGTGCAGCAGTATATTGGTATCAATACCATCAACTACCATTTCATTAAGTGCATTGCTCATACGTGCAATAGCAGCCTCGCGGTTTTCACCCCAGACAATAAGTTTGCCAATCATTGAGTCATAATAGGGGGGTACGACGTAGCCGCTGTATAAATGACTGTCAACCCGTACCCCTGGGCCGCCGGCTGGGTGCCAAGTGGTTATTCGACCTGGGGAAGGCATAAATGTTTTAGCATTTTCTGCATTGATGCGACATTCGAAGGAATGGCCACGTAGTGTGATGTCTTCCTGTTTGAAGCTGAGTGCTTCGCCAGCTGCAACTCGTAACTGTTCTTTAACAAGGTCGATACCTGTAATCATTTCGGTAACCGGGTGCTCGACCTGCAGGCGTGTGTTCATTTCAATAAAATAAAACTCACCATCTTGAAATAAAAACTCAAAAGTACCTGCATTTGTGTAACCCAATTCACGACAGGCAGCAGCACAGCGTTCACCCATTTGCATGCGTAGCTCTTCACTTATGCCAGGGGCAGGAGCTTCTTCAATTACTTTTTGGTGTCTGCGTTGCATGGAGCAGTCACGGTCAAACAGATGTACGGCGTTGCCATGCGTATCACCAATAACCTGAAATTCAATGTGCCGTGGTCGCTCCAGAAATTTTTCCATGTAAACCACGTCGTTGCCAAATACGGAACCGGCTTCTGCTTTGGTCAGGTTGATGGAGTTGATAAGCGAAGTTTCATTGTGTACAACGCGCATGCCACGACCGCCGCCACCACCCGCTGCCTTGATAATGACTGGGTAGCCTATTTCACGACCAATTCGCAGACACTCATCAGGGTTGTCCGGGAGTGGCCCATTGGAGCCGGGCACACAGGGTACGCCGGCTGATTTCATGGCTTGTATTGCTGATATTTTGTCACCCATTATGCGGATCAGTTCAGGTGATGGCCCAATAAATGTATAGCCACTACTGGCTACCCGTTCTGCAAAATCTGCATTCTCAGATAAAAAGCCGTAACCGGGATGTATGGCGACTGAATCAGTCACCTCTGCGGCAGAAATAATAGCGGGCATATTCAGGTAGCTGTCTGCAGAAGGACCGGGTCCGATACAGACAGTTTCTTCTGCCATGAGCACATGTTTTAGCGTTGCATCAGCCTGTGAATGTATGGCAACAGTCTTGATGCCCAATTCATGGCAGGCCCGTTGAATGCGCAAGGCAATCTCGCCACGATTCGCTATAAGAACTTTTTCCAACATAGGTGTGTTATTTATTTAGATATGCAGTGTGCAAACAATTTAGCGAAGTTTTGCCAATGACAAGTTAGCCAATGACTACCAGAGGCTGACCAAATTCGACAGGTTCACCATTTTCAATTTCTATTGATAAGACAGTGCCGGACGCATCAGCTTCAATTTGATTCATCATTTTCATGGCTTCAATCAGGCACAGGGTCTCGCCAGCATTTATCTTATCGCCAATTTTTACAAAGGGCTCAGCTTCGGGCGATGAGGCACGGTAAAAGGTGCCAACCATGGGTGAAAGAACCTTGTGGCCACTTGCTTCTGTAGCCACTTCTGCAATTGCTGGTGCAGCAGCAACGGGTGCTAGTGGAGCAGGTGCTGCAGCCATTTGCACAGGAGTAGCAGGAACGTTGTTTGAGTAGCGACTAATACGTACCGCTTCCTCGCCTTCCTTAATCTCAATTTCTGCAATGCCGGATTCTTCCAGCAACTCTATAAGTTTTTTAACTTTTCTGATATCCATAGCTGCAAAAAACTCCTAGCTGTTGGATGAATGGTTAAGTAAGTGATCTGCAGCTTGCAGTGCAAGTTCGTAACCTTGGGGGCCAAGTCCGGCAATAATCCCGGCAGCAATATCTGAAAAATAGGACTGTCGTCTGAATTCTTCACGTGCGTGAATATTGCTGATATGAATTTCTATAAATGGAATGGCCACACCAAGCAACGCATCGCGCAGAGCAACACTGGTGTGCGTTAGTGCACCAGGGTTTATCAGGATGAAATCTGTATTACCTGCTGCAGTTTGTACACGGTCGACCAGTTCAGCTTCAGCATTACTTTGTATTGCGTCAATTGAGTGCCCTAGTTTTTGGCCCAGTTCACTTAGCCGAGTTTCTATATCGGCCAAAGTGGTGGCGCCATAAAGCTCTGGCTCGCGAGTACCGAGCAAGTTCAGATTAGGTCCATTAATAAGTAGTATTTTTGCCATTTTTTGCAATAACAAAGCAGATGGCGGCAATTTTAACGATTTTAGAAGCAATTACAACTAATGTTGTAATTTAGTTGGCCGGATAGCAGTTGACATCATATGAGCGCAGTTGCAATGAGCAAGAGTTGTTATTGGCTAGTTTTCTTACAGCAAGGCGGTTGTCAAAAAGCTGGAAATTCAACCCATGTTATTTTCCATACAGTGGTTTCTCCGGTCATGATATGCAGCTGGATGTCATCTTGTAACAGGCGGTAATAGTTTTTACTTTCACAGATCTATAGTTCACTTAGTTTGGTACGGGAGTCCGTTAAGCTAAGTTTACCTGCTGTATAGTGTTTACTAATGTCAACTATTTGTTCCAGTTGTTCGGCATCAAGCTCGCCTATAAAGACCGTTAATATTTTTCTGTCAGCACCAACCAGTACGGTAAAGGGTAAACCCAGCCCCTCCATGCCAAACATGTCACTGACACGCATGGCCTCTACTTCGCCCACCAGGCTTGGGTAACTGATGCCGGATTCTGCCATATAGCTTTGCACATCATGTTGACGGTCTATGGCTATGCCCACTATCTGCAGTTTATTCTGACTGGTATGGAGCGCCTGAAGTAATGGCATTTCGCGCCGGCAAGGTGCACACCATGTTGCCCAGAAATTTATCAGTAGAGGTTTGCCTGACCATTCTGAAATGGAACGTGGTGTGCCCCATATATCATTAAGTGTGAATTCAGATAGCTCTTCCGGGAGGGCCGCTTTATCTGTTGCACCCAGTGATATCGGGCTGGCGTTCTGCACTGCATTCACTTCCAGATAGACGCGCATGCCAATGATCATGAAGCACAGCAGCATGATGATGAATAATGTATTACGGATCCAGGTGGGCATCAGGGCTCAGGTATTCAAGGGCGTTGATCAGGGTGAAGATGTTACTGCAGTACGTAGTCCAGATGCTGCAGAAATTCATTTGCATTCTGATAGCCGACAATTCGTGTATCAGGAATTTCCTTACCACCGCGATCAAAGAACACAATGGTAGGTGGGCCAAAGACCCCAAAGTGAGCAAGCAGGGCCTGATCTACCTCATCGTTGGCAGTTACATCGGCTTGTATGAGGATGGCTTGTTCCAATGCTTGCTGTACCCGTGGGTTGGTAAACGTGTAGTGCTCCATTTCCTTGCATGATACGCACCAGTCAGCATAAAAATCGAGCATTAATGGTGCACCGGTTGTGGCCGCTCGCTGACGTGCAGTTTCAAAATCTTCCACTGATTTAATGCGCTCAAACTCCAGGTGTGTTGTGGCTGGTGTGCCGGAGATATGATCCAGTGGTTGCAGGGGGTTGGTTGAACCGCTGAGTAATCCAACCACCAATGCCCCGCCATAAATCAGGATGACCACTGCTATGACTTTACCCAGTATGCTTATGCTAGTCGCAGGGCTGGGTAGAGAAGTTAATGCACCAAAACGGATGCCTGCTCCCAGTGAAAGTGTGGCATATAGCCCCATTGTGATGCTGGCAGGCAGCAGTCTGCTCATCATCCAGATAGCAAGGCCCAGCATCATAAAACCGAATGCAGCCTTGATTGTCTCCATCCATGCCCCGGCTTTGGGTAGCAGATTCCCGGCAGAGGTACCTATTATTAGTAAAGGAATGCCCATACCGATTGCCATAGCAAATAAAGCCAGAGCGCCGCGGGTAACATCACCTGTTTGGGCAATCACAGTCAGTGCTGCCACCAGTGGGGGTGCAACGCAGGTGCTCACAACCAGCGCTGAGATAGCCCCCATAAAGGCAACACCAAAAAAACTGCCTGCTTTTTGATTGTTGCCAATGGCTGTCAGGCGTGTCTGTAAAGCTGCCGGCACCTGTAACTCGTAAAGGCCAAACATTGCTAGTGCGAGACCTATAAAGAGTACTGATACGCCACCTATAACCAGCGGTGTTTGTAGTGCTGCTGAAATTTGTGTGCCTGCTGCACCAAAGATTGCGCCGGCAATGGTGTAGGTGAATGCCATGCCTAGTACATAACTAAGCGATAACCAGAATGCGCGAGCAGTCGTAATATTTTCACCCTGACCTGCAATGATGCCGGATAGTATTGGTACCATTGGCAGACAGCAGGGCGTAAGTGACAGCAGCAATCCCAGCCCCAGGAATACACTCATAAGGCCAAACAGGCTTGATTCACTAATAACTTTAATTAGACGTGACTGCTCTGAAATGGGCGCGATATCTCTGGCCTGAAAATCTTCAGATGTTGCACGTGGTAAATCTACTGCCATTAAAAGGGTTTCAGGCGGGTAACAAATGCTTTCCTTTTTGCAGCCTTGATAGTCCACCTCTAACTCGACCAGTAAGGCTTCAGGTTTAGGCCGTGATAAGGGCAGGCGAATAACAACGGTATTGTAATAAACTTCAGTTTCACCAAACTCTACATCCATTTCCATGATGCCCGGTGGAAAACGTGCTGCTCCAAGCTGTGCTTCTTCACCTGGGAGGCGGAAGGCAAAGCTGTCACGATAGAGGTAGTAGCCAGGTTCAATGTCCCACCATATTTCCAGTGTAAAAGGATCAGTTGTATTAATACTGGGTCGGAATGCTTCTGTAACAGGTAGTGGTGCACCAGCCATTGCCCTGCTTTTTGTAGCTACAGGGAGTACAGGCCGCAGGTCGATAATAGGTGTACTAGGAACCCTTATTTCTGTGGTCCATTTCTGGGGTGGGTAACACAGCCCGAAATCAGCACAGCCTTGTGATTTGATGTGTAGTTTTATTTTGCTGGTGCCATTGGGTTTGTTGAATATGGGTATGGCAACGCGTGCTGTATTACGAAAGATAATCTGTTCACCAAAGAATTCATCAGAATGAATTTCACCGGCTGTATAGACTGGCTCTCCTAGTGTTACTCCCTTTGTGTCAGTGGTGTAAGCCATCTTGTCGCGGTACAGGTAATAACCATCCTCGATATCCCAATTAACAATGAGCTGGTTGTCAGAAACTGTAGTCGTATAAAGGAAGACTTTTTCAGGGCGTTTAACATCCTGTGCGGCAAACACACCCATGCTAATCAGACTGAGGCAAATCAGCAGTGTCTTTATGAAAGTACTTGACCTGTTCAAGAGGTCGACTCCTGAATCCATTCCAGATAAGGGCCATAACCTGTGGTGATAGGGACTGCAATAATTTCGGGTAATTCGTATGGGTGCAGCCGTTGTAATTCATCAATAAGCCGATCACTGGCTGCTGTTGATGTCTTTATGATCAGCTGTACCTCAGTTCCTGATTTCATTTCACCTTGCCATTTATAGACTGAAGTTAGACCTGAAAAACGGTTAATGCAGGCAGCCAGACCCTGTTCCACCAATTGGGTGGACAGATTGGCCGCGACAGTATCATCGGGGCAGGTGCACAGTAAAATCAGTGTATCCGTAGTCATATTTGATCAGAAACAGGGCTCCATAGAGGGGTCGCCAGCATAGCTGGGAGCCATTTCAATGTCATTGGTCTGGTTCTCCCACTTGAAATCCCTAATTTAGTCCCTATTATTAGCACTCCTCCACGCCGAGTGCTAAGGAGAAAAAGGGTATTAAGCCCTATTAAATCAAGGCTTTAAAGCCCTCAAACAAAGATTTTAGGAGTTTCAATAATGAATATTCGTCCGCTTCATGACCGCATTATCGTCAAGCGCATGGAAGAAGAGCGTATGTCGGCCGGTGGGATTGTGATCCCCGATTCAGCTACCGAGAAGCCCATTAAGGGTGAAGTGGTTGCTGTAGGTAACGGCAAGCACCTTGAGAACGGTGACATCCGCTCTCTGGATGTTAAGAAAGGTGACCAGATTCTGTTCGGCAAGTACAGCGGCACAGAAGTCAAGGTTGATGGCGACGAGCTTCTTGTAATGAAAGAAGACGACGTTATGGCCGTGATTGAAGGCTAAGTAACCATTGGCCGGATATCCGGCTGAACCAGTTAATACTCAACACTAGATAATTAAAAGGAGCAGTTCAATGGCTGCTAAAGACGTAAAATTCAGCGATGACGCGCGCGCCAAGATGTTTGCCGGCGTAAACCTTCTCGCCAATGCAGTAAAAGTAACGTTGGGCCCTAAGGGTCGTAACGTAATCCTCGACAAGAGCTTTGGTGCACCTACCGTTACTAAAGACGGCGTTTCAGTTGCCAAAGAAATCGAACTTGATGACAAGTTTGAAAATATGGGCGCTCAGATGGTTAAGGAAGTTGCGTCACAGACTTCTGATATCGCTGGTGACGGCACCACAACTGCTACAGTACTTGCTCAGGCTATCCTGCGTGAAGGTCTGAAATCAGTTGCTGCAGGCATGAACCCAATGGACCTGAAGCGCGGCATTGACAAGGGTGCTGCTGCCATTACTGAAGAGCTGAAGAAATTGTCACAGCCTTGCGCAGAAGCGAAAGCGATTGCCCAGGTAGGCACTATTTCCGCCAACTCTGATGAAGCCGTTGGTGAAATCATTGCTGACGCAATGGGCAAAGTGGGCAAAGAAGGTGTTATCACTGTTGAAGAAGGTTCCGGCCTCGAAAACGAACTCGATGTTGTAGAAGGCATGCAGTTTGATCGTGGTTACCTGTCGCCTTACTTTATCTCTGATACCAATAGTCAGAGTGCAGAACTTGATAACCCTTACGTGCTTCTGTTTGATAAGAAAATCTCCAACATCCGTGACTTGCTGCCATTGCTGGAAGGCGTTGCCAAATCCAGTCGCCCGCTGCTGATTATTGCTGAAGACGTTGAAGGCGAAGCCCTGGCGACTCTGGTTGTGAATAACATTCGCGGTATCGTAAAGGTTTGTGCTGTTAAAGCACCGGGCTTTGGTGATCGTCGTAAAGCCATGCTGGAGGATATCGCTATCCTGACTGGTGGCACAGTGATTGCTGAAGAAGTGGGTCTGAGCCTTGAGAAAGCGACTCTGGAAGATCTTGGTGAAGCCAAGAAAGTTCAGATCAGCAAAGAAAACACCACCATTATTGATGGTGCTGGCGAAGCGAAAGACATCCAGGGACGTGTTGAGCAGATCAATGCTGAAATGGCTGAATCTACTTCTGACTACGATCGTGAAAAACTGCAGGAACGTGTTGCCAAACTGGCGGGCGGTGTTGCAGTAATTAAGGTTGGCGCTGCCACCGAGATCGAGATGAAAGAAAAGAAAGCCCGCGTTGAAGATGCACTGCATGCAACTCGTGCGGCTGTTGAAGAAGGCGTAGTTGCTGGTGGTGGTGTTGCACTGATTCGTGCCAATGCGGCTATCCAAAGCCTTAAGGGTGCCAATGATGAGCAGGACGTCGGTATCGTCATTCTGCGTCGTGCACTGGAAGAGCCGCTACGGCAGATCGTTGCTAATGCCGGTGACGACAGTTCCGTCATCCTGAATAAGGTTGCAGAAGGCAGTGATAACTTCGGTTACAACGCAGCCAGCGGTGAGTATGGTGACATGATCGACTTCGGTATCATTGACCCAACTAAAGTAACTCGCTCTGCACTACAGAATGCAGCTTCGGTTGCAGGTTTGTTACTGACTACTGAAGCGATGGTTACAGAACTGCCTGCTGAAGCACCTGCAGCACCAATGCCTGATATGGGTGGCATGGGTGGCATGGGTGGCATGATGTAAGCCGTTCCTTCATCTGAAGGTTTCCTCGTGAAGAGGACGAGACCCTGCCCGGGCAACCGGTGCGGGGTTTTTTGTGGGCAGGTAAACCGGGTCCATGAACTATGTATATGAAACAGGTGTATAAACATCTGTTGTTGTGTACTCGCTCTTGGTATAAAGCTTACTGCCGAAGTAGCTAAACAGGTTAATAATCTCAAATGCCATCTATTCCAGCAGGGGAAGCTTTACAGCGGTTGCGTGACGGCAATAAACGCTTCTACTTGGATGAGTTAAGCCATGGCGACCTTGCCAATCCTGCCCGTCGTAATGAGCTTGTAGACGGGCAGAATCCCTTTGCCATTATCCTGGGTTGTTCAGATTCGCGTGCTCCAGTTGAGCTCGTATTTGATCAGGGCCTTGGTGACCTGTTTGTAATTCGTGTGGCCGGAAATATCGTTGCACCCTCACAAATCGGTAGTATTGAATATGCTGTTGCTGAATTTGGTGTTCAGCTTGTAGTGGTGCTTGGGCATTCAAATTGCGGTGCTATTGAGGCAACAATTGATGCAATAAATGACAAGGATCACAACTATTCTCGTAACCTTGATTTTATTGTTAACCAGGTGCGTCCCTCAGTAGAACATTTGATATCTAGTCAGTCTTTAGAGAACAGAAAAGAACTTGCCAGGAAGGCTGTAGAAGCAAATGTCAGTTCATCTGTGCAACAGTTACAACATGACTCAGGGATTCTGGAGAAGTTAATTTCTCAGGATAAGCTATATATAGTGGGTGCTAAATACTCACTTGATACGGGCGTTGTTGATTTCTTTGAAGGCCTGCCTGAAGACATCTGATATTTGCATAATGTTATCTTTATAAGCAAAGGTTCATGGTTCAGGCAAATAAACTAGAAGTGCCCAGAGTACTTGTTCCTGCTCTTGAGAAGGCAGTTGAGCGCCTTGAGTCTACTGAGGCTTGGTCTGAGATTATAGGTCGTGATAAGGCCTTGGCAGCAACACTCAATAAAGTACTCGCATGCAGTGAGTATGTTGCAGATATTCTGGTTCGTTACCCCAAAGCACTTGAAGAGTTAATTGTGAGTGGGCGCATGCATCGTCCGCTTGCGTCAGGGGCATTGGATCCACTATTTCTTAAGGATACGCCAGATAATGAAACTGAGGCACAGTTTATGCGCAGGATTCGGTTATTCCGACACCGCGAACTTGTGCGCATTATCTGGCGTGATCTTGCCGGTTGGTCAGACTGTGCTGAAACCTTGCGGGAGTTATCTGCTGTAGCTGATGCTTGTATACGCGCAGGTTTCTTGCGCTCAAGTCTTGAAATGCAACGCCGCTATGGTGTGCCGCGTGATGCAGAAGGGCAGGAATCAAACTTTATTATTGTTGCGATGGGTAAGCTTGGCGGCGGAGAACTCAATTTTTCTTCTGATATTGATGTGGTTTTTCTGTATTCAGAACCAGGTGAGACTGATGGTGGCCGTAGTCAATCAAATGAAGAGTACTTTCGTCGTCTTGCACAACATTTTATAAAAATGCTTGGTGATAAAACTTCTGATGGCTTTGTATACAGGGTTGATGCTCGCCTCAGGCCCTTTGGTGACAGTGGTCCTTTGGCTTGTAGCGTGTCAGCGTTTGAAGATTATCTGCAGCAGCATGGGCGTGACTGGGAGCGTTATGCCTGGCTTAAGGCCCGGGTTGTTAATATTTGGGCAGGTACACAGAATTTTTACTCTAATACCCTGCGGCCATTTGTTTACCGGCGCTATTTGGATTTTGGTGTATTTAGTTCTTTGCGTGAAATGAAATCCATGATTGAGCAGGAGGGCAGGGCAGCTGCTAACCGGGAAAATATAAAGCTGGGGCCGGGTGGTATACGTGAAATTGAATTTATTGCTCAGACGCTGCAGCTTGTTCGTGGTGGTATGGATCGCCCACTTCGGCAACGCAGTCTTATGCGGGCACTTGAGCAATTGGGCCATGAGCAACTTATGCCGGTAGTCACTGTTAAGGAATTAACTGGGGCGTACAAATTTCTGCGTGATCTTGAGAATAGGTTACAGATGATTGCTGATAGGCAAACGCATGAATTACCAACCGGAGCCGAAAATCGTGCCCGTCTGGTTTTAGCGAATGGGTTTGGTAGCTGGGATGAATTGTATGCTGCACTCAATAAGCAGCGGAAGATTGTACAGGCTGATTTTGATGAGATTCTGCGGCATGAGAGAGGCACAGCTGAGAGCAATGCTGAGGGTACTGTGGATGAGCTTCCGGCTGATCTTGTAAGCCTTGAACAATTAGCAGAGGCGAGCTTTGAGAATCCTTCAGAGATGTTGCAACGTTTGAATTCCATGCGCAGCGGGCAACAGTATCAGCGTATGGATGAACTGGGACGGCAGCGGCTAGATAGGTTATTACCATCCCTATTGCTGGCCTGTGTGCATGCAGGCAACCCATTACTTGCGCTGGATAGGACCTTGCGTGTGGTTGAATCAATTGGCCGTCGTTCTGCTTACATGGCCTTGCTTAATGAAAATACTGCCGCACTTGAACGTTTGGTGCGTTTATGTGGCAGTAGTGATTTTCTTGCACGTCAGGTAGCAGCTCATCCTTTGCTCCTTGATGAGTTGCTCGATCAGCGAATTTTTCAGGAAGCGCCAACACGTGATGATCTTGTGGAGGATCTGCAACATCGTCTGGAGGGCGTTAATCCGGAAGACAGTGAACAGCATTTTGAGGCATTGCGTAATTTTCAGCAGGCAGCTGTCTTCCGTGTTGCCGTAGCAGATTTAAGCGGTACCTTGCCGCTGATGAAAGTTAGTGACAGGCTGACAGAAATTGCTGAACTTGTGTTGGCTGAAGCATTAACAATGAGTCTGCAAGAGCTTGTAGGGCGTTACGGCAAGCCTATGTGTATTGTTGACGGTAAGAACCGTGAGGCTGGGTTTGCAATTGTGGGTTATGGCAAGCTGGGTGGACTTGAATTGGGCTATGGGTCTGATCTGGATATTGTTTTCATGCATGATTCTGAGGGTGAGTCACAGGAAACTGAGGGTGAAAATGCACTTGATAATGCTGTGTTTTTTGGCCGTCTTGCGCGGCGCATAACGCATGTTCTAACCATGCCTACCCCAACCGGCAGTTTGTATGAGGTTGATACCCGACTACGACCAAGTGGGAAGTCAGGGTTACTTGTAACCAGTCTGGTTGCACTGAATGCTTATCAAAAGAATGAAGCATGGACATGGGAGCATCAGGCGTTACTACGTGCTCGTGCGGTAACAGGTAGCAAAATTGTACGTGAAGCTTTTGAAACTTTACGTATTCGTGTATTGCTTGAATACGTAAAGCGAGAAACATTGCAGGATGAAGTGATAAAGATGCGTTCACGTATGCGTGCGGAGCTTAATAAGAGCAATGCTGAAGAATTTGATATCAAGCAGGGTGATGGTGGTGTAATTGATATTGAATTTTTAGTGCAGTACCTGGTGTTATTGTATGCCCCCACGCATGAGGGTTTATTGCAATACCCGGATAATATTCGTCAGCTGGAGGCCTTACGTGATGCTGATATCTTGAATGCTAATGACTCTGAGGTATTGGCGGATACTTATCGTGCTTATCGGGTGCGCATGCACTTGCTGTCACTGGCTGGAGAGTCAGGGCTGGTACCCATCGAAGAGTTTGAGGCTGAGCGATTAATGGTGAAAACGCTCTGGCAGGCACATTTAATGCAGGCTCCATAGTGTTTTTGTCATGCTTGCCCCATTTGTCAAAGATAGGCTATATAATGCGCGCCAAAATATGTCTGCAACAACATAGTTTATAAATACCATGACAGCTTTAAACGAAAAAAAACTTATTCAGCCTAATGCAGAAAATCATTATGACGTGACATCGGCTGACCTACCGGTTTCATGCCCTATGCCAGGTATGTCACAGTGGAATTCACATCCTAAAGTGTATATCGCGATTGAAGAGACAGGTAAGGGAATGTGCCCTTACTGTAGTGCAGGGTTTACGCTAACCCAGTGTTAATTAACAACTGATGGTTTTGCCAGTACGCAATCTACTTTTTCAATAACATCCTGAACGCTAATAATCCCCATAGCTTCCGGGTCTCGTACACGCTGCCCCCAGCGTAACTCCTGAATTGCTTTGCCAAATTCTTTGGCAATTGCTTGCGGGTATTGGTTGACCGTGAGGTGTTTGCTTTTATAGGGCCCGGTGCGCTCTGGATTGGAGGTGGCGTAGAGACCTATGACAGGCGTGTTAACTGCCGTAGCCATGTGAGCTGGGCCTGAGTCTGGGCAGATTAGTAGATCAGCACAGTCTATTAATGCCAGCAGACGTTTCAGGCCAGTTTGCCCTATGAGGTTGGTAACCTGTTGTGTACCAGCGAGTATGCCATGTGCATACTCTTGTTCAATTTTTGTTGCTGCGCCTGTAAGTACTATTTGTGCATTGTATTTATCCTGCATGTATTTGATTAGCTTTATATAGTTGTCAATACTCCAGTTGCGGAAATTATTGGCTCGCTGGCTTGAGCAGGGGCTAATGATGCATAAAGGCTGGTTACTATTGCGCAATGCCTTTGTATATTCATGCTCGGCTTCATCGACAGGAATATTCCAGCTTTCATTACGGTTGTTAATACTCAGGTATTCAGCAAAGCCAAATAAACCATCCATCACATGCTGGTGTTTGACTGCGGGAATTTGCTCATTCGTAAACAGCCACTGGTAATCACGTGCTCTGGCCCGATCAAAGCCTATGCGCCGATTTGCATTAACAGCGGTACTGATCAGGTTAGCGCGCATTGAGGCATGCATGTTCAGAAGTACTGAAAATTTTCTGCCCTTAAGTTGACGGCGTATATCAAGCCAGCTAGCAAGGCTTTTGTTTTTGTCGAAGGTGATAAACTCAATGCCATTCGCACCCGTAAGCAGGCTGTATTCAGTTTTGCCTATGATCCAGGTAATGGGCGTATCTGGCCAGGTATTTTGCAATGTACGTACGATTGGTAGTACGTGACAGCAGTCGCCAATTGCAGAAAGACGAATAATGCAGATAGATTCAGGCGCAGAGTTGTAAGGGGACATTTTTTTGGTCAGGCAAGTAAATAAATCCGGAGATAGCGTCATCGTATACGATGACCGGAAGCTCAGCCAGATAAGTCCGGCTGACTTTTCTGTTGATCGCCTGGCTGATGCTGAACGGGCGCAGGGCCAGGCTGGTAGACATGGTGCTGTTTGCTTTGTTAAGCGGGGTGATCAGGACTGGGCTGTGCGTCACTATTACCGTGGCGGCCTGATAGGCAAAGTGTTTAATGACCAGTATTTCTGGACAGGTGAAAATAATACGCGCTCATTCCGGGAATGGGATTTGTTGCAACAGATGGTGGCCAGCGGGTTACCAGTGCCGGTTCCCGTGGCGGGTCGGTATATGCGTAGTGGTTTTTATTATCGCGCAGATTTAATTACCCAGCGTATACCTGGTGCAGTGCCATTCTCTAGCAGGCTGGAAAAGGCCGCCGGTAATAACGAATTATGGGTGGCTGTGGGCAAGTGTATTGCACGGTTTCATGCGGCAGGCTTTTGTCATGCCGATCTGAATGCACACAATATTCAGGTTGATGCATTAAATCAGATTTGGATACTTGACTGGGATAGGGGTGCTCACCGGCAGCAAGGCAATTGGAAGGCTGTGAATCTGGCGCGCTTGCAGCGTTCCTGTCGTAAGATTTGTCGTAATGCTGGTGCAGGGTTTATGACAGATGACTGGGGTGCGTTATTAGCAGGTTATAAGGATAAAAATACTTTTTAAAAAGAAGTATTGTTATTTCTTATAAATATCTGGATATCCTTCCGGGCGCCCCTTAAAACGCCTGTGTACCCAGAAATACTGTTCAGGTGCCCTGCGTATATGTTCTTCCAGAATTTTATTGATCCGAATTGCATCAGCTTCAAGATTGTCACTGGGGAAATTCTCAAGGGGAGGAAGATAAGTGAATTCATAGTGTTTCCCATTCTCAACACGCATTGGATAAGATGGGATTATGGGTGCACCACTTACTTTACTGATCTGACTGATAGAGGTGTTGGTTGTCGCTGGTTCATTAAAAAAAGGTACCAGCACGGTACCTTTACGGTTATAAGCCTGGTCAGCTGCATACCATATGGGTCGGTTGGCTTTGAGAATTTTAAATAACTTGCGGATGCCGGTTTTGGTAATTAGATCGGGGATGGAGCTTTCACGACAACGACGCATAATCTGATCATTCATCGGGTTGTCGCTGGGTCGGTACATTGCCGCCATTGGTGGCAAAAATTTAGCTATTGCTCTTCCGGAAATCTCTGTGGTAGCGAAATGACCGCTGAGCATGACCACACCTTTGCCCTTTTCAAGTGCTGTATCTATATGCTCAAGACCATTTAATGTTATTAATTTGTCAAGCTCCTGATCACTGCACCACCAGGCCATACCCAGTTCAATTACACCCATGCCAAGTGATTCAAAATGCTGTCGTGTAAGGGTACTGATTTTTGCTGTATCAAACTCAGGGAAACAGATCTCGAGATTACGTCTGGCTATGTGGCGTCTGCTGCTTAGAAATTTGTGTGCTGTCCGCCCCAGAAAGCGTCCACTGGCCATTCTTACAGGTTGTGGCAGCATTACGATTAGTCTCAGAATGCCCAGTGCCAGCCAGCTGAGCCAATAGTGAGGCTGCCAGAAGTGGTACAAAGGTATGAAATCAGTGCTCATGGGTGCTTATGGTAGGGAAAGCAGCGCTGTTTCGCATCATCAGGCATGTTCAATTATATATTTTCACTAAAAACATATTGTTTTAATAGGGGTTTCTGCTCCATGCTTGAAGATAGAAGCTAAATAATGGACATTGAGCGCCCGGTTTGTCCGCCTTAGTTGTGCAAGTTACGCCAAATGGAATACTATTTTTTAGATCAAATTTCAGCTCTGACAGACGTAAAATTATAGGACGCTGTTCATTCTGGTCATCACCAGAGAGCATTTATTCTGTAGAGGTGATGTAGTTTTACTGGATTTTGGTGCCGAAAGGATTCGACACGTGATTAAAGCCTGGAAAATAATACAAAGTTGGTTACTAACCGTTACAGCTCTTGCTGTAATGCTGGTTACCCTTCCTTCCGCGCCTTCTTTGGCCACTGAGGTTGACCCATTTCCGCGGCCGGCAGGACTTGAAGCTGACATTGCCTTCTGGCGAAATATATTTGGTTCTGTAACTTCAGAGCAGGCTTTATTGCATGACAACCGGCATCTGGGTGTTGTGTATGAGACGGTTAGTATTCCACCCAATGCATCTTCTCGTACACGCGGCAAGGTTGCTGATCGTGCTCGTGGCCGGTATCGCAAAATTCTTAATAAGCTGGCTAAGGGTAAGCGAACTGGTTTGGGCGCAGAAGAACAGCGGGTGCTTGAGCTTTGGCCTGCTGATGTTACTAACTCTGAGCTACGTGCTGCCGCAAAACGTATTCGCTTTCAGCAGGGTTTGTCAGACCGCTACCTTGCCGGTCTGAAGCGCAGTGGCGCATGGCAGCCGTACATCAAAGAGCACCTTGCAGAGGCAGGTGTCCCCTCGGGGTTGGCAGCTTTACCTCATGTTGAATCATCCTTTAATCCAGAAGCTCACTCGCATGTTGGAGCATCGGGTTTGTGGCAGTTCACTCGTTCTACCGGCCGGCGCTTTATGGAGATTGATCATGTTGTCGATGAACGCCGTGACCCATATCGATCAAGTGAGTCAGCTGCAAAATTGCTGGCTTACAACTATTCAATACTGAAATCATGGCCATTGGCTATTACAGCTTACAACCATGGCGTTGGTGGTATGCGCCGAGCCGTTCGTAAAACTGGTGGTGAAGATTTTACAGCTATCAATCGTGAATACAGTGGCCGTACATTTGGTTTTGCCTCAAGAAACTTTTATCTGGCCTTTCTTGCGGCCCTTGAAGTCCAGCAGAATGCTGAGCAGTATTTTGGCCCAGTAACCAGAGATAAGCCGCGTGATGACATTATTATCAAAACTACAGCTTATATATCTGCTGAATCCTGGGCAGAAGCGTTGGGTGTAGGCATTAAAACACTCAAATTCTACAACCCGGCATTATTGTCACCGGTTTGGGATGGTACCAAGCATGTACCGCGTGGCTATTCGTTACGAATACCCGCAACTCTTGTGGATTTAAACAGTGATGAGATTCTTGAGCTAATTCCAGCGCAAGAGCAGTTCTCAAGTCAGACGCCGGATATGTATCACAAGGTACGTCATGGCGAGAGCCTGTCGGTAATCGCTGTACGCTACGACACGTCAGTTACAAGGCTGATGGATATTAATAATCTTCGTAGTCGGCATCGCATTCGTGCTGGCCAGACGCTGCGTTTACCTTATGCGGGTGCAGGAATGCCTATTTTGGCAGGTGCTGAAACGTACACGGTTCGTAAAGGCGACAGCCTGAGTAAGATTGCGAGTCGCTCGAGTCTTACTGAGGCTCAGCTTATACAGCTAAATAGCCTGTCTAATAAGGATCGAATCTATGCTGGTCAGGTGTTGTATCTGCGCCAGGTGCCTCGGAAGCCTGTGGTTGTAGTGTCACCACCAGCTCCTGCTCCTGTGCAGGTGGTGCAGATAGAAGCGGCTAAGGAACCCTTATCAGAAGAGCCTGTGCCACCTGTTGCTGAACCAGCACAGCTTGATGAGACTATTGTGCCTGTGCAGGCATCACTGGCAGACTCGAATGATTACTCAGTTGCCAGTGATAAGACCATTGAGGTGCAGGCAGCTGAGACTCTGGGGCACTATGCTGACTGGTTGGGGGTAAGAACTCAGCGACTCCGTGATATTAATGAACTAAGTTTCAAGAAGCCTGTGGTTGTTGGACGGCGTGTTAAACTTGATTTTAGCAAGGTGAGTGCAGAAGAATTTTCTTACAGGCGTATTGCCCATCATCGGGATATGCAGGAAGCTTTCTTCATGAAGTACCGGGTAGTTGATACTACGGAACACAAGCTTAAACGAGGTGAATCAGTTTGGGTGCTGACTCATCGTGAGTACAACGTGCCAGTGTGGCTGGTAAGACAGTACAATCCTGATCTTGACTTTGGCCAGGTGCAACCCGGTACACGTATTATTTTCCCGCGTGTTGAGCAGGTAGACCAAAAAGCACGTAATCGTAGGTCTGTTGCTGACGCTAGCTGACTTTGCTTATGGCTTAGGGTGTTCTCAGTATGAAAGCCATTATTTTCCTTTGTTTGTATTGTATTTTGCTGCCTGCAAACGCTGATGATGGCATGGCTGATTATGTCATTGTTAATAAATCAGAAGGGCGTTTGTACCTGATGAGTGGCGGTGATGTCCTGCGTACATTTGATATTGCGCTGGGGCTGGTACCTGAAGGTCACAAAGTAATGGAAGGTGACTTTCGAACCCCTGAAGGTGATTACCTGCTGACACGGCGCAGGCTAGACTCAGATTTTTTCATGGCTATAAAAGTGTCTTATCCCAACGCTGAAGATTTGGCACGTGCTGCCGAGCTTGATGTTAAACCAGGGGGCAATATCATGATTCATGGGCAGCCAAATGAGCCAAAGAAGCCTGCCCCTTACTACAGGAAATTTAACTGGACAGATGGCTGTATAGCAGTCTCGAATGAGGCCATGGCAGAGATCTGGCAGCTAACCAGAGTCAATACGCGAATATCAATCCTGCCCTGAACTGGTATTTGGATCTTTTATTAGGGGTTCTGACTGTGATGCTTCGCACAGGCAATATGATCGTAACCTGTCAGACTATTGAGTATGTATGAAATAGAGAAAGAAACTGAATTTTTTGTAGAGGTGATGCCTGAAGGCAGCCTTGAAGTGCTCTCTAAGCAGGAAGTACGGCGGCTGCAACATACAGGCGCCAGAAGCTTGCACAATTTATTACGTTGCTGTGCCCTTGCAGTATTGAACTCGGGTAGTGAAACAGACAGTGCAGTTGAAATGCTTGAGAAGCATGCTGATTTTGATTTGCGTATTGTGCAACAAGACCATGGCGTGACGCTGGCATTACGTAATGCACCTGCCAGTGCTTTTGTTGATGGTCAGATGATCCGGGGTATCCGGGAGCTGCTTTTTGCAGTGCTGCGCGATATTGTTTTTATTAATAATGAACTGGTATCTCGTGTTATGCATGAGAATGGTTCCAGTGAGGGTATCACCAACACGGTATTTGCAGTGCTGCGTAATGCGGGTGTATTGCATTATGGAGAGGAGCCGGATGTGGTCGTATGCTGGGGTGGGCATGCCATTGAACGCAATGAATATGAGTACACCAAGGAAGTTGGCTACCAGCTGGGTTTGCGTAGTTTGAATGTATGTACAGGTTGTGGTCCGGGTGCGATGAAGGGACCGATGAAGGGCGCTACGATTGGGCATTCAAAACAACGTTTTCATCGCGGCCGGTATATAGGATTGACTGAGCCTGGAATTATTGCTGCTGAGCCACCAAACCCTATAGTTAATGCACTGGTTATTTTACCGGATATGGAAAAGCGTCTGGAGGCATTCATACGGGTAGGGCATGCAGTTGTTATTTTCCCGGGTGGTGTGGGCACACTGGAAGAATTGTTGTATCTGCTGGGGATTTTACTGCACCCAGATAACCGTAATATTCCGGTGCCCCTGGTGCTGACAGGTCCAAAATCATCTGCTGCTTATTTTAAGCAGATAGATAATTTTATTGCGGCCACCCTAGGTGATGAGGCGCGTTCTAAATACCGTATTTGTCTGGGTGATCCGGCTGAAGTGGGTAGCTTTATCCGTGCGGGTGTAAATGAAGTGCTGGCATTTCGTAAGCAGCATAAGGATGCATACTTTTTTAACTGGCAGCTAACTATAGAGCCAGATTTTCAGCAGCCCTTTCATGCAACGCATGAAAGGATGGCTGCACTGGTGCTCGAGCGTGATCTTGAACCGCATGTATTGGCAGCAAATCTAAGACGTGCTTTCTCAGGATTGGTTGCCGGTAATATCCGCGAAGAAGGTATACGTGCAATTGAAAAATATGGCCCATTTGAAATTCATGGTGACAAAATTATTATGCAGCATTTAGATAAGTTACTTGCTGCCTGTGTAGAGCAGGGCCGTATGCGTTTGCCTGGCAAGCCTTACATACCTTGTTACAGGGTCATTTCCTGAGGTCTGAAATTGAAGGTAAGCATATGAATAATAAGCATGTTAAATCGCTTCACCTGTGATGTAGTTCCTCGCAAAAAATTTTAGCGCTCGCTAATCTTTGTCCACCCTAGAGGAAAGGACATATTTATGAGCGATTTTAAACGAAATGAATATTCGAGCCAGCTCGCAAGAGAATATGCAGATAATTTATCGTCTGGAAATGCCAGTGCGGTTGCAGAAGCCCCGGTTCGGCCACGTAGGGAGTCGGCTGCTGAGCGTAAGGGTCGTGAAGTAACAAGCTGGGATGCTTATCGGAACTGGCTGACTAAAGTGCAGGCGCCAGAGCAACATCGTAGCTTGCCTGACCCCGCCTTATTTAGTTTTAGAGGGTATCGTAGTTGGGCTGAGAAAATCCGTCGGGACTGGGAGCATGACGAATAGCTCATTAATAATTACCCACAAATCAGAATATATAAAAACCGGCTATATGCCGGTTTTTTTTTGTTATTTATCACACTAAAAAACCGCAGAAGTATTTATGGATGCTGTCTTGGTTACTTAATATGGGCACGCTGTCCCGAAAATAACTATTGCTTTAGTTGCATGTGACGGTGCTCACGGTGTTTTTCTGCAACTACATTTACATTGGATATACGTACAGCATGATTATAGAAGATTGGTTACATGGATAACAAAAGGCACACTGAGGCAGTGATTAAGAATGAGGAAACGCTTGTTCGCCGGGCGTGGATTAATTCTGCTGTAGAGAGTGCCCGTATCCGTATTAACGAGCCATTGCCACAGGCAGAATCTGGCAGCCTTATGCAGAAAGCTGATGAAGAGCCCAATCTAATGGCTGAGCGTCCGGCACGGGGTAAGCGTCCTGAGCTTTATATAGCCTGGTCCGATGGTATACGTCGGTCAGGCACCTGATTTAGCCTTGTTGGGCTTGAAATCCTATAGATCAACCCCATTTATTATGCGATAGAGCCCTGAGAGCGCCTTAGAGAGGTGTTTCAGGGTTATTAATATGGCGCTATGCGCCATTTTTGTGCATCACAGAAACCGGCCTGACCGGTGCAATAACGGATAAAAAACATGACAGATCAAGCGACCCAGGAACGGCCTGCAGGTGCCGAGACTTTAGGTTTTCAGACCGAGGTGAAGCAACTGCTACACCTGATGATTCACTCGCTCTACAGTAATAAGGAAATTTTTCTTAGAGAGCTGATATCTAATGCTTCAGATGCAGCCGATAAACTTCGCTTTGAGGCGGTATCGGACAGCTCACTGCTGGAAGATGATGCTGATCTGGAGATCCGGGTTGAGTTTGATCAGAACGCCGGCACCCTGAGTATTACCGACACCGGTATTGGTATGTCTCGTGAGGATGTAATTGATCAGTTGGGTACAATTGCCAAGTCAGGTACGGGTGAGTTCCTGTCTAAACTTAGTGGTGATGACCGTAAAGATGCAGCATTAATTGGCCAGTTTGGCGTGGGTTTTTATTCATCATTCATCGTGGCAGACAGGGTTGAGTTATTTACCCGTCGTGCAGGGTTGTCTGCAGCAGAAGGGGTGCACTGGGAGTCTGCCGGTGAAGGTGAGTTCTCCGTTGAAACCATTGAAAAGCCGGAACGTGGAACTACAGTTGTATTGCATCTGCGTGAAGATGAAAAAGAGTTTGCTGATGGCTTTCGCTTACGTAATCTGATCAGGCGTTATTCTGATCACATTGGGTTCCCTGTGAAGATGCTTGAAGAGCCGACTCCACCTGCACCTGTAGCAGAAGGTGAAGAAGAGCCTGAAGAGAAAGCACCTGAGTTTGAATCCGTTAACTCGGCACGTGCATTATGGACTCGTGCACGTACAGATGTGAGTGATGATGAGTACAAAGAATTTTATAAGCATCTTTCACATGATTTTCAGGACCCTATGTTGTGGAGCCATAACAGGGTAGAAGGTAAGCGTGAATACACCAGCCTGTTATATCTGCCTGCCAAGGCTCCATTTGATATGTGGAATCGTGAGGCACCCAAGGGGCTAAAGCTTTATGTACAGAAAGTTTTCATTATGGATGATGCAGATCAGTTTTTACCGCTTTACCTGCGTTTTGTCAGGGGCGTGGTGGATTCCGGGGATCTGTCCCTAAATGTTTCTCGTGAATTGCTGCAGCAGGATGCTCATGTAGAGGCCATCCGTTCAGCACTGACCAAGCGTGTGCTGGATATGCTTGGTAAGCTGGCCAAGGACGAAGAAAAATATCAGGCTTTCTGGAATGAATTTGGTAATGTGCTGAAAGAAGGCCCTGCAGAAGATCAGGCAAATCATGAAAGGCTTTCTCCTTTATTCCGCTTTGCCAGCACGCATACAAATGAGTCTGAGCAAAATGTATCACGGGTAGATTATGTGGCTCGTATGCAGGAAGCCCAGGACAAGATTTACTTTATAAGTGCTGATAGTTTTAATGCTGCTAAGTCTAGTCCGCACCTGGAAGTATTTCGTAAGAAGGATATAGAAGTTCTGCTGCTTTCTGACCCTATTGATGAGTGGGTCACTAACCACCTGCAGGAATTTGATGGCAAGACTTTTGTCGATGTTGGTCGTGGTGAACTCGATCTGGGTGATATTGGTGAGGAAGATAAAGAGTCTGCAGATGAACTGAATGAGAAAAATAAGGATCTGCTGGAGCGTCTGACCAAGGAGCTTGAGGGTGATATAAAGGAAGTACGCGCCACCAACCGCCTGACTGATTCACCGGCCTGCCTTGTAATTGATGAATTTGATATGGGTAAGCAGATGCGCCGAATGATGGAAGCAAGCGGGCAGGCTATGCCTGAGTCAAAGCCAATCTTTGAGATTAATCCTGAGCATACACTGGTTAAACGACTGGAAGCTGAACAGGATGAACAGCGCTTTGGTGATTTGACGCGCGTATTATTTGATCAGGCATCACTGGCAGAGGGTCGTCAGCCTCAGGACCCGGGTGTATTTGTACAACGGCTTAATCGCTTGCTGATTGATTTAAGCAGTTAAAGAGCTTATTTATAAAACTCCTAAATGGCGATAAAAAAAGATATATCAAATAAAGTTCTGCGTGAGCGACTAACTCCAGAGCAGTATCACATTACTCAGGAGGCAGGTACTGAGCCTCCGTTTACAGGTGCTTTGCTGAATCACAAAGCAGATGGAATATTTGTCTGTGTTTGCTGCGGTTCTGAGTTGTTTAGTTCAGGTCATAAATTTGATTCAGGTAGTGGCTGGCCGAGTTTTTGGTTGCCACTTGCAGGTGAGAATGTAGAAGTGCGTAGAGATTCCGGGTATGGAATGGTTCGGGATGAGGTATTGTGCGCTCAATGTGGTGCACATCTTGGGCATGTATTTACAGATGGCCCACAACCTAGTGGTTTACGATATTGTATTAATTCAGCCTCGTTGGACTTTGAGCAGGGCGATATAAAGGATGGCAATAAATGATAGTCAAGCAGTTGCGTAGCATAGTTATTTTAGTGGTTAGTTTGCTGGCTGTATTTTTACTTGCAGCCTGTGAACAGCCGGCTGCTCCGGAAGTTGCAGCAGACAATTCAGTAAGTGAGGACAAAGCAGAGATGGTTACCGAGTTACAGATTATTGATGTAGAGGCAGGTGAGGGTGCAACCGCATCCGCCGGGCAAATGGTTGTAGTGCACTATACTGGCTGGTTGTATGAGCCAGGTGCAGAAGAAAATAAGGGTGCAAAGTTTGATAGTTCCCGCGATCGTGATGATCCATTTATGTTTCCACTGGGTCAGGGTCAGGTTATTCAGGGTTGGGACCAGGGCTTTGCTGGTATGCAGGTTGGTGGTAAACGTACTCTGATTATTCCTCCTCATATGGGCTATGGTGAGAGGGGTGCAGGTGCTGTCATCCCGCCTGGCGCTACTTTGTTGTTTGATGTCGAGTTGCTTGATGTTCAGTAACTTCTGATTAGTGCCGGACAAAAAAAGCCCGCTCAAAGCGGGCTTTTTTTGTCCGGCACTAAAAGATTTTATACATTAGGGTTCAGGCTGTAGGTGCCGATAATTTCAGTCCCCTCAACGACATGACCGTCGATAGCTCTAAGTACATCTTCAGCTGTGAAGTTTCCTTCTACATCTACCCGGGACAGGTTGATAGCCAATAATTGAAAATGATAGTGATGTAGAAGTTCATCATTCCATGGGGGACAAGGCCCCTCATAGCCAAAGTAATTGCCGCCCATATCTTCATCCCCTGCAAAAAAGGCAGTGTAGTCATTGATACCCTGTCTTGAGCCTGCCGGGCCGGTTGGATCATCCTTGCCCCCGGGTAAAACTCCGTCAGAACATTCACCTTCTTTAATTGAGCCTGGGGTGGCAGGGATATCAATCATAACCCAGTGGATAAAGTTCTCCCGTCGTAGGGAAGCAGAAATAGTCTTCCCTTCCTGATTGAAGTTATCCATGGAGGTGGGTACATCAGGATCAATACAAATTAGTACTAACGATCGGGCTTTCTCTGGTATATCACTCCAGCTAAGTTGCGGGTTTTGGTTTTCTCCAAGTGCTATATGCTCTTTAGCATCCTTAATAGCAAATGCACAGCGGTCTGGAATTACGCCGTTATTGGTAAAACTGGTTGAGGTGAGTTTCATAAGCTTTCTCAGAAATGGCCTGTACGAGTGAGATGCGGGTTATATTTGGATTATATAATTGATAATTATTAGGGTCAGGATAGGAATGGTAAAGGCTCCAGTCAAACAATCTTTCATAATTGATGGCCCTGAAGGTGGCTTGGAAGCCCTGCTGGAGAGCCCTGAATCTGCAGATGGAAGCCATTTAGCTATCCTGTGCCACCCTCACCCTCAATATCAGGGGACTATGCTTAATAAGGTAGTGCATACGCTGGCGCGTTCAATGAATGACCTTGGTTTGCCGGCACTACGGTTTAATTTCCGTGGTGTTGGTATGAGTGAGGGAGTTTACGGACATGGTGAAGGTGAAATACAGGATCTGATTGCAGTTGCTGATTATGTGCGATTGCGCTGGCCGGAAGTATCTATCTGGCTGGCAGGGTTTTCTTTTGGAGCGGTAGTTGCAATACGGGCAGCAGTAACTATCAGGCCGGAAAGATTAGTTACAATTGCACCTGCAGTTAATGTCTTAGGAAAAGAATTGCAGTCAATTCCGATTATGCCCTGGCTTGTGGTTCAGGGTGACGCAGATGAAATAGTGCCGGTTACTGAGGTAACTAGCTGGATTGAGGCGCTGGAGATACAGCCGGAACTGATAGTTTTGCCTGGTGTAGGGCATTTCTTTCATGGACATCTGGTAGATTTACGTGCGCTGCTTGTAAAGCAGCTACATAAATAATGATAAAGGTAAGGCAATAATTGTGTTTAGAAAATTATGATCAGAAAACTTAAAAATCTGCTGCTGGGTGATAAAGCTTATGCAGAAACAGCCGCTGATGCTGAGGATCGTAAGCAGCTGGCTTTAGCTGCATTACTGGTGGAAATGGCCCGAGCTGATTTTGATGAAAGCCAAGGAGAGCATGATCGTATTATTGATTTGCTTGCCGGGCATTTCAATTTATCCGGTTCAGAAGCACAGGAATTATTAACCCGGGCACGTGAAACAGCAGATAGTGCAGTCTGCTTGTTTGATTTTTCGCGCACTCTGCACCAGAGTTTGGATGATGGACAGAAGCAGGAAGTTGTCCGTTTGCTTTGGCAAGTTGCCCTTGCTGATGAAAATATAGATAAATATGAGGACTACCTGGTACGCAAGGTTGCTGATTTGCTCTATGTGTCACACAGCGATGTGGTGCGCCTAAAGCATGAGGTAGTGAATGGATAAGTCACTGAGTAAGTAACAGGTATATGAAAAGCCAGTTAAAGAGGGCATAGCAATTGAATAGATATATAGCATTTCTGGCTACAGTATTTTTCACAATGAGTCTGATGTTGAATGCTCAGGATCTGGCTCAGGATTTAGGTGTATTTCAGCAAATCGAGACTGAAACACTGGATGGCGAAGACTTTATATTTCCGGATGGCCTCCGGGCGAAAAGACTGAATATTGTCTTGCTTGCTCTTAGTGAGGATCAGGACAACGGTACCTGGCAGGGAGAGGCGCTGGTAGATTGGTATGCAGCTCTTGAAGCTAAAGGTATCTTGTCTGAAGATGTTTTGGCCTGGCACTTTTCATTCATGAAAGTGCCATTTTTTGTTAAATCATTTGTCCGGGGAGGCATGGCTGATGACTATGCAGGAAAGATTCCCCTGGATCAGGCGGGTCCTGTTTTTATTAAAGATGTTCCTGGTTTTGCAGCTGAGGCGGGTATAGCAATGGATGGGCAGCCAAGCATTGTATTGGTCTCGCCAGATGGTCAGTTACTACAACTATTCAAAGGAGAGGTAACAGATGAGAATCT
>JAAERX010000008.1 GCA_024229935.1 Gammaproteobacteria bacterium | reverse complement strand
CCATCCAGAGTACTACAGCGATACAAGTGGCGAATGGAGGCGGTCAGAAATTGGGCTTAAGGACGTAGTAGAGCTACCACTAGCAGAGTCAGCTATTAATTGGAATGAAGCGCCAGAATGGGCGACTTGCGTAGCTCGAGCCGATTGGGTTGATAAAGTGGTTTGGTGCGGCTGCGTGGCATACCAATATTATGGTGATACTTACGAGCGCGCCATATGTGAAAACAACACCTTTACTTTAATAGAAATACGACCAGAGCCAGCGGCATGGATGCCAAAGGTCGGGCAAAAGTGCGAGATTTCTAATTGCGGAAGTGATTACGAAGTTGCTAAGGTTTTGTTTATGGGTGACTATCTATGTATTGTTAATCATTCGTGTGTTGCTGAGCAGCACTATCATCTAAGCAGTGTTAAATTCCGCCCACTAAAGACCGAGGCAGAAAAGAAGCGTGATGCGTTTATTGAGGCTGCCATGGGTCTAACCTCTGATGGTGAGCAATACTCAGTTGAAAGGTTAGCTGGGATGATGTTTGATAATGGCTTCAAAGCTCCAGGAGGCGATCAATCATGAAAGAATGCGCAGGCTGTATAATGATCGGCATGGTAATGGGCGGGCTTGTTGTGGGCATGATGGCATTCCACGGGATTGAGAATAACACTATTGACGGCTATCATTGCGCAGAAGTCACGCATCATAAAACAATGAAATCAGCAAAAGAGCAGGTTTTACTCAATCAAGCCCATAAGCTAGTAGAAACATTAAGGAGTGAATAATGGAGTTTGACGAGGCTACCTTCTTATTGCTGTTTGTTATTTTACTTGGGATAGTACTCCCTTCAGGTATTCTTATTTTAGTTAATGTAAATTAACCCCCAATTAAGAAAGGAGCGAGAAATGAATAAAAGCAAAATACTAAGTTATGGCGTGCTAGGTTTAACGCTGTGCAATCTAGTGTATTTTATTTACCTGAGCTACACAGGAGAGGTATAGAATTAGCCCGCAATTAACGCGGGCTTTTTTGTGTGTTACCATAAAGCTATTGTAATAATGTAACAGGTGAAAAAGATGGCTAAGCTTACAGCTAAGCAGGAGTTATTTTGCAAAGAGTATTTAGTTGATCTGAATGCAACACAAGCAGCTATCCGAGCAGGATATAGCCAGAAGACAGCCTCAGAAATGGGTTACGAAAACCTCAGCAAACCTCAATTAGCAGAATATATAGCAGAACTCAAGGCAAAACGTAGTGATAAGGTCGAGATAGATGCTGCTTGGGTGCTGACTAGCCTTAAAAAAGTACATGATAGGTGTATGCAGGAAGAGGCGGTAATAGACCGCGAAGGCGCTCCCACGGGCGAGTATAAGTTTGAGCATTCTGGAGCCAATAAAGCACTAGAGCTAATTGGTAAACATACCGATATTCAGGCATACAAAGAAAAGATAGAGATTAAGAACATCAACGAAGAGTTAAGCGATGATGAGTTACAAAAGAGAATAGATGAATTGCAGGCGGCTAAGTGAGCGCCGCATTAGCACGAAAGAATAATCTTGAGCTGCTTGAGCTGTTAGAGCTTCAGGCCGAGCGAGACAAAACCTACCGTTTCAGAAAGATGTTTAATCAGTTGTACGACTGGCAGACTAACTTCATTAAAGATACTGGCACCTACTCTGCTGTGTGCTTATGTGCTGCAAACCGTATCGGCAAAACATTTACAGGAACGTACATGGACGCCATTCATCTAATGGGAGATTATCCTGACGACTGGGAGGGGCATAAGTTCACTAAAGCGCCGCTGGTTTGGTGTCTTGGCTTCTCAGGAGAAAAGACAAGAGACTTGCTTCAGTCTGAAATCTTCGGTCGTCTAAAAGAGGGTGTGTGGTCGGGCGGCCTCATACCTGCCGAGCTTATTGTTGACTATCGCTCAATGACTGGCACACCTGGAGCATTCAGAGAAATACGAGTTAAGCACTCAAGTGGCGATATTGCTGTATGTCAATTCTGGTCATACTCGCAAGGCCAGCATGCTTTGATGGGCGATAGTGTTGACTGGTATCACATCGATGAGGAGCCAAAAGATCAAACCATTTACCCTCAAGTGCTAACGCGAACAGCAACCGGCGGTAATATTGTTGACGGCAAGCCAGAAGGCGGACGCGGCATTCTTACGTTTACGCCAGAGAATGGACGTACTGAGTTAGTAGTCAAGTTCATGGATGACCCAGGCAAGTCACAGAAGTTTATCCAGAAAGGCTGGAACGATGCGCCCCATCTATCGGACGAAGTAAAAGAAAAGCTATTAGAGTCATTTCCTGTTCACCAGCGAGATATGCGCTCTAAAGGTGTGCCGATGCTTGGGCATGGTCGCATCTATGACTTTAGTGAAGACTTTATCACTTGCGAACCGTTTGAGATCCCGCATCATTTCAGAGTTATTGATGGCATGGATTTCGGATGGGATCACCCGCAGTCAAGAATAAGACTCGCATTCAATCCTGATACTGATGAGCACTACATAACCCACGCATGGAAGGAATCAAGATGCACACCTGATATGGCTTGGGGTGCTACTAAGTCTTGGGCGGCTAATTGTCCTACAGCATGGCCCCACGATGGCTTGAACAGTGAGAAATCATCAGGCGAGCAGCAAAAGAAAGCTTATGTAGATGCTGGATTCTTGCTTACACCTGAGCGGGCAACGTGGATGGATGGCAGTAACGGAGTCGAGGCGGGTGTCTTTGAGATCCGCGACCTACTAGCAAAAGGTAAGTTTAAGATATTCGCAGGGCTTAGAAGCGTTCTTGATGAGATGCTCCAGTACCACCGAGATGACAAAGGAAAGATTGTTAAGTCTAGGGATGATGCTCTGGACGCTGTACGTTATGCGTACATGATGAAAAGACAGGCTGTGGCTTATGGTGATATACTCACTGGCAATAAAAAACCTGTACATATTCCACGTAAAATGCGCCCTATGGGGGGTAAACGCTAATGAAAAATGAGTTAGATCTAAAAGAACTAAAGGAGATGCACGACAGCGGATTCAATAACAATATTATAACCCGTGAACGTGCTGCCGATGATATGGTTTTTTACTGGATTACCCAGTGGGATGACCTAATGCTAGCCGAGAGTGAATTGGCCTATAGAGGCGAGTTTAACATCCTTCGAAAAGCTGGCCGTCAAATCATGGCCGACCTGCGAGCTAACCCAGTGCAACTTAACTTTGACGCTAAAGACCCCGAAAGAGAGGATGGCGCCGATCTAATTGATGGGCTATATCTAAGTCAGGATAGAATCAATACAACACAGGAAGCATACGACAATGCAGACATGGAGGCGGTCGTGTGTGGCGTTGGTGCTTATGAGTATTATACAGAGTACGAAAGCAATAACGCAGGCGATGAGAAACAAATAGTTCGTTGTCGTCCAGTGTATGAAGCTAATGACAATTGTTTTTGGGATCCTAACGCCAAGCGACTAGACAAGTCTGATGCAATGTTTGCTTCTATCCTTACAATGTATTCCGAAGAGGGATACATAGGTCTAGCAATGGATCTGAAGGGATATGACCGCAAGGAAGCCGAAGCATCAATGAACAGCTTTTCTGACCCTGAGCAATCCTATGCCTTCCCTTGGGCAAGCGGCAAGAATGAAGGCGTGTATGTTGTAAGCTTCTATCATCGGACAAGAGTCAAAGACACTATTCTGCACATGACAGATTCAAACGGCGAACCATTCAGTATGCGTCAGTCGGATCTATCAGAAGTTGAAGACGAAATGATTGATGCAGGCTATGAGGTTGTAGGCCAGAAGAAGATTGAACGCTGGCAGGTAATCAAATACGTTGCATCAGGCTCTGAGATTCTAAGCGCTGACGTGGTAGCAGGTGAGTTTATCCCTGTTGTGCCTGTTTATGGTGAGCGAGCACATGTTGAAGGTGAGGAGCATTACGAGGGTGTTACTCGACTAGCTAAAGACCCTCAACGCCTGCGTAACTTCCAGATGAGCTATCTAGCCGATATGGTTAGTCGAAGCCCAAGACCTAAGCCGATATTCAATGCCGAGCAAGTGCAAGGCTTTGAACAGATGTATGAGGAAAACGGCGCAGACAATGCTTATCCTTATTATCTAACTAACAGATTAGCCGCCGATGGTACGCCATTAGCACCAGGGCCAGCCTTAATGCCTGAGCAGCAGGTGCCACAATCTCTGATGATCTCCATGCAGGAATCAAGAGAGGCGGTTAACGATGTAGCTAATGCAGGCTTACCCAATGACATAATGGACACCGACTTATCGGGCAAAGCTGTTCAACAATTGCAGCAACGACTTGATCAGCAGTCTATTGTCTATCAAGAGAACCGCAAACATGCTCGCCGCCGTGGTGGTGAAATCTTCGCATCAATGGCCACCGTGGTTTATGACTCTCCTCGCCAGGTTACAGTAACCAAGCCAGATGGCACTCGTGCTAAATCTCAAGTAATGGAAACTGTACAGGATAAAGAGACTGGCGATATAGTAATGCTTAACGATATTACTAACCTAGAGTTTGACGTATATGCTGATATTGGCCCTAGCTACTCAAGCAAGCGAGAGCAGACTATTGAGCAGCTAGAGAAGATGTCACTTAATGCAGCCACTCTAGGCGATGGCGCAATGGCTAAAATGCTTATGCTTAAACAAACCACTCTTGTGGACGGCGTGGCGTTTGATGACATTAGAGACTATGCCCGCAAGGAATTGTTATTGATGGGAGTAACGCCGCCAGACACGCCAGAAGAAGAGGAAATGTTACAGCAGCAAGCCCAGCAACAACAACAGCCTGACCCGATGATGGTTGCAGCAATGGCCGAGCAAGGCAAAGCAGACGCAGCTATACAAAAGAATCAAATAGCCATGGCTAAAGTACAGTCAGACGCAATGATTCAGGAGCAGCAGAAGCAGATTGATAGCTTTAAGGCTCAGACTGACAGGTTCAAGGTCCAGGTTGATGCCCAGGTGGCAGGTGCTAACATTGACTACACCAAGGCCAAGGCAATGGGCGAGAAGATAGAGAATATTTCAAGGGGGGCCAATTCTTATCGTGCAATAATGTAGTAAATAACTAAGAGGGCTTGACCGCCCTTTTATTTAATGCCATTATTAGGACTAATCAGATTAAGGGAGAAAGTAAAATGATTAATAGATCAAGAGTTGCGGACGAGCTAACCGATTCATTTATTAACTATCAGTGGAGGCTAGATCACCCAATGCCGGATGCTAACGAGTCGGTCGAAAGTCTACTTGATCACTATCGGAGCAATTGGTTATTTAGAAATAAGGTAGATCAATTGGTTTCTCATGTAATGAATGTAATTAATAAGCACGAAGAATGAGTGGCGAATACAGTAATTTATTAAACGGGAATGGAGAAAGTAAAATGAGTTTTAACACTAATGAAGAGGCGGTTAATATTCTATACAGCGAGATACTAAAGGCGAGAAAGGATAACCCTTTATATACCGCATCAATCGAGCAATGCCTTTATGCTGGAAAGGTTATTGATGAGTCAAAAGACCTTGAAGATGAGGAGATGATCCAGTATTGCGGAGCGATACGCTCCATAGAGGATGCGCAGCGTCAAATGAATGCAAGCATGACAGGCCTAATTGACAATATCTCTAAAACTAAAGACTTTAACGAATGGTTCGATATCTACTCATTCAAATACATTCCGTCATTCGCAAAACCACTGATTAAACAATGGGTTAAGGCTGCTTACTTTGCAGCATTGGGAGAAGTAAAATGAATCCAATGTTTGACTCTAATCAACAAGTTGCCGTGGCTATAAGCAACCAGCTAGAGAAAGACATGAAGGCAGCAGGCGTGGATGCGTATACTTTCGGTGACTTAAATACTGCTCAGGCAAAGGCGATGGGCGATAAAGAAGCGGTTTATTCATGGGATAAAGAAGCCTCTAATAAGCAGATGAATGAAATAATTAAAAAGCAAAATGAACGACTAATGAAGGAATTAAACAAATGAGCACACGAGTATTAAAAGAAACAATCCGAAGCCAAAAGGCTGAGTTAATTGATCTATATCAACAAAATGCAAAGCTAAAGGCAATGATTGCGACCGACTATCACAAGCTGAGTAGTGGTGAACGCGAGTCGTTAATATCAACATTGAAGAGGTTACGATAATGAGCGAATCTTTCTTAAGGCAGCACCCGCCACGACAGGCGCGAATCGAGCAATGGTTTGAGTCACTGTTACGCGGCATAAATGACGGAGCGCTCAGGGTTGTTAAGGAGAGCGCAGGAGATGGCAGTTGGACAAGTGTACAAGGAACGCACACTAAGACGATCGGCTTTAAAATAATATCAGCAACGACCCGCGATGGCCTTAACCTCTATTGCATCTATAATAATTTTAGCCAAACCGTATGGGTGTGCAATGGCAGGGTTCACGCTATTGTCGATGTTGAGTATGAATTAGATAGGCTAGAAAAGGCGCTTGAGAATGACTATTAGAAGCAATGAGGAGATCAGCAAAGACCTTTGTCAAAAGCTTAGAAAAAGATTTATTGGCGCATTTGAACCAGATGCAACGGTTAGCGATGTTATAGCCATACTAAAGAGGCTAGAGACTCAAGGCTATGGCGATTATGTGGTTATGTG
>JAAERX010000007.1 GCA_024229935.1 Gammaproteobacteria bacterium | reverse complement strand
TACGGAGAGATATTCCATTGGCTGGGGTGATCCGGTATCGGCAGGCCCCGGCTTTGAACCGCAGACGTATGTACCCAGGACCAAATACATACCGTCATGGGGTACGCCCAATCCCCAGCCCGGTCTCAACGAAGAGTACTATGGCAGCAAGGAGTGTAAGTTCAAGATCTATGGGACATCAGGCCTGCAATTATCGACAGCTACAGTAGGGCAAGCAGGATACATCCCGAAGACTGCCGATGAGATAAATGCTGCCGCTGGCAATGGCATCTCAATGGACTGGGATCTGAAAGCAGAACTCGAAGCAGCTGGAGACTATCTGCCCGCATTGGATGTGTCAACCATTGTCCAAGCAATGGTCGACAGTGCAGGCTTCGCGGGATCGGACACGCTAGTGCTGTATTTTGTTGCAGATTCTGTGGTGCCAGATGCCGACGCGGTTATGATGACCTGCGGCTTTGCACAGAGCGGAAGCTTCTGGCTTATAACTACATAAAAAAAGGGTACAAAACGGCACCACTTCTTTCTATTTGCAAGCCATCCAGATTAGGATAACGTTACCCAACCCGTAGGTGACCCAGAGCAGGCCGTGATCAGGTTTGCCCTGGTAGAAGTATGTGGCAGCAGCCATCATGTCGAGCAGTACTACCGCAGCTGCGAACCAATTCACTGATGGTACCCTCTAGTCCATTCATCCTTGAACGT
>JAAERX010000006.1 GCA_024229935.1 Gammaproteobacteria bacterium | reverse complement strand
CAGAGGATACAATTACAGCAGATCCAGAAAGCACAGACTGGTTTAATCTCCTGCGCAATGAGCCGTGGTCAAAAAATCGCTTGCAGTATAAGCCGAGTACAGGAACATTCAGGGCGTGGTATTTGCGAGACGGCACTAGCACTACTTATTCATTTAGCAAAACGGTAAGCGCAGAGGCTAGGGACGCATTCAATGCTGGCGGTGTGGAGTTTAAATTCAACTATGGGCTGGACAACAACAACTACCCGCAGTTTGATATTACTATTGACGGCGAAACTGCGTCATTCACCGGTAACAGCAGCTATACATACACGGTGCCAAGCCTCGGTGCTATTGCTGGAACAACCATGAAAAATGTAGAGGGCTATGATTTAACGGGGGAACGCCTTGTTAATTCTGAGGGGCCGTATATTGAAACGGCTGTATTTACTGGTACTGCGTTTGAAAGGGTAAGTTTAGGCGGTGAGACTCCGATTGATATTGGCGGGATAGCAGTAGGTGATATATCGCAGAAAGGGCTTAATTTCCTAACGCCAGATCATAAAAACTTTGTAATCCCGCAAGATGAATATTT
>JAAERX010000005.1 GCA_024229935.1 Gammaproteobacteria bacterium | reverse complement strand
GTTGATCAATGCCTGTGTATAGGGATGCCGGGGGGCTGCATACAGACTCTCACGATCAGCAATTTCCACTACCCGACCAAGATACATCACCATAACCCGGTGACTGATATGCCTTACCACCGCCAGATCATGCGCAATAAAAATAAGTGCCAGGCCTGCATCATGCTGCAGGTCCATTAACAGATTAATGACCTGTGCCTGTACTGAAACATCCAAAGCGCTTACCGGCTCATCACAGATAATCAATTCCGGTTCTGTAATCAGCGCCCGTGCAATACCGATGCGCTGGCACTGCCCACCCGAAAATTCATGTGGGTAGCGTTGTACATGCTCTGCCTGCAAGCCAACCTTGAGCAGCATGCTTGTGACTCGTGCAGTTCGCTCAGCACGTGATAAAGCCGGAAAAAAGGTCTGCAGCGGTTCAGCAACAATATCGCCTATAGTCATACGCGGATTAAGTGAGGCCAGCGGATCCTGAAAAATTACCTGCATCTGTTTACGCTTAGCCTTCAGCGCAGCCGCATCCAGCTCTGTCAGGCTGTCTCCCATTAACATGACCCGACCTGCATGCAGATCCACCAGCCGCAGAATTCCGCGGGCCAGTGATGACTTACCACAACCACTTTCACCTACAACACCCAGGGTTTCACCGGCACGCAGCTCAAAACTGATGCCATCAACAGCCCGTAAAACCGGGGCGGGTTGAAATAAGCCTGCCGGCTCAGACCTGAAGTACACCTGCGCATCATTAACCGTTAATAAAATATCACCAGGTTCAGCTGCAATACCTGTAGCTGTATTTTCATTACCACCAACAACTGCCAGACGATGCTGCCGGACTTCATCCAAACGCGGCACAGCCGCTAACAACTTTTGTGTGTAATCAGCACGTGGCTGATAGAACACCTCATTGACCGGCCCGCTCTCCTGCTCTTCCCCATCACGCAACACCAGCAAACGATCGCAGCTCGCCGCCACCACACCCATATCATGAGTAATAAGCAAAATTGCTGTGCCAAATTCCTGCTGTAATTCCTTCATCAACTCCAGAATCTGTGCCTGTACGGTAACGTCCAGAGCAGTGGTAGGTTCATCAGCAATCAATAAGCGCGGCTTACACAACAAAGCCGTGGCAATCATGACTCGCTGCCGCATGCCACCCGATAATTCATGTGGGTACTGATCCAGCCGGCTGGGTGCTTCAGGTATACGCACGGCCTCCAGCATAGTACTGGCCTCAAGCAGTGCATCACGCCGTGAAATACCACGATGGCGTTGTAATACCCGCGCCATTTGTTTGCCTATAGTCAGGTGCGGGTTTAGCGATGTCATCGGATCCTGAAAGATCATCGCAATCTTATTACCGCGAATATTATTCAGTTTCTGCTCACTCAGCTGTAACAGGTTCTGCTCTGCAAACAATGCTTGACCACTAATATGTGCATTCTCAGGACACAGTCCCAGTAAACTCAGTGCTGTCTGTGTTTTGCCAGAGCCAGACTCACCAACCAGCCCCAGGGTTTCATTCTCATTAAGCTCAAAACTCAGCTCATGAACAGCAGTTACCCTGTTAGCTTTAGTGCCGTAACTGATATTCAGTCCACTCACCTGCAGCAATGCTTTATCTTGCTTCACGAGCGTTCCTGCCTGTCACGCGGGTCTAATGCATCACGCAGGCCATCACCAACAAAATTAAAACAGAACAAGGTAAGTGCAAGAAAAACAGCAGGAAATATCAGTGCCCACGGAGCGCTCTCCATGGCCTGGGCGCCATCATTAACCAGTGCGCCCCAGGATGTCATGGGCTCCTGTACACCCAAGCCAAGAAAGCTTAAGAAGGATTCAACCAGAATTACTTGCGGAATTGTCAGGGTGACATACACCACCACTATACCGAGCAGATTCGGCACAATGTGTCGCCGCACAATATTGAATGAGGAAACTCCACCAGCACGTGCCGCCTCAACAAATTCTTTTTTCTTCAGGCTGAGCGTCTGCCCACGAACAATACGTGCCATGTCCAGCCAGTTGATCGCCCCCACCGCAATAAAAATCATGAAAATATTTCTGCCAAAAAACACCATCAGCAGAATGACAAAAAACATAAAGGGCATGGCGTACAACACATCGACAATGCGCATCATGAACTGATCAGTGCGACCGCCTACATAACCAGCCGTTGCGCCCCAGGCAATCCCGATAATCAGGCTCACCAGTGTCGCCACCAGACCAACCATGAGTGAAATACGCCCGCCGTATAAAGTGCGTATAAACAGATCACGCCCCACATCATCGGTGCCGAAGTAATGTTGTGTGCTTAGCGATGGCGCAATGGAAATCTGATCCCAGTCTGTTGAATCAATCGAGAAAGGACTAAGTAACGGCGCGGCCAGAACAAGCACCACCACTGTCATCATCAGATACAGCGCAACCATGGCTGCACGATTACGGCGCAGACTGCGCCATGCGTCTGCCCACAGGCCAGCACCCTTTAGCTGTGCATTGCTCATAGCTTCACGCGTGGGTCGAGCCAGCGATAGGCCAGATCCACTATAAAGTTAAACAAAATTATGAGCACGCCATAAAAAACGACCACACCCATGACCAGCGTGTAATCACGGTTAAGCGCGCCCTGCACAAAGTAACGTCCCAGCCCCGGCACACCGAATATCTGTTCTATAACGACTGAGCCGGTAATAATGCCTGCCGTTGCCGGCCCCAGGTAAGAAACAATCGGTAACAAAGCCGGCTTAAGCGCATGCCCAAGGATAATTTCACGTTGGGGCAATCCCTGTGCCCGGGCAGTACGAATAAAGTCACTACGCAGCACTTCGATCATGCTGCCACGGGTCAGCCGCGCCACCACTGCTATCTGTGGCAACGCCAGTGACACCACAGGTAAAACAAGATTGGCCCAGCCACCATCACCCAGTCCACCCGCTGGCAGCCAGCGTAACTGCACAGCAAAAAATAAAATCAGTAAGGGCGCCATCACAAAGACCGGAATCGAAATGCCCGTCATGGCCAGTGCCATCACAGCATGATCCGTACGGCTGTTCTGATGGAGTGCTGCCCAGGTGCCCATTGAAAGCCCAACCAGCAAGGCCAGTAACATTGCCAGTCCGCCCAATTTGAGTGACACAGGAAAACCAGCGCTGATCAGTTCAGTGACCGTGTAATCCTTGTACTGAAACGAGGGGCCGAAATCACCCTGTAATAAACCACCGAGGTAACGGCCAAACTGCTGATACAAGGGTTCATCCAGATGATAGGCCTCGTTAAGCCGTGCCTCTATTTCCGGCGGTAATTCCTTTTCTGCGTCAAAGGGTCCGCCAGGTGCCACGCGAATAAGTGCAAAGGCCAGTGCAAGCAACACCAGTAATGTGGGTATAGCAGTAAGTAGACGCTTAAAGGCAAAGGTAAGCATTGGTGAATTCTAAAGGGTAAAGCAAAGTGATGTCCTGTAAGAGCTGCTATAGCGGCAATTAGTGCTGCAGAATATATAAATCCTTGCTGTACACATGATCCATGATATTTGGCACAAACCCGCCCACCCAGGGTTTTACCAGGTGTTTGCTGACATAGAAATACACCGGCATGATCGGTGCTTCGGCTAATAAAATCTGCTCGGCATCCTGCATAAATTTCGCACGGATCAGCGGATCATTTTCTACAGCTGCCGCATCAAGCAGGGCATCGTATTCAGCATTTACCCAACCCGAATCATTTTGTGCATTCGCTGAATGCATTAACTGGGCAAAGGTATAGGCATCGTTGTAATCCCCAATCCAGCCTGAGCGGAATGCCTGGGTTTTAATTTTTGCAGCCCGGGTTTGCAGAAAGACTTTCCATTCCTGGTTCATCAGCCGGGTTTCAGCACCCAGCACCTGCTTCCACATGGAAGCAATAGCAATAGATAAACGTTTATGCCCTTCCGAGGTGTTGTAGAGGATCTCCACAACCAGTGGATTATCTGCGTCATAACCCGCTTCTTTATAGAGCCTTCTGGCCTCTGCATGCCGTTCTTCACGGGACCAGTCAGCCCACTCAGGCTGTTGCGGTTCATACCCCTGCACAGGCGGCACCCAGCCATACGCCGGCAGTTCACCGGCCGCCGTTAACTTATCGGTAATAATTTCCCGATCGATAGCCAATGACAGTGCGCGCCGTAATCCGGGCTGACCTTTAAAGGGTGGTCGGGTGGTATTGAAACCAAAATAGTAAATGCCCAGATAAGGTGCCTGAATGTATTCATCCGGCATAGATTGACGTATCCACTCCAGTTGCCTGGTTGGCACACTCTGGGTGAAATCAATTTCATCCGCCCGGTAACGTTTAAAGACGGTATCGGCATTTTCTATGGCGTAGTACACAACCTTATTAATTGTAGTATGTGCGTCCTCACGGTAACGGGCATTACGAACGAGCTCTACATGCGATTGCATCACCCAATCATTTAAGACGTAAGCACCATTACCCACAAGCTTGCCTGCACGTACAAAGTGCTCACCGTGTTCTTCAATACTGGGCTGGTGCACGGCATAGGCCATGCTGTGATTCAATAAACCAAGAAAATAGGGTGTAGGTGCTTCCAGCTCTATTTCCAGTGTCTGTTTATTCGGCGCTCTAACACCCAGTGCATCAGGTGGCAGTTCACCACGGTTTACCTGCTCAGCATTTTTAATCGGATACAGAATGCTGGCATAGGTTGATAGCGTTGCCGGATCCAAAGCACGGCGCATGCTGTAGACAAAATCATTTGCTGTTACCGGATCACCAGTACTCCAGCGTCCATCAGAACGCATTTGAAAGGTGTAGAGCAAGCCATCGTCACTGACTGCCCAGCTTTCAGCAGCTCCGGGAATCAGCTCACCACTCGGCGCTTCCATAACCAGTGGCTCAAACAGGTCGCGCAGAATATTCCCTTCAGGAACGCCGGTAGCCCGGTGTGGATCAAGTGTTTGAGGCTCTGCACCGTTATCTTTATGCAGCGTCTGATCAGCAGCCAGTGTAGAACCATTCGGCCCACCTATCTGGCCGTAATCCCGAACAGCATGTACCGAATCATTATCACTGCAGGCAACGCCAAGGGCTGCGGATAAAATAAGCAGGAAGCGCCAACAGATCTTAGCCTTGCTCACGCGCTTTTTAACCGAAGCTTTTTCAGGTGTACCAGCAATAATGAAACTGCAGCAGGTGTAATTCCTGGAATACGGGAAGCCTGCCCAAGAGTAGAGGGCCTGATTTCTATCAGCTTTTGCCGGGCTTCATTCGACAGCCCCAGTACACCGGCATAATCAAGCTTCTCCGGCAACACCATTGCTGCCTGACTGCGAGTGCGTTCAATTTCCTGTTCCTGGCGACGCAGATAACCTTCGTAACGCGCCTGAATTTCTATCTGTGCATTTATTTGTTCACTCAGCTCTGGCCATTCATCTGCTGCTTGCTGTCTGGCGCCAACTGTATTGATACTCTCAAGCCATGCATAACTAACCTCGGGTCGACGCAGTAATTCAAATGCTTTTTGTTCGCGCGACAAAACAGTACCTATTTCTGTGATGTGTTCATTCGACAAATCCTGTGGCTGCACCGTAAGTGTTACGAGTCGTGCCTGTTCTTTATCTACACATTCACGTTTAGCTGTATAAACCTGCCAGCGCTTATCACCTACTACGCCAAGCTTCCGGCCAATTCCCGTCAGGCGTTCATCGGCATTGTCTTCACGCAGTAGTAAGCGGTATTCAGCCCGGCTGGTAAACATGCGATAGGGTTCGCTGGTACCACGCGTAACCAGGTCATCCACCAAAACACCTATATAGGCTTCTTCACGTCCTGGGCACCAACCCTCTTCACCCTGTGCCCTGCGCGCAGCATTAATGCCCGCCAGAATGCCCTGTGCGCCCGCCTCCTCATAACCTGTGGTTCCATTAATCTGACCGGCAAACCAAAGGTTCTTAATAGCCTTAGTTTCAAGTGTGGTCCACAAGTCACGCGGATCAAAGTAGTCATATTCAATGGCATATCCCGGACGAGTTATACGGGCATTCTCAAGTCCATACATCGAATGCACAAACTCTTGTTGCACATCAAAGGGCAGGCTGGTTGAAATACCGTTGGGATAAAGTTCGTTGGTATTCAGCCCCTCGGGCTCAAGAAAAATCTGGTGACTGTCACGATCAGCAAACCGGGTAATCTTATCTTCAATTGATGGGCAATAACGCGGCCCTACACCATCGATAACACCTGTATACATAGGTGAACGATCAAGGCCTGCACGAATAATGTCGTGTGTACGGCTATTCGTGTGAGTGATATGACAGCTGATTTGCGCCGGATGATCACTGCGTTTACCCAAAAAGGAAAAAACAGGCCGTGGTACGTCACCGGGCTGTTCCTGCAGCACACTGAAGTCCACGCTGGCACCGTCTATACGCGGCGGCGTTCCAGTCTTCAGTCTGCCCACACGTAAATCAAGTTCACGCAGACGATGTGCCAGACCTATAGATGCCGGATCACCCGCACGGCCACCTGCAGATTGTGTAAGACCTACATGAATTCGACCATCAAGAAATGTGCCCACTGTCAGTACTACAGCCTGAGCATAAAATTTAAGGCCCATTGCTGTAACCACACCGGTAACCACTCCCTGTTTAATTACCAGATCATCAACACCCTGCTGGAATATATCGAGATTGGGCTGTGCCTCCAGAACGCCCCGAACTGCCTGCCGGTAGAGGGCTCGATCAGATTGGGCCCGGGTTGCCTGCACAGCCGGGCCTTTACGTGCATTCAGGGTACGAAAATGAATACCTGCCAGATCAGCAGCGTGTGCCATGATGCCATCCAGCGCATCAATCTCTTTAGTCAAATGACCCTTACCAATTCCGCCTATCGCAGGATTGCAGCTCATCTGTCCTATTGTTTCGATATTCTGTGTCAGCAACAGAGTACGCACACCCATGCGTGCTGCGGCTGCGGCTGCTTCTGTACCAGCATGGCCGCCGCCCACGACAATGACATCGTATGTAGTATTTTCAGACATAGTTAGAGTAATCCACTGCTATTACACAGTGTGGTGATTTTACCCGCCTGTTGTTATCTCGTCCTGCTGGTCTGCAGGGAAGGCGCCTTCAGCCCTGCTTATACCTTCAAGGGTCATTAGATAATCTGATAAACGTCGATCTGAAACCAATGTATTCAAGCGCAAACCCTGCTCTATCTGCTGTGCATCCATGCTCTGCTTACGATAAAAGTCGACCAGGCCATTACGCTGATATTCCTTATAAAGCGTCTTCCAGGTACCACCAACATTTGCCGCCTGGGTTTTGTTGCGCTCATAAGCTTGGCCACCTTTAATAATTTTATTTGTGAATTGTGCGTAGCGTCGAACAGGAAAATGAAAAATATCAACCCGTTCTTCAATAATTTTTTCTGGTACAGAAAGTTCGGCCCAATGATTACCTTGAGCTACAACTACTTCTGGATCGCCCCTGTGCGCCACCTTTGGAGGTAATGGTTTGCCAATGGTGTTTAGTGACACTTGTTTGCGATACACCATGTCATGAAAAAATTCTGCCTGCTCATCTACCAGCGGTACAAAATCATGCCGTTGTGCAACCAGAATATTCTGCTCAATAGGGATGCCCATAAAACATTGCTTCAGGTTGCCCTGTCTTGGCCACCAGAATTCATCAGCATCATTATTAATGACCCAATCAGCTGCATATTCTATAGCCGCCATCCGTGCCATCCTGGTGACCCAGGTAGTCTGATCATAATTATCATCAGCCTCAAAGATATATTTTGCTATTCCCTGTGCTTCATAATCACGAATAATTTTTGGGGTAGCATCTTCTGATTTGTTATCCGTAATGATAAAAAAATCAACGCCTTGAGCACGGTGAAACTCAATATTTGAACGCAGCACATCTTCTTCATCACGCACCAGCAATGTCATAATAACTTTCATAAATAAACTCTGTGCATTATGTAGCCAGCAACTAAACGAGCGCCCATTGTAACACCTGCACTGCAGCTGCCTTAGCGCTGCACCAAACACGGCCACTTTCCATAATCACATTACTCTTTCACAGTTTAGATGCATTCCTTTTGCAAGACTATATAAACTGAACTAAAAAAATTAGGGCTATATATGCCTAAAAATATAATGTAATGAGCACCCATAATTATAAAGCTGCGTCGCAAGGCACAACTCATAAGACGCTCTATTCAGAGCCTATAAAGATACCTGGCTTTATCTGGTTCTATGGCCTCTGGTTTTGCCTGGCCTTGTTTAGCACGCTATTAGAACACTCCATTATTAGCACCCGTGCTGTCCTTTTTTTACTTGGCGGTATAGTCACAACAAATTTCTTTTTTCTAAGTGCGGCCTACACTGAGAAAGAAAATAATGGTCCCTCACGGTTACTCATGAACTATCAAATTTTCATGGGGGCTGTCTGGACAAGTGCATATCTTTATTTCAGTTCAGGTGCAGGTGACCTCGTTCTGGGCATGTATATGACAGTTTTAATGTTTGCGGTCTTTCACCTTGATATACGCACCCTGCTCAAACTTGGATTAGCTACTCTCAGCAGCTATCTACTCATTATGGGTATCAAATTTGTCTCTGCCCCAGCTACCGTTGAGCCCTTACAGGATAGTGTGCGCTTTATGGTTCTGGTGGCAATAACAGCCTGGATTTATATATTTGCTCGCCGTTTACAAGATTTACGTTTTGAACTGCAGTTTCGTAATGAAGAATTACAAAATATGGTCGCACGGATTACACGCATTGCCGAGGAAGATCCCCTTACTAAATCATACAACCGCCGCTACATCATGGATATCTTAGCTCGTGAGCGCTCACGTTCAGACCGCTCAGGCCATACATTTTCACTTTTGTTATTTGATCTTGATCACTTTAAGCGAATTAACGACCGTTATGGTCATGTAGTAGGCGATCAGATATTAAGTGACTTTGCCAACTGCGTTAAGAAAGAATTGCGTGGTATGGATAGCATTAATACAACAGAGCATCAGCGCTCATTTGGTCGTTATGGTGGCGAAGAATTTATTGCTGTATTGTCAGGCACAGATTTATCAGGTGGTCATCGCTGTGCCGAGCGAATCAGAGAAATAATTGCTAACCAGAATTTTCGTGACCGCTATACCATCACTACATCAGTCGGTGTTGCAGAATATAAACAAGGTGAATCTGTACCACAGCTTTTAACGCGCGCTGACCAGGCTTTATATAAGGCCAAGCGTGAAGGCAGAAATCTTGTTCGTTGCAATAAAGAACCTATAGAAAAATATTCTGGGACAAAACCATATCTGCGCATCCTTAAATAAATTATCAGCGCTGAATTGAACGTAAATATTCAACCAAGTTATCAACAATAGTGTCTACTCGCTCCTGCGCTTCTTCATTGCCGCCTTCTTCCACCCAAAACTCATAACCCCATACAGGCATATAGCGCGTGCCATGCACGACAACTATTTCACGACCATCAATTATCTTGCGTAACAAATCTTCCTGAAAACTAGCGCCTGAACGTTGCTGCAAAAGCGTTAAATCAGGCACTGAGATTGGCAGGCCACGAGCAACAGGACCATCACCCACAGCGCTTACACCATGACAGGCAGCGCAATAACGCATGTAGGTTTCCTGCCCTGAATATTCATCAATAACCTGTGCATGTACGCTTGTTAATAACATGCTGCTACTAATAAACAAGAGACACAAAATGTGTCTGAAGAAAGAATTCTGATGAGCCATATGAATACCTCTACACTAAAACATTACTGAACAACCCAAACGTTACTACTACACCACTACAGATGCACACTAGAAAGCTAAAAACCCTACTGCTGATGCAATTTGAGTTCTTTACTTACCGATACAAAAATCCTCAAATATACGTCCCAGTAAGTCATCGCTGGAGAACTGTCCCGTTATTTCAGCCAGCTCATTTTGCACTTGAAGCAACTCCTCTGCCATTAGCTCTGCAGCAGAGTCTTCATACAAAATCTCACATGCCCTTGTAAAAAAGGCCATGGCTTTACGCAAGCTTTCCAGGTGCCTGCGGCGTGCGGTAACGCTGCCTTCTGCTGCAGGCTGATAACCCAGTGTCAGCTCCAGGTACTCACGCAACTCATTAATGCCTGCACCAGTCAAAGCGCTAATTGAGACTGTATTCTTAGTGTCTCCAGCAAATCCAATCTGTTCACCGCTTAAATCAGCCTTATTACGAACTACCGTATAATGCAGCCCTTCAGGCAATTCCCCCAGCAAAGTATTTACTACAGCTTCGTTATCGGAGCTTGAATCAATAATTACCAGCGCATGATCAGCATTACTTAATTCATGTTGTGCACGGCGTACTCCCTCTTCTTCAATAATATCAGCTGTTTGCCTGAGCCCAGCTGTATCAATGATATGTACGGGCAAACCGTGGATTTCAATCTGCTCACGCACCAGATCCCGGGTGGTTCCTGGTATTTCAGTAACAATTGCCGCTTCATAACCTGCCAGTGCATTCAATAAGCTTGATTTGCCCGCATTTGGCCGTCCTGCAAGCACCACAGTCACGCCATTACGAAGCAAACAGCCCTGCTGCACAGTGTGCTCTACCACAGAAAATTTGTTACGTACTGTTTCAAATCGTTTTGTTAATGCCTCATCACTAAGAAAATCAATTTCCTCCTCCGGGAAATCCATAGCCGCTTCCACATACACACGCAAGGCTGTCACTTCTTCATTCAATGAAACAATCAGCTCAGAAAATTTACCCTGCAATGAACGGCGTGCTGCTCGTGCAGCAGTCTGTGATGAGCTATCAATAAGATCAGCTATTGCTTCAGCCTGAGCAAGGTCTATTTTGTCATTCAAAAAAGCACGTCGGGAAAATTCACCGGGTTCAGCAATTCGCGCACCCAGTAAGCAAATTTCCTTAATCAACATTTCAGTCACTATAGGACTGCCATGCCCCTGCAGCTCAAGTACATCCTCACCTGTAAAGGAGTGTGGCGCAGGAAAATACAACGCGATACCCATATCAATAACACCATCATCCTGACTGGTAAATTCAGTAAACGTTGCGTAACGCGGAACAGGGAGGGTTCCAAGTAAGTGCTCTGCTATGGCTTTTACCTTTACGCCAGACAGACGCAATACAGCTACGCCACCTCGTCCAGCTGGTGTAGCACGTGCAACAATCGTGTCCACTGTATTAAATGTTGCCATCGAAACAGGCCCGGCTTGAATAATCTAAACCAGTGGCAGCTAAACCAATAACGGCACTAGTTGCCCGCGTTCATTTTACGGTTGATATTCCACTGCTGGAGCACTGACAACACAGAGTTCGTCAACCAATAGAGCACCAAGCCTGATGGGAAAAAGGCAAAAAACCCTGTAAACATGATAGGCAGGATAGACATGATCTTTGCCTGCATAGGGTCTGGAGGTGCGGGGTTTAGTTTCTGCTGCACAAACATTGCAGCACCCATTAACAAAGGCAGTATGAAATATGGATCACGTGATGACAGATCTGTTATCCAAAGCATAAAAGGTGCCTGACGCATTTCTACGCTTTCAAGCAGCACCCAGTAGAACGCTATAAAGAAAGGAATCTGAATCAGCATGGGCAAACAGCCTGCGGCAGGGTTCACCTTTTCCCGCTTATACAGATCCATCATAGCTGTACTAAGTGCCTGACGATCATCCTTGTAGCGCTCCTGAAGCGCTTTCAGGCGTGGCTGCAAATTACGCATTTTAGCCATTGATCGGCCACTGGCTTCTGTTAGCTTATAAAAGACAGCTTTAATAAGGAAAGTAACCAGAATAATAGACCATCCCCAGTTACCAATAATGTTGTGTACAAACTCTAATAGCTTGAATAGTGGCTGTGCAACAATAGCAAGTAGGCCATAATCTACTGTAAGCGCAAGGCCAGGTGCTACTTCATTCAGCTGGCTTTGTAATTTTGGACCAATAAAAATTGTTGAGCTAATAGTACGCGTTTCACCTGGCGCTATAGTCAATGCTGGCCCGGTGCCACGTAAAGTAATTTTTTTCCCTACAAATTTCCCCTCATAGGAAAATACATCATCGGCCGCTGGTACTGCTGCTGTTAAAAAGTGGTGCTCTATAGCAGCAATCCAACCGCCTTTAACAGTCAGGTCAATTGGCTCATCTGCCATATCATCCGGATCAATTTTTTCATATTTCTCTCCGTCATAAACAACAGGGCCGCTGAATGAATAAGTGTCCACATTAAACATCGACCGTTCAATTGGCACATAATCTTTTTGAATCTGTAAATAATTTAAACCACGCCAGGCCTGATCGCTGTTGTTTGTTATGCGGTATTCAACATCAATATCGTATCGGCTGCGTTTAAAGTGATAAATTTTTTCTACTGTAAGTCCAGCACCATCAGTCCAGGTTAATGGCACCAGAAGCTCATCCCGCCCATCCGCTAGCGTGTAAACTGAAGCTGTACTATTTAACAGCGTGAGATGTGTTGGGCCATTACGTTTGTTATCAACCAAACCACTGGCGATTAAATATTCCTGCCCTGGTGTATTACTCAGCAACTGTACCGTAAGGTCAGGGTTATCTTTATGGATTGGATATTGGGGCAATGATGCATTAATAAGTGTACCGCCCAGTGTACTTATCTCAACATTCAAAAAATCGGTAGTCACCCAAACAACCGCAGGCGGTTTTTCATTCTGTGAGCCTGTTTGATCTGTCTGCAAAGCAACAGAAGGTAACTGTGCTGTCGGATCATCCGCAGAAGCTGCAACTACAGGTAGATCAATATCTGTAGCCAAAATAACTTCGCCATCTGACACCGCCGCATTACGTGGCAACTCTGTACCTGGCGGTGGCTGATGCTCTGCTTGCCATGTCGTCCAGGTGACAAAAGCGAGGCTACCAAAAATTGCCCAAAGTATTATGCGCTGGTTATCCATTAATGCTTGTTGTCCTTGCTCACTTTCCTGGTTGACCTTTTATTTCTACTTCGTCGTTGTGGCTGCCTGATTTTATCTTCACCTAAGCGAAGTTTTTCCCAGTGTTGCTCCACACTGGCAAATAATTCTGTATTGCTCGCAGAAATAGCCGGTGACTGCGCCATAATTATAATGTCGATAGAGCCTAATTCGGTGCGAAATTTTCGAAAACTTTCTCTAACGATACGACGAACCCGATTCCGCCCAACAGCTGCAGGTATATGTTTCTTAGCAACAGCAAAGCCCAGGCGAGCCGTAACGTTGTCATTATCACGATACAAAACCGTGAAATAACGGTCACTAGTACGTCTGGCCCGATTGAATACGCGAGCAAATTCTGCGGGCGTAGTCAGCCTGAATGTACGGCTAAAGCTGAGGGTTTTACTTGACGTTTTCTCATCCCCTTTTTGAGATCACTCAGCAGAATTTGCCGAGCGGGGATTATTTTAGTGACTCAGACGCGCGCGCTGCTTCCGACGGCGACGTTTTAATACTAAACGACCACCCTTGGTGGCCATTCTTGCACGAAAACCATGTGTACGTTTGCGCTTGATGCGACTCGGTTGATATGTACGTTTCATTTTTTCTTGAAAACCATGAGATAAAAAGTCACCGGTATCCTTAATTAATAGCTAAGGAAACCTGACCGGAAACAATGGTATGGTTCCGGAAAAGAGCGCGGAAGGTTACGCCGGGACCCATGTCTTGTCAATAGCATTTGCCTGTGGATAACTCTGATTAAGGGGTATAAACTTGCTCGTCCTCCTACCGTCAACAATAAAACTAACCACGGATAGAGCACGTGCAACCATCTATTTGGAATCAATGTTTACAAGCTCTCCAAGCAGACCTTACCGAACAGCAAATCAATACCTGGATACGGCCCCTGCAGCCGATTGAAGAGCCGCACGGCCTGCGATTACTCGCACCTAATCGATTTATTGTTGATTGGGTCAATACCAACTGCAAACGGCAAATTGATGAAATTATCAATGATACGACTGACTGGCCTACCGGGTCAGTCAGCATTGAGGTAGGCCATAAACCAGCTGCCATTATTACCGACGGCATACAGATCAATCCCAGTGATGGTGACAACACGCAACCGCTACCCGGAGGAGCGCTGAATCCAGCCTACACCTTTGATACCTATGTTGAAGGTAAAAGCAATCAACTGGCACGAGCTGCGGCATTTCAGGTGAGTCAAAACCCAGGCTTGTCCTATAACCCATTATTCATTGCGGGTGGTGTTGGTCTAGGCAAAACGCACCTTATGCACAGCATAGGTAACCAAATATGTTCCCAGCGGCCAGGTGCACGGGTTGCCTACGTACATTCAGAAAAATTTGTCAGTGATATGGTTAAAGCGCTGCAGCATAACGCCATGAATGACTTCAAGAAGAACTACCGTTCTCTCGATGCTTTATTAATCGATGATATTCAGTTTTTTGCTGGAAAACAGCAGTCACAAGAAGAATTCTTTCATACTTTCAATGCCTTACTTGAGGGCCAAAAACAAGTGATTCTTACGTGTGATCGCTACCCCAAAGAAGTTTCGGGGCTCGAGGAGCGTTTAAAATCCAGGTTTGGCTGGGGTCTTACCGTGGCAATTGAACCCCCAGAACTTGAAACCAGCGCAGCGATTTTAATGACCAAAGCGGCGGCTGAAAAAGTAGACCTTCCAGAAGATGTAGCATTCTTTATTGCGCAACATATTCGTTCTAATGTGCGTGAACTTGAAGGTGCGTTACGCCGGGTCATGGCTAACTCACTGTTTACCGGCCAACCTATCTCACTTGATTTTGCAAAAGAAGCATTGCGTGACTTACTCGCAGTTCAGGATAAACTAATTACCATAGACAATATTCAGAAAACGGTTGCCAGTTATTTTCATATTAGGGTAGGGGACTTGCATTCCAAGAGCCGAAGTCGTTCTATTACACGACCACGCCAGATTGCTATGAGCCTGGCCAAGGAATTGACAAGTCATAGTCTGCCTGAAATTGGAGATGCTTTTGGTGGCCGAGACCATACGACAGTGATGCATGCCTGTCGAAAGGTAAAAGAACTTAGAGAATCAGACAATAGGATACGTGAAGATTACCAAACATTGCTGCGAGGATTAACCTGTTGAATGGACAGGTTACTGTAATGCTATAGGACAAGTTGTTTAACACTGGTTGATAAAAATTGTACGAAATGTGGATAACTTTTGACTGTATAAACAGCCACAGTTTATCCACAGAGAACAACGAACCACCGAGTGAAGTTATCCACAGGAAAAAGCTTTGTAAGGTATTGATTAATAAGTGAAAAAATTAGTTATGAACTGTTAGGTTATGCCCTAATAATAACTACCTAAATATATATACATATATTTTTTAAATACAGGTGAAGGAATGAAACTCAGCACGACGCGCGAATCGTTATTAAAACCCCTACAAGCTGTCATTGGTGTAGTAGAACGACGCCAAACCATGCCTGTACTCGCGAATGTATTGTTACAAGCAAAAGAGAATTCTTTAGCTGTTACGGCAACTGATCTTGAAGTTGAATTGGTTGCAAAGAGCGAAGTAGATACGATTGATGTTCCGGGAGATATTACAGTTCCTGGCCGCAAACTTCTGGATATTTGCCGTGCTTTACCAGAAGGTTCTGTAGTAAAAATGAACCTAAAAGGCGATCGGCTCACTGTGCAGTCTGGTCGCAGTAAGTTTGTGCTTTCAACCCTACCCGCTACAGAATTTCCCGTTGTAGAAGATATAAGTGCGGATCGTTCACTTATGATCAATCAAGGAGAACTGTGCCAACTTCTGGACAAGACCCATTTTGCAATGGCTCAGCAAGACGTTCGTTATTACCTTAATGGACTGTTACTCGAGACAGGTGAGGGTAAATTGAGGGCTGTTGCAACAGATGGTCATCGGTTGGCATTGTGTGATATCGCTTTAACGGAAGCAGACGGTGAGTTAAACCAGGTAATTGTTCCACGTAAAGGCGTTCTTGAATTGCAGCGCTTACTAGAAGGTGATGAACACGTACAAATTGCCTTTGGTAGTAATCATATTCGGGTTGATGTCGGAAACATACGCTTTACATCTAAACTTATTGATGGGCGTTTTCCGGATTACGGTAGAGTCATACCTGCAACTAAATCCAACGTTGTTAAAGCGAGCAGAGATACGCTCCGGCAGGGTCTGCAACGTGCTGCTATTTTGTCTAATGAAAAATATCGGGGCGTTCGACTGGAGTTCAATAAAGGGTCTATTCGAATTCTTGCAAACAACCCTGATCAGGAAGAAGCAGAGGATGAGGTTGAAGTTGATTACAGCGGCGAACAAATGGAAATTGGTTTTAATGTAAATTATTTGCTGGATGCCCTGGCTGCAGTAAACGATGAAAACGTTGAGGTCGGTCTTGTAGACCCGAGCAGTAGCTGTGTTGTAAGAGCGCCAAGTGATAAAGCCAGCCTTTACGTTGTTATGCCAATGCGCCTGTAGGCGCTGGTCCCACCGGTGCAAGTTTGAGCCTTAAACTATTTCGAGCCACAGGTTTTCGCTGTCTTGCGGATACCGAAATAGTCCCTGATCCACACCTAAATATTATTACCGGTCCTAATGCGAGTGGAAAAAGCAGCTTGCTGGAAGGGCTCTTTTACCTTGGACGAGGACGCTCCTTTAGGGGAAGCGGAAATCGTGAATTAATCCAGGCCGGTTCTCCTCGTTTTACGCTCTTTGGAGAAACAACACCCTTAGATAAACAGCTTACAGATAAGCTTGGTGTAGAAATTGCTGTTGGTGAGCGGCGAGTAAGAATTAATAATACAAACGGTACTGGGGCAGATTTAGCTCAGTTATTGCCCGTACAAGCAATAGACCCCGAAATCCATGAGTTGGTTCATGGGGGCCCGGAGTTCAGGCGAAGGTTCTTGGACTGGGGGGTGTTTCACGTGAAACATCAGTTTCTCGAAACATGGCGAAGTTATCAAAAAGCACTGAAACAACGTAATGCGGCGTTGCGACAAGGTGAAGCAGAGGTTGCTGTAAGGGCCTGGGATATAGAGCTGGTGCACCATGGAGAGCGAGTCGATCAGTTACGCGCTTCTTTTCTGGATGACTACCTTCCTTTATTTTCGTCTATTGTCTCTAAAAATCTTCCTTTTGAGTCTATTTGTAGCTATAAGCGTGGATGGTCGTCTAACTCCGGTTTAGAGCAGGCCTTACTAGATAGCTGGTCCCGTGATCGAATCTATGGCTCCACTCAGGTGGGCCCTCACCGGGCTGATTTAAATTTACAGGTACATGATCGGCGAGCCCGTCACCGGGTGTCCCGTGGTCAGCAAAAAATGCTGGGTGCCGCACTGGTTATTGCACAAACACGATTTGTTGCTGAACACTTAGAGAACCCTCTGGTTTTGCTTGTAGATGATCCTGCTGCAGAGCTGGATAGGGACAATAGAACCCGTCTATTTGAGATGCTTCAGGATATGCCAGCACAGATGTTTGTTACTGCTCTGGAACCTGGAGATCTGCCTGAGGATTTGGCATGGGAACATGGAGAAATGTTCCGCGTGGAGCATGGAAAGGTCTCAGCTCTGGTATAATTTACCGTTCTGTCTTAACACTCTAAATGGCCTCCTTTTATGGGCAACAACACCCAATACGACTCCAGTAATATCAAGGTTTTAAAAGGCCTGGATGCTGTCCGAAAACGACCCGGTATGTACATCGGTGATACTGATGATGGTACAGGTTTGCACCATATGGTGTTTGAGGTTGTTGATAACTCTATTGACGAAGCGCTGGCGGGTCACTGTAATCAAATAATCGTCACCATCCACTCTGATGAATCCGTGTCGGTCACTGATGACGGTCGTGGTATACCAGTGGATGATCATCCTGAAGAAGGCCGTTCGGCTGCAGAAGTTATCATGACGGTACTGCATGCTGGCGGTAAATTTGATGATAATTCCTATAAGGTTTCTGGCGGTTTGCACGGGGTTGGTGTATCTGTGGTCAATGCGTTATCTGTCAGCCTAGAGCTAACAGTTCATCGTTCTGGCAAGATATATGCACAAAGTTACAGCATGGGAGAGCCACAGGCGCCTTTGGCTGAAACAGGCGAAACAGAACGTACAGGTACCACGATCCGGTTTAAGCCCAGTGAAGATATTTTCACTAATTTAGAATTTCATTATGACATTCTTGCCAGTCGCTTGCGCGAGCTGTCATTTCTGAATTCTGGTGTTTGCATCAATCTTGTTGATGAACGTGATGGCAATAAAGATACCTTTGAATTTGAGGGCGGCATCAAGGCATTTGTTGAACACCTGAACCGAAATAAAACACCCATTCATCCAAGCGTTGTGTATTTTTCTGGTGAGACTGATGATGTGGTTGTAGAAGCTGCTATTCAGTGGAATGATGGTTATCAGGAAAACATGTTTTGTTTTACTAATAATATTCCACAACGGGATGGTGGAACCCATCTGGCCGGCTTCCGTAGTGCTCTGACACGTACACTAAATAACTATATAGACTCTCAGGCAGGCGCGCGTAAAGATAAAACTGCAACAAGTGGAGATGATGCCCGGGAGGGTATGACAGCAGTTCTATCAGTCAAAGTTCCTGATCCAAAATTTTCTTCACAAACAAAAGACAAGTTGGTGTCATCAGAAGTAAAAGGCATTGTAGAAACAAATGTTGGTGAGCACCTAGAAAACTTTTTGCTCGAACATCCGGTAGAAGCCAAGGCACTGGTATCTAAGATAATAGACGCAGCACGCGCACGTGAAGCAGCACGCAAGGCGCGCGAAATGACACGCCGTAAAGGCGCGCTCGATATTGCTGGACTGCCAGGGAAGCTTGCTGATTGTCAGGAAAAAGATCCTGCATTATCAGAAATATTTATAGTTGAGGGTGATTCAGCCGGTGGTTCAGCCAAGCAAGGGCGTGATCGTAAAACCCAGGCAGTTTTACCGCTTAAAGGAAAAATATTAAATGTAGAAAAAGCTCGCTTTGATAAGATGTTGGGCTCACAGGAAATTGGCACTCTTATAACAGCGCTCGGTTGTGGCATTGGCCGGGATGATTTCGACCCCGATAAATTACGATATCACAAGATCATTATCATGACTGATGCTGATGTTGATGGTTCACATATACGGACGTTGTTGCTGACATTTTTCTACAGACAAATGCGCGAATTAATTGAACGTGGTTACATATATATAGCTCAACCACCACTTTATAAAGTAAAGCGCGGTAAGCAGGAAACCTACGTTAAAGATGATGCTGAACTAAATACCTATCTTTTAAACGTCGCACTTGAAGGGTCTGCATTACATGTCTCTGCAGATGCGCCAGCTATAAACGGTAGCGCCTTGGAAACATTGGCACAGCAGCATATTAATGTGAACAGTATTCTTGCCAGACTCTCTTCCCGTTACGCCCAGCCAGTATTAGACCAGTTACTTCTGGTGCCTTCAGTTTCTGCAGATAATTTGCAGGATGCTGCCAGCATGAATGAGTGGGCAAATAATCTGCAGACAGGGCTACGGGCTACCCTCAATGGTGAAGGCGGTAGTTGGGGTGTAGAGCTCAATGAAACAGATGAAGGTCTTGCAGGTTTATTTATTCACCGTGGCAGGCATGGGGTTGAAACAACTAATGATCTGCCTATCCATTTCTTTCAGTCACCGGAATATCAGCAAATAGCCGCTCACCGTGATCAGTTAGATGGTTTCATTGGTTCAGGTGCATATGTAGTGCGTGGTGAACAGCGTCACGATATAAGTAATTTTAATGATGCGATGGACTGGCTGATGACAAGTGCCCGTAAAGGACAAAGTATTCAGCGTTACAAGGGTTTGGGTGAAATGAACCCTGCTCAGTTATGGGAAACAACAATAGATCCGGAAAACCGTCGTTTGATGCAGGTGCGCATTGAAGATGCTGTTCGTTCAGATGAGATTTTTACCACGCTTATGGGCGATCAGGTTGAGCCGCGCAGAGAATTTATTGAGCGGAATGCACTGACGGTAGAAAACCTTGATGTGTAATATCAACCATAGTTAGGTCCTTCTAAAGCTGCCGTAAATCGGATTTATATATACGCTTCTTTTTAAGTGGCGTCCCTATTCCGGCTGTTGCTTGGTTGTTTGCTTTAGGTTTGTGCGTTTTTCTCTGCATAAAATGAACGTACATCGCCTGATTTATTAACAATTAATCTTTTAGTAGCAGTTCGGCAACTTGAGTTTCTACCCAGCCCTGAATTTCCTCATTGAGTTCTCGTGGATCCCTGCCTGCAGGGTTGACAGGCCTGCCTATGACAACAGTAATCTCACCGGGCGTTATACCTAGCCCACGCCGGGGCCAGAAATAGCCGGCATTGTGCGCAACAGGCACAATGAGCGCGCCACTTTCCTGTGCCAGTAATACACCACTAATGCCGTAACGCTTTGTCGTACCGATTGGCATACGCGTACCTTCGGGAAATACCACCACGCTGATGCCACGTTGCAAACGATTCTTGCCTTGAGTTATCACCTGGCTAACCGCAGCGCCGCCCTTGGAGCGGTCTATAGCGATGGCATTCAGTGGGAGAAGCGCCCAGCCAAAGAATGGTGCTAAGAGCAATTCTTTTTTAAGCACCCAGCAGTGGCGTGGAAACATTGCCACTGCACCAAAGGTTTCAAATGCAGAGGAATGTTTAATGCAATAGACACTGCTTTGTGAGGGTATATTTTCCTGGCCTACTACCTTGTAACGCAGACCACAAATATAACGGGCCAGCAATAAGACAGTTAGCGCCCATTGGCGGGCAAAATAGTATGAAACCTGGTGGCCGAAAGGCCATGCAAGTAAAACCAGGATTGCAAATGGGATAACAGTTAGCCAGCTGAGTAAATTAAAGAAAATAAATCTACAGGTTCGTAAAGGGTTTGTCAGTGCAGCCATTAGTTGGCAATTCCTTCCGCTAATAATGCTGTGACTGCTGCTGCAAGGTCGTCATAAACCTCTAGCTGTTTTGTTTGTTTAAGGTCTGTTTCAGTTTGAACACCCTTGCCAGTACGAACAAGAATAGAGCGAACTCCCACAGCATTTGCGGCTTCTAAATCACGGGCAGCATCTCCAATCATAATCATATGATCAAAGCCACAAGCAAAGTGCTCAGCAATTTGATACAGCAGACCGGGTTTTGGCTTGCGGCAATCGCAGTTATCTTCAGGTGTATGCAGGCAAAAGAAAATACGTTTGATGTAGCCACCATTGGCCAGTATTTCACCCAGCATTTTTTGGTGGATATCCCAAAGGGTATTAATACTAAAAAGGCCACGCCCTACACCTGACTGGTTGGTGGCAATAGCCACCTCATAACCGGCCTGTTTTAGCTTGGCTATGGCTTCAAGGCTGCCAGGTATGGCGTGCCATTCATCAGGGGTCTTGATGAAGTCGGGCGAGTCTTCATTGATGACACCATCCCGATCAAGTACCACGACTGTAGATTGCTCAAGAGTCATTAAGGGGTCGTCATGAGGTCTGCAGGCAGGAAATATCGGCTACATCAAGAAAAAGGCTGCGTAACTGTTCAAGCTGGGCTAATCGGTTAGAGCGCCGCTGTTTATTTTCATCCATAACCATAACCTGGTCGAAATAACCATCAACCGGAGAATGTAAATCAGCAAGACGTTGTAGAACACGGCTGTAGTTTCGGTTAGTAAGATCAGCCTGATGGTCAGGTTGCAGTGCTGTAACGGCGTTGTACAAGAGCTGCTCTTCTTTTATGTCGAACAAGGACTCGTCAATATTTTTAGTCAAACCCACATCTGCTTTTTTCAGGATGTTGGCAATGCGCTTATTGGCAGCGGCAAGACTAGTGGCTGCTTCAAGTCCCATAAATTGCTGTACAGCTGCGAGGCGCTGATGAAAATCCAGGGGTGAGGCAGGTGCTCTGTTACGCACGGCTTCAAACATCTCTGCTGTAATATCACCTTTGCTAAAATCATTGGATTGCCCATCAAGGTACCATGCTCGCATACGATCAATGACAAACGTGTAAAGTTCCGCAACTACTTTGTTTTTATCTTGTTGTGCAGGTTGTAATGCCACTGCTTCAAAGAGCAATGCAGGCAGGTCAATGTCTATTTTACTTTCTACAAGTATCCGCACCAGTCCCAGAGCCTGCCGACGAAGGCTGAAGGGGTCCTTATTACCGCTGGGCCGTTTGCCCAGACAGAAAATACCTGCCAGTGTATCCAGCCGGTCCGCAAGACTGAGCGCTTGCCCGGCAGGCGTTCGGGGCAAACAATCACCTGCCTGGCGGGGCAGATATTGCTCTTCAATTGCGATAGCAATAGCTTCGGGTTCGCCGTCATTAAGTGCGTAGTAGTAGCCCATGCGCCCCTGTAATTCTGGAAACTCCCCAACCATATCAGTCAGTAGGTCTGTTCGTGCAAGCATGGTGGCTCGTGTAACGGTGTCTGGATCAGCAGAAACAGCAGGCACAAGGGTAGTGGCTAAAGCCGCTACACGCGTTGCTTTATCGTGCAGGCTGCCCAAGCCTTTTTGATACACAACATTATTAAGATCAGCTTGCCGGTCAGATAGCCTGATTTTGGTGTCTTTATCCCAAAAGAATGCAGCATCTGCGAGTCGGGGCAGGATTACCCGTTCATTACCAGCGCGTACACATTCAGGTAATTTACTTTCCAGGTTGCTGGTTGCTATGAAGGCTGGCAATAAGTCACCTGCTTTTTGCACAGGAAAGTATCGCTGGTGATCCTGCAAAGTGGAGATTAAAACTTCACGTGGCAGCCTCAGGAAACGTTTATCGAAACTGCCACTAACCGGTACAGGCCATTCAACCAGTGCTGTGACTTCATCAACAACTGCCGGGTTTAGTAATGCCTCGCCCCCGGCGTCTTTGGCTGCTGTTTGAGCTGCAGTACAAATTATATTTCTTCGTTCTGCAAAATCAACAATAACCTTACCCTTGTTGCGTAGTGTGCTCACATAGTCAGCAGGGCTTTTTAGTTTGATGGCATTTGGCGCATGAAAGCGATGCCCATAGGTCAGACGGTCAGCAGTCAGGCCGAGTATATTGGCATTAATAATATCTTTGCCTAATAACATGACGAGCCAGTGTACTGGGCGCACAAATTCAACTTCATTGGCACCCCAGCGCATGCGTTTTGGAATAGGCAGGCTAGCTAGTGAGTTATTTACTAATTCACCAAGTAATGTTGCGCTTTGTTTGCCTGTTGCCTCACCTTTGAAATACAGCCATTCGCCCTTATCTGTTTTTAATGTTTCCAGTGCTTTGATGTCTACGCCACATTTTCTGGCAAAGGCCAGTGCAGCTTTACTGGGCTGGCCATCATCATTATAGGCCATTCTGGTTGGTGGGCCTTTACTCTCAATTACTTGTGCAGGCTGATTTGTGATGAGGTCCTTTACGTGTACGGCCAGTCTGCGTGGTGTTGTATAGGCCAGTATTTCTCCGTGTGTGAGCCGAGCGGTTGCTAGTCCTTTCTCAATACCGGCTGCAAACGCATTACTTAGTTTAAGTAATGCCTTGGGTGGCAATTCTTCAGTGCCTAACTCCACCAGAAAATCAGCAGTTTTACTCATTCAGGTAGCCTTTCCTTAGTTGTATTCTTTAATAAAGGAAAGCCCAGCGTTTTACGGGTTTCGAAATATGCCTCTGCTACCGCACGGGCAAGTGTGCGGACGCGCAAGATATAGCGTTGACGCTCGGATACAGAAATTGCTTTGCGTGCATCCAGCAGGTTAAAAGTATGTGATGCATCCAGTACAAAGTCATAAGCAGGTAATGGCAGTTGATTTTCTATAAGTGCCAGACATTGTGTTTCGGCCTCATCAAAACGTTCAAATAAAACTCGTGTACTGGCATGCTCAAAGTTGTACTTCGACATCTCCACTTCATTTTGATGGAATACATCACCATAGGTGACAGGTCCATGTGGTCCTTCAGCCCATAAAAGGTCAAATACGCTTTTGACATCCTGTAGATACATTGCAATGCGTTCGAGGCCGTAGGTTATTTCACCTGTTACAGGTTTGCAGTCAAGGCCACCCGCTTGTTGAAAGTAAGTGAACTGTGTCACTTCCATGCCATTTAGCCAGACCTCCCAGCCAAGCCCCCAGGCACCCAGTGTGGGGGATTCCCAGTTATCTTCAACAAAACGAATGTCATGTATAAGTGTATCTATGCCCAATGAACGCAGTGATTCCAGATACAGATCCTGAATATTATCGGGTGATGGTTTTAGTGCGACTTGAAACTGGTAGTAATGCTGTAGCCGGAATGGGTTATCACCATAGCGGCCATCTGTAGGTCGTCGACTGGGCTGAACATATGCAGCATTCCAGGGTTCAGGGCCGATAGAGCGCAGGAAGGTGGCTGGATGAAAAGTACCGGCACCCATAGCGGCATCATAAGGCTGAAGCACAACACAGCCTTGTTCTGCCCAGAAGCCTTGTAAGTTGAGGATGAGATCCTGAAAAGTCACGTGTTAATTATCCCTTATATATAGGAGGTTCTGCTGGTCCCTGCTACCGGCCGCAAGTATAAATGAGGAAAAGCGTTCAGGTTGCATGAAATTGATCTGAAAGATTGCTTCAGAATTTATACCTGAAAACCCCAAAATCAGAAAAATGCACTCTAAAAGTGCACAAGCGGACCGCATTGCTCTACAATGGTGCCACCGATTCATTAGTTACTAAGAAGATCGGCTTAATAAACAAGCACTTACGATTTGCCCAGTGTTGGCACGGTTCGTGCAATACAAATAACTCCGTGCCTGGGAATTTAACGCTGACAGAGGGAAATGTTGGCGAGACCGTGATGGCCTCTCATATTGGCTATAGCAAACGGTTATCCAAGGATACGGCAACGTCGGCATAGCCGGCACGGTTTTGTTCGGCTTCCGCATGGCTCCGTGGTGGCTGGATATCGATTTGTTGGAGCAATCACTGGAGGATGTGTGATGACACCCGCTGACGTAATCAGCCTGCTAAAAGACCATGAGGTCAAATTTGTAGATCTGCGCTTTGTAGATACGAAGGGTAAGGAACAGCATGTAACTGTCCCTGCTCGTGAAATCGATGAAGGTTTTTTTGAAGATGGCAAGATGTTTGATGGCTCTTCAGTTGCAGGCTGGAAGGGAATTAATGAGTCTGACATGATTCTGATGCCGGATCCGGCAACAGCGCTTGTTGATGTATTCACTGAAGACACTACCGTTAATATTCGTTGCACTGTTGTTGAGCCTGCGACTATGCAGGGTTACAACCGTTGCCCAAGGTCTACAGCGCAACGTGCTGAGGAGTACCTCAATACAACAGGTATTGCTGATACTGCTTATTTTGGCCCTGAAAATGAATTCTTCGTATTTGATGATGTGCGCTTTAAAGATGCTGTGAATGGCTGTATGTATGAAGTCGATTCTGGCGAAGGTGCCTGGAATACGGATGCGACACATGAGGACGGCAATATTGGTCATCGCCCTGGCCTGAAAGGCGGGTATTTCCCCGTACCGCCAGTTGATTCACTGCATGATATTCGTTCTGCTATGTGTCTCGCCCTGGAAGAAATGGGGCAGGTGACCGAAGTGCATCATCATGAAGTTGCTACGGCAGGACAGTGTGAGATTGGTGTCGCTTTCAACTCCATGGTCAAGAAAGCTGATGAAGTGCTGAACCTAAAATATGTTATTCAGAATGTGGCGCACGCCTATGGCAAAACCGCCACGTTCATGCCTAAACCTTTGGTTGGTGATAACGGTAATGGTATGCATGTTCATATGTCACTGATGAAAGAAGGTAACAATATCTTTATTGGTGATGGCTATGGTGGTTTGTCTGAAACAGCATTGTTCTACATTGGCGGTATTATTAAACATGCACGCGCTTTGAATGCGTTCACAAACTCCTCAACCAACAGCTATAAGCGATTGGTTCCGGGTTTTGAAGCACCCTGTATTCTTGCTTACTCGGCGCGTAATCGTTCAGCTTCTATTCGTATTCCGTTTATTCCAAATCCGAAAGGGCGTCGTATTGAGGTTCGATTCCCTGACAGCACAGCTAATCCATATTTTGCATTTGCTGCTATGCTGATGGCGGGGCTTGATGGCATTCAGAATAAGATTCACCCTGGTGATGCCATGGATAAGGATTTGTATGATCTGCCGCCGGAAGAAGAGAAGGCGCTAAAGACAGTTTGTGCTTCTCTTGATGAGGCGCTCGAAGCACTGGATCAGGATAGGGATTTTCTGCTGGCTGGTGATGTATTCAATAATGATCTGATTGATGGTTATATTGAGCTCAAGATGGAAGAAGTTACCCGTCTGCGCATGAGCACCCATCCGGTTGAACTGGATATGTACTACAGCCTGTAAGGGGTAGCAGCGTAGTAAAGACTAATCGGGCAGGCTCTCGGGTGACATAATACCCGGGAGCCTGTACTGGTTGATTGAACAATATAAGGGTATTCTCTTTTTATATGAATAGACGAATTCCTTTCTTGGGTTTGCTTGGCTTTATTCTCGTCGTGCCTTCCCTCGCGGAAGATATCTACAAATGGGAAGATGCTGATGGTCAGACGCACTACTCTGATGTGCCCAAAGCAGGTGCTGTAGAGGTTGAAATACATCCAGTACAGACATTTAGTTTGCCAACAGCAGCATCGACGCCTACAGATAAAGGCGTAAATACTGAAGCAGATGTAAATGCTGAAGCAGATCTTGGCTATCAGATAATGGCAATAACAAAGCCGGGTCAGGAGGAATCTATTTGGAATACTGGGGGCAAAGTGACCGTAAGCTTAAACTTGCAGCCGGGACTCAAGGCGGGGCACAGCATTCGTCTGTATATGGACGGACAGTTATTAGCAGACCTTCCACCAAGAGCCACCAGCCTGCGGCTATCGGATGTCTATCGGGGCAAGCATCAGCTTCAGGCCGAAGTACAAGACAAGAAGGGCAACGTTCTGATCAAAGCGAGTCCGGTGACGTTCTTTTATCATCAGACTTCAGTGAACAGGCGTCCCGGTTCAATCATCAACCAAGGCCCGAATTTTTAAGTAACAACCCATCTGCAATAACTGATACGACTGATTCAATGGTCGCCTCACTTGAGGGTAAAGTGACGGATAAGCTGCTTAATGAACTTACAACCTGTGTCGTCCTTCTTGATTTGGAGGGCGTCGTAACGTATATGAATGCTGCAGCTGAGGATGTGCTTGGCATTAGTGCCCGACGTGTTGTGGGTACACGCTTAATTAATAGCTTGCCGGGTTTTGCAGAGATAGATGAGTTGTGCATCCGGGCAGTACAGGAGCGGCAGAGTTTTGGCCATGCGCTTTGTGTGCCTGCACCACAGCGTGACAGTAGTGACCGTGAACTGGCAGTACGTGCCACACCTCTGGATAGTGAACAAAATGAAAAGGGTCAGTCAAATGCACTGTTGCTTGAGTTGTTTGATATAACCCAACGAAACCACCTTGATCGGGAAAATACGCTTGTGGCACAGCATGGTGTCAGCCGACGCATGTTGCAGCAATTGGCACATGAAATCCGTAATCCGCTTGGGGGATTAAGAGGTGCGGCACAATTGCTTGAGCGCGAACTGAATAATATTGACCAACGGGAATATACCCAGGTCATTATTCGTGAGGCAGACCGGTTGGCCTGTTTAATGGATGGCTTACTTGGGCCCGGTAGTCAGCCCAGCACCATGATAATTAATGTGCATGAAGTACTTGAGCATATTTCAACTATTATTGAGAGTGAGTCTGCAAATGTGCACATACGCCGGGATTACGATCCAAGCCTGCCTGATTTGGCTCTAGACCGGGACCAGATGACCCAAGCGCTGCTTAATCTGGTACGTAATGCAGCTCAGGCAATAGAGGGCCATGGTCAGATTATTTTACGTACTCGTGTACTTACCAACACTATTCTAAATAAGGCAAAGCATAAGCTGGTTGCCTGTATAGAAGTGCAGGATAACGGACCCGGTGTTTCAGAGGATATTGCTGACACACTGTTTTACCCTCTGGTGACCAGCCGGGATACAGGTACAGGACTTGGTTTGCCACTGGCACAGGACCTGGTTAATCGGCATGGTGGCTTGATTGAATATGATTCAGCACCTGGGTATACCGTCTTTACAGTGCTGTTGCCCATTGAAGAAATTGAAAAAACTACAGGCAACAGACGTTAAAAATGCATACTAAAAAAGCTATTAATGTATGGGTTGTTGATGATGATGATTCTGTACGCTGGGTGCTTGAAAAGGCTTTGACGGGCGCTGCTATGCATGTACGTGGTTTTAGTGCGCCATCAGATGCACTGAACAACTTGGAAGATTTGGAGCATGACAAGCCTGACGTATTAATTACTGATATACGCATGCCCGGTATGGATGGCCTGGAATTTGCACGCAAGATTGAGTCTCTTGATGCATCACTGCCCATAATTGTTATTACAGCGCATACAGATCTGGATAGCGCAGTAGCTGCATATCAGTCAGGTGCTTTTGAATACCTGCCAAAACCATTTGATATAGATGAGGCCGTGTCACTTGTGCGACGTGCTGCCCGCACGAATGGGGCTGAAGCAACAGAAGTTACAGCAAGGGATACAACCCTGTCTGGCATGGTGGGGCAGGCTCCTGCAATGCAGGAAGTGTTTCGAACTATAGGCCGGTTATCACGCTCCAGCATGACGGTATTGATTACCGGTGAGTCAGGTACAGGTAAAGAGCTAATTGCCAGAGCCTTGCATGAAAACAGCCCAAGAGTACAACAGGCCTTCATCGCCCTGAACACAACGGCTATAGCAGCAGAGCTACTTGAATCTGAGTTATTCGGTCATGAACGCGGTGCATTTACTGGCGCTGAACGCCGGCATATAGGCCGGTTTGAGCAGGCTGATGGCGGCACCCTGTTTCTTGATGAAATTGGTGATATGTCGGTTGATTTGCAAACCCGGTTATTGCGTGTGCTGGCAGAAGGTGAGTTTTTTAGGGTTGGTGGTCAGGATGCCATTAAAGTTGATGTACGAATTGTGGCAGCAACAAATCAGGATCTGAATAAGGCCGTTACAGAGGGTCGTTTTCGTGAAGATTTATTTCACCGTCTTAATGTGATGCATATTGCTGCGCCACCCTTAAGGGACCGAACTGAAGATATACCGGCATTACTGCAGCACTATTTGACTGCAGCCAGTGAAGAACTGGGTGTGGTGTCTAAAGAGCTGGCTCCAGATGCGCTCAAGCTGTTACAGCGATTTAACTGGCCAGGCAATGTACGGCAACTCATAAATGTGGCGCGTCGGCTTACTGTTACTGCCCCAGGTAATGAAATCAGGGTTGATGATGTTCAGGAAGAGTTTGGTGGGTTATTAAATAATGATGACCATAACTGTGAGTGGCCTGTCACTTTGGGGTTATGGGCTGCTACTACCCTGGAAAGCAATAATGCTGTTCCCTTGCTGGAGCTGGCACAACCTGAATTTGAAAAGGCCTTGATTAGCGCCGCGCTGAATCATGCCTGTGGCCGTAAACAGGAAGCAGCCAAACTATTGGGCTGGGGGCGTAATACACTTAGTCGTAAACTCAAAGAGTTGGGTATAGAGGGCTAGTCGTGGGCCAGGCAGTTAAGCCAATGGCCCGCCTGTCAAAGCACGGGCCACTATTAATAATTAGCTTTCGTTAATGGTTACCTTAATCATCTTGTCGCCTTGTGTAATTGAGTCTACGGCAGACTGATCACTGGTGATTTTGCCAAACACGGTGTGCTTGCCATCCAGATGTGGCTGTGGGCCATGACAGATAAAAAACTGGCTGCCATTAGTGGCAGGACCGGCATTAGCCATAGATAATGAACCGGTTTCATGTCGGTTAGGGTTACCGTCAAATTCATCAGCAAAACGATAGCCCGGCCCGCCTGCTCCGGTACCCGTTGGATCGCCGCCCTGAATCATGAAGTTGGGAATGACGCGGTGAAAACTGACGCCGTCATAAAATCCTTCACGAGCCAAAAACACAAAGTTGTTGACGGTCACTGGTGCATCTTTGGTAAAAAGTTCAATTTCCAAAATGCCCTTTTCAGTTTCTATGCTGATGCTGTAGTTTTTGTCCATGTCGATCTGCATCTCGGGCGCTGTATCCCATTGCTGGCTCATGTGTGTTTCCTTAAATCAAATTTATATAGTGTGTGTTATTGAATGTTAGCCGGCTTCGGCTTCATCCGGTTTCTCAGAACTGCCGTGCATACTACCCACCAGTTCAGATACGTTGCTGAAGCTATGCTTGTTGAGATAGCCGGTGATGCCAGCATTTATCTCTTTGCAAATCAGCGGGTTATAAAATAATGCCGTACCAATGCCAATGGTTGTAGCACCGGCAATAATAAATTCCAGCGCATCATGGGCAGTGGTAATACCACCCTGACCAATAATAGGTACATTGTGTTTACTGGCAACCTCGTACACCTGCTTTACTTTTAGCAAAGCAATGGGCTTGATCGCTGGTCCGGATAAACCGCCCTGAATATTGCCTATAATTGGTTGACGGGTTTCAGTATCGATTGCCATGCCCATCATGGTATTTATTACAGCAAGTCCATCACTGCCTGCTTCGATACAGCGACGGGCGTTCTCCTGAATGTCAGTTTGATTAGGTGACAGCTTGGTAATGATAGGTTTGGATGTATTTTTACGGCAGGCTTCTACTACCCTTGCGGACATGTCCGGGTCATTGCCAAAGGAGACGCCGCCTTCCTTAACATTTGGACAAGAGATATTAATTTCAATGGCATCAATAGGAGAGTCATCAAATTTTTTGCTTACTATTGCGTAGTCATCAATAGTAGAGCCACAGACATTGGCAATAAAACGAGTTTCGCTAAAATCAAGGGTGGGCAGAATATCATTTACCACCTTGTCCATGCCTGGGTTTTGTAATCCTATTGCATTGAGCATGCCGGCAGGAGTTTCATATACACGGTGAGGTGGGTTGCCTGGCCTGGCTTCGCGGGTTGTGCCTTTTAATACTATTGCTCCGGCATCCTGGTTGGAGAAACCTGCCACCCGGGTATATTCCTCACCAAAACCTACGCACCCTGATAGCAGTACAATGGGTGAATCTAGTTTTAGACCGCAGTATTCCGTGGTCAGGCTAGCAGGTAAACTGTGTGTGTCTGAAGACATATCTTTATTACGGTCTCTATAAATGTTGCTAGAACAATTCTACTGGGCAGGATTATAGCCGCGTGTTTGAACTGATTCTTTATCAACCGGAAATTCCTCCTAATACGGGTAACATTATCAGGCTATGTGCCAATACTGGCGTTCGTTTGCATCTTATTCGACCGCTGGGATTTGAGCTGGATAACAAGCAATTGCGCCGTGCCGGGCTTGATTATCATGAATTTGCCAGCCTGCAGCTACATGACAGCCTCGCAGATTGTCTGGGTGGCTTATCTGAGCGGCGTGTATTTGCGGTTTCTACCCGCGGTACCCATATATATAGTGAGCCACGCTATCAATCCGGGGATATATTCCTGCTGGGCCCGGAAACCCGTGGTTTGCCACAGACTGTACTTGATGATTTACCTGCCAAACAGATTCTGCGTATTCCCATGTGCCCTGACAATCGTAGCCTGAACTTGTCCAATGCTGCAGCCATACTTGTATATGCTGCATGGAGTCAGCTGAACTTTACAGGTGGAGAGTAAGGTGTATTACGGTGAAAAACTAAACAGCATCACCAGTATGGTGGGGGCTGCCTTTGCCCTGATTGCTCTGGGTTCTTTACTGACTGTTGCTGTTCAGATTGGAACAGCAGTTGCAATTATTAGCTTTGGTACCTTCGGCCTGAGCCTGATACTGCTTTATAGCATGTCAACGTTCTACCATAGCGTGCAGGAGCCGCGACTTAAACACATGTTTATGTTGCTTGATCACATTGCGATTTATTTACTTATTGTTGGTACGTATACGCCCTTTATGTTGATGACTCTGCAGGGGGCAAATGGCATTCTCATTTTTAGTCTGGTCTGGGCACTTGCGGTGATTGGGATTTTCACTGAACTGTTCTTGTCGGGTCTGGCGGTGAAAATAGGTCAGCTCACAATATTTCTGGGTATGGGTTGGGCCTGTGCGATAGAGCTGGACAGCTTGAGAGAGCTATTACCGGCGGAAGGCTTCTTCTGGCTGGTAACAGGCGGTATTGCTTATACAGCAGGCGTTGTGTTCTATGTGCTCGATGAGATTAACTGGCTTAAACATGCACATGGTATCTGGCATTTTTTTGTGATGTCTGGGTCTGTTGCACATTTTATTTCTGTCATAGGTTTTGTGCGATGAAGTTTTGTCTAACAGTACATCCTTGCGACAGGCACCATGTAGCCTGATAGCATTACGGCATATGTATGTACTCATTGCTATCGTAGGTTTTAGTGCTGTTTTGGCAGGCTTAATGTTGCTTGCAGTAAAACGTATTTCAGAAAGCGGTCGTTTCTGGGTTGTTCAGTCAAAAGATGCGGACCATAAGAAGCTTAAATTGGAGTACCGGTGCGGAATAATCGGTATTGGCTTGCTTATTGCTGGGTTAGTTCTGGTGGGGGTTGGTTTAAGCAATGCTTAAGATTACGTAGAGAATCCGGCAAGTAGGTTTTGGCTGTTTTAACTGCTGGCGGATGAAGACATCCTAAAATGTGATGTCTGTCACATTTTGTCTTGTCCTAGTATTGCAAACTACCATTGGCAGCGTTTTTGGTCAGGGACGACCTTGCGCTGTTTTTTATTGGGCAGGATAAATGTGCTCAAGCCTCTGACTTAACTTCCCGCTGCATCAGTGCTTCGATCGCATCCTGTACCGTAATGCCTGTATAAAGCAGTTTGTAAACCTGCTCACAGATAGGCATCTCAACGTTGTGTTTCTGTGCAGCTGTATGGACAGCTGCAGCAGCCTTGACGCCCTCAACAACCTGACCAATCTCTTTGGCAGTTTCTTCTACAGATTTGCCTTTTGCCAGAGCCAGCCCCATACGCCGGTTGCGTGATTGATCATCTGTGCAGGTTAAAACTAAATCACCCATGCCTGACAGGCCCATAAAAGTATCAGTAGAGCCGCCCAGAGCCACCCCCAGCCGGGTGAGCTCAGCGAGACCGCGTGTAATCAGGGCTACACGTGAATTTGCACCAAAGCCCAGCCCGTCGGCAAGGCCGGTAGCAATAGCCAGCACATTCTTAACGGCACCACCAACTTCTACGCCAATCATGTCGGTAGAGGTGTAGGCGCGAAAATTCTGATCAGAAAATCGCCATGCCAGTTCATCTGCATAATCAGCATTATTGGCAGCCACGGTCATGGCAGTAGGCAGGCCCAGTCCTACTTCAGTGGCAAAAGTAGGCCCGGAAACTACAGCCAGAGGAATTTCCAGGCCCAGTATTTCATGTGCAACTTCATGTGGCAGCTTACCTGTACTAAGCTCAAAGCCTTTAGTAGCCCAGGCGATGCGGGCATTGTTCTGCATATTGGGTTGAATTTTTTCCAGTAGAGACCGAAAAACATGACTGGGAACACAAATCAGCAGATCACGGTGAGTGCGGATGACTTCATCGAGACTGGCATTGATCTGTACAGAATCAGGTAATGGAATGTTGGGTAGAAATACTGAGTTACAGCGTTCATTGTTAAGTGACGCTATGACTTCTGGTTCACGACCCCATAGCGTTGGTTTTTGCCCTGCACGTCCTAGCTGTATAGTCAGTGCTGTTCCCCATGAGCCGGCACCAATAACACCAATTTCTGTAGCTGTCTTCACAATTACCCCTATTCAGGCATGCCCTACCTGTTGATCACGTGCTCTCGCATAGAGCATATCGAAATTTATGGGTTGCAGTATGAGTGGCGGAAAACCGCCTTTGCCAACAAGAGAAGAAATGGCTTCCCTGGCATAAGGAAACAGGGTGGCAGGACATTGTGTGCCAAGAAGTATAGTCACTTCCTCAGGTTTATAACCTTTAATTTGGAAGATGCCTGCCTGATCAAGTTCTGTTAGAAATATGGTGTCATCCGCTTTTTTAGCATGAACACTGATGTGCAGTACTACCTCATAAAGGCTCTCACCTATGCCGGAGTGTGAATTCCGGATATTCAACTCTGTTTCCGGTTCAATAGTACCGGCCTTAAAAATTTCTGGGGTATTGGGCGCCTCAAAGGATAAATCCTTTACATAGAGTTGTTGTAAGAGGAATGCCCGCTCTTCAGCATTATGGCTGTCACCATTTCCATTTGAAAGTTTTGTTGTTGTGTCTGTATTCATGAAGCGCTGTCTCTATTGGGAGGGGGCATCCTGAGCCAACAACTCATCCAGTTTACCTTGTTCATTCATTGCGGCCATATCAGTGTAGCCACCAATGGGTTGTCCATTAATAAAAATTTGTGGCACTGTGGTGCCATTACTTTTATCTGTCATTTTCTGACGAAGTTCGCTATCTCTACCTACATCTATTTCTTCAAATTCAATGTTTTTAGATTGCAGTAAGGTGCGGGCAGCCGAACAATAGCCACACCAGGGTGTGGTGTACATGATCACTTTGGCCATGGTCAGGAATCCCCGGTTGGGGCCTTGCTAACAACAGGCAGGTTGTCTTGTTGCCATGCCAGCATGCCCCCTTTGATGCTGAAGACTTTTTCGCTACCGTCTTTACGTAAGCGCCCAGCACAGGCGCTACTGCGTGAGCCAGTATCACATATTAATAATGTGCCCTTTTTGTGTTTGTCCAAAGATGAGGGTGACTTTAGTAATTCAGCCTCAGGTATATTTTTGGCATTAACAATATGGTTTTCGGCAAACTGTTTAGCAGTACGAATATCAACAATGGCCATGCCAGTGTTAATCAGGCGGATAGCCATGGCTGTATTAAGGCTACCAACACTCCCTGCTTTCATTTTTAGCTCATAAAAAATGACGGCAAAGGCACTGGCCACAAGACCGGCTACAAGTAAAATGTGCTGATTGGAAAATTCGGCTAGTTCCTGCATGGGTGCTCCTTGAACAATGGGCGCGGATTATACCCTGTCTGTACGCTTTGGGTGGGACAGGCGTATCGCCAGCAGCAGCTGAATGCCCTACACTCAGGCACAATGCTGCACTTGTTACCTCATCCTTTGACAGTCTCCCTGATGGTCATGTGCCTGATCTGTGCTCTTGTACCCATGGTAAATGCTGAGCCTACCCGTGCACAGGCCAATGCTGAGCTTGAGCAGGTACGTGGGCGTATTGAGGGCCTGCGCAAGGAAATTGAGGATGATGGCCGGCGCCGTTCCAGAGCGGAAAAAGCACTGGCAAAGGTTGAGCAAGAAGAGCAAAAGGCACGTCGTGAATTGGCTCAGACGCGTAAACAGTTGGATGCAACTCGTACACGGCAAGGTGAACTGGAGCAACAACTTATCCGGCAGGAGTCAGACCTGGAGACGGAGCGTGCTGCCTTGGGGCAACAACTGCGGGTTGCCTATATTAATGGCAGTGAAGAATGGATGCGTGTGGCACTCAGTCAACAAGACCCCAGCTCTTTGGGTCGCCGAATGGCATATTACGGTTATATGTCACGGCAGCGTAGCAGCACAATTGCCAATTTACGATTGTTATTACTTGAGCTGGAAAAAACCCGGAAATATATCGAGCGTGAAGCACGTGATTTGCTGAAGCTTGAGTCTGATACAAGTAATCAGCTTGAAGAAATTGCAGATACGCGTGGGGAGCGAGCCCGCTTGGTTGCAAAAATTAATAAGGATATTGCTAGCAAAGATACAGAAATAAATCGATTGCAGGCACAGGCTAAAGACCTAAGTGAACTTGTAGCAGCACTGGCCCGGGTCTTGCCGGCAATGCCAAATGTGGATGCAGAGCCCTTTGCTGGGCAGACATCACAACTACGCTGGCCAGTAAAGGGTAAAGTTATCAAGCGTTTTGGTCAGTCACGTGCAGATGGCCGTTTGAAATGGCAGGGGGTCTTGCTGGATGCACCTGCAGGTAGCAATGTAAGGGCGGTTTACCATGGTCGCGTGGTCTTTTCAGATTGGCTTGATGGTATGGGCTTGCTGATAATTATTGAGCACGGTGATGGTTACATGAGTTTGTATGGCCATAATCAGGACCTCTTGAAGGAGGTAGGTGACTGGGTCGCTCCGGATGAAACGGTTGCCCATGTTGGTGATAGTGGTGGCCGTGCAGCTGCAGGACTGTATTTTGAGATCCGTAAAAACGGTGAGCCCGTCAATCCGGGCAAGTGGATGCATTAGCCATTGTCCATATGGCTATAACCCTACTTAATTCTTCATTGCAACGCATCATAATTTATGAAACACCTGTAAAAATGGGGACTTACGCTGTTTTATGGCGTATTAACCCTATGCTAAGGTGATATTTGAACTTAGTTTTAGCAGCTTATAGATAGTGATCTGTAGATGTTTCATATGGCTTCCCAATCTAAAAAATTATTATTGCTACTTGCCGGAGTCTTTCTGGGCTTGGTGCTATCACTTGGCAGTGGTGTTTTTGCTCAAAAAGGGCCACGTGAAGAAGCCCTGCCTTGGGATGATGCGCGGCTACTGGCAGAAGTTCTGGAGCGTGTTCGGCTGGAGTACGTTGAGTCGGTTGATGATTCTGTACTCATAGAAAGTGCCGTTCGCGGCATGGTTACCGATCTTGATCCCCACTCACAGTTTTTAAACAGTGCTGAATATGAAGAGGTGCGAATTTCAACTACGGGCAATTATTCTGGTGTTGGCCTGGAAGTACATATGGAGAATGGGGTAGTTGTTGTTGTTGCAGCAATAGAGGGCACACCGGCAGAAAAGGCGGGTTTGAGTTCTGGGGATATTATTGTTGAGATTGATGGGATAACCCTTGATGAAGATAATTTTAGTGAAGCGATCAATCATATGCGCGGTGAGCCGGGTACAAATGTAGTAATAGCTGTCTTGCGTGAACCTGAGTCTGAACCTATTGAGTACAAACTAACTCGTAATAATGTACAGGTAAAAAGCGTACGACATGAATTGCTGGAAGACAATTACGGTTATGTTCGCATTACCCATTTTAGCGATACCACACCTAAAGATACCCGCAAGGCGATACGACAATTACGCCATAAAAGTAACAATCTGCTTCGGGGGGTTGTAATTGATCTGCGCAATAACCCGGGCGGTGTGCTTGATGCCGCTATAGATGTATCAGATGAATTTCTTGATGAAGGATTGATTATGTCAGCCAGCGGCCGTGGTCCCGATGCCAGTTTTTCACATATGGCTCATGATGGCGATATCCTTGATGGTGTTCAAATTGTAGTCCTGGTAAATGGCGGCTCGGCGTCTTCGTCTGAGATTGTAGCTGGCGCATTACAGGATAATGATCGTGCCACTATAGTTGGCGTACCGACTTTTGGTAAGGGCTCAGTGCAAACTGTTATGCCGCTGTCAAATGGTAGGGCTATAAAACTTACTACTTCGCGTTATTTCACCCCCAGCGGCGCGTCCATACATGGTCGCGGTATTACACCTGATGTGGCTATACAGTCTGACCCAACGCTTGATCTGCTGGCGAGTATAACGGCACATCAGACGGACCCAGGAGCAGCGTTATTGCAAGGGGACACACAATTACGTAAAGCTCTTGCAGTACTGAAGAAAGGCAACATTATAAAAAGTGCGGCAACCCGGATTAGTGTAAAGACTCAGTGACGTTATTGGGCCCATGGATGGAGCCTTTCAAGAGATGCCAGAAATCCCAGGGATGGGGTATGTATGATGATCAATGCTACAAAAAATGGACTGGCAGTAATAGGCTTGTTAATAAGCAGCCTTGCTATAGCAAACGTTGCACACGGCGCAGAGTTTACTGATACACAGCCACTTATCGCCATTATTATTGATGACCTGGGTAATCAGAAAGAGCCTGGTCAACGAGTTATTGCATTGCCCGGTCCGGTGGTATGTTCATTAATGCCTCATACAGCGTATGCTCGCTTCCTTGCAGAAGCAGCATACGCCGCAGGCAAGGAAGTCATGCTTCATTTGCCAATGCAGCCTGTAGAAATGGGTCTCCATGCTGTTCCTGGTGAAATAAACCTTGATACCAGCCAAAGCAATATGCGGCAGATTCTTACCACTGATCTTAATGCTGTGCCACACACAGTTGGCGTTAATAATCATATGGGTAGTTTGATAACCCGCCATCCTGGTCATATGGAATGGTTAATGAACGAGTTAAGCAGGCGCGGCAATTTATATTTTATTGATAGTTATACAACAGCATCCAGTATTGCATTTGAGATGGCTCTGGAGAACGGCGTACCTACAGCAAGACGAAATGTATTTTTGGATAATGAAAAATCTGCAAGCTCTATAGCGATAGCATTTGCGCAACTTAAAAAAGAGGCAAAAGAGGATGGGTTTGCAATTGCTATAGGCCACCCTTACACGGTTACCTTGGACTATCTGGAAAAGGAAATTCCTTTACTGGCTGAGCAGGGTTTTAGGTTGGTGCCTGTCTCAAAAATTATGGAATTTCAGGAACAGCGAAGTGTAGAAAGCAAAACTGACTCTCTTACGTATCAATCATCTCTGGTAAAGCTTACTAATGAGCAATATTAAAGTATCCAGCCATGATAAAAATAGAGTGCAGACGGGTAGAGAGTTAAGGTAACCATCTGTTTTTAAACGAGTTGCTAGTAATTAAGTTTAGGTAGGTATGCATGGATAGGGTTTTATTTACAGAATTTCTAATTGTTGGAGCGGGTGGTTTCTTGGGGTCCGGCCTGCGTTTTGTGACGACCGCTTATGTACAACGACTTTTCCCGAACAGCCCATTCCCATATGGAACGGCAACTGTAAATATTATTGGTTGTTTACTTATAGGCTTTTTAGGTGCGATCGTAATAACCCGTGAGGCTATAGATCCGGCATTGAGGTTGTTCTTAATAGTAGGAATACTTGGGGGCTTTACAACTTTCTCAGCATTTGCTTTTGAAAATCTTATGTTTGTACAGGACTCAAGATTATTTCTGGCATTGCTCAATGTGGTTGTACAGGTAGTTACAGGTTTTATGGCGGCTTGGTTGGGTTTTCAGCTCGCCCGATTTATTTAGTGCGTTTATGATTTAAGAGCAGCCCGGATTTTTGTGGCGTGTCCTTCAAGCACTTCCGTTCTCTCCATTTTCCCCTGATGTTTACGTAACGGGACAGTATCAAAACGCGGCACAATGTGTACATGAAAGTGAAATACGGTTTGACCGGCGGCTGGGCCATTAAACTGATTGAGCATAATGCCATCTGCTTGCATGGCCGTCCTGACGGCATCCGCCACCTTTTGTGTGGTAGCCAGTACAGCGGCACCGACAGTCATTTTGAGGTCAAACAGATTCTCAGCAGCTGACTTGGGAATAACCAGCGTATGACCTGGTGCTTGTGGCATGACATCCATAAAGGCCAGTGTTTCTTTATCTTCGTAAACTTTTATTGCAGGAATTTCGTCACGCAGTATTTTGGCAAAGATATTGTTTGAATCGTATGCCATTTGGGGTCTCCGTACAGGTATGTAGTTTGCTAGCATATTGGGGCAGACTGCTTTACACAAGACGTACTATAAATACAGAGGGCAGCACATGTGAATAAAGTAAATATGCGTAGTGATGGCAATAGCTGCTTTGTATGTGGGCAGTCTAATGAGTTTGGACTGCAAATTTTATTTCGTATTGAGGCAGGCATATGCCGGGCTGAATATACCCCATCCGATAAATTCTGTGGCTATGATGGTGTTACACACGGCGGCATACTGTTCAGCTTATTGGATGATGTCATGGCTAACTGGCTTTTTTTGCAGGGTGAACGGGCTTATACAGGTAAATGTGAAATTCGTTTTCATGAGCCGGCCCCGACCGGGCAACGGATATTATTGGAGGGGGAATTGCTCAGTCGTAAGGGGCCGCTGGCAAGAATGACAGGGCGTGCATATCTGGCTGATAGCGGTCAGCTGGTTGCTGAGACAAAGGCAACCTTTATGATTATTCCGGATTGACCTTATGCCCCTGTCATCGATTAAAGGACGTGCCTGATAGTACTCTGATGGTATGTTCAGGGTGTTGGTGGAGCCTCATAAAAGGCAATGTGATACTCGCCGGTGCCCTCGCGTAATGGCTTGATGTTATTCTGATATTCATCGCCTTTGATGAAAGCATTCAACTCATCCATGGATGGGAACTCAGTCACTATGATTGATTTACCTTCCAGAAAATCCCCGTCATAATTCTCAACAGGGTTGCCACGTACCAGATACTTGCCGCCATGCTCGCGGCATAGCGCAGCAGATTTCTGGGCATATTCTTTTAGTTCCGGTTTGAAGTTGGTGATATTGCAGATTGCGACCATGTAAGCTGGCATGGGTATTCTCCAAAAGATGGTTATTGATTTGGCCGGTTCAGTAATGACTGAGACCGGATGCCAATTATCCCTGTATGTCACACTGAGTCCAGTCTTGGGACACAAATAGCAGCCAAGAAAAAACCTCCCCCTTGTGGGGGAGGCTTTGAGTTTAGAGCAACTTGCTTATCCGCCGAAGCGAAAGGTGGCACGCACGCCGGCTGTCCGGGGGTTCGGCAGCTGAGCGTAGGTGTCGCTGGGCAGTTTCGGACCGGCATTGACGGAGATGTTGGGGGAGACCTGAAAGCCAAAGCCAAAGCTGCCAGTCTGGATGCCCGGCTGCGGACCGCCGGTTGTGATGGTGTCATCATCAAAGACATTGTCGATGAAGCCGGTAACTTCCCAGTTGTCGGCAATGATGCCAATGCGCCAGTCTGAGATGTTGTAGGAATCGAATTCAACCACGTTGAAGGCTTCCAGATAACGGGAATCCTGATAGCGGGTGTTGACTTCGGTATACCAGTCATAGCCGGTGTCCAGTAGGGCATCGCTGAAGTTCAGGGTGGCGTTAAACGAATGTTTGGGCGACCGTTCCAGCTGGTTACCGTTAAAAGACGCGGCGCAACCCCATGAAGCATCTTGAGTGGGATCTGAGCCTGGAATCTGTTCAATGCTGGTACAGCCTTTACCATTGCCCAGCTGAATACGGGCGACATCACCGGGAGACCGGGTGATAAGGTCATAATCCGTATACTCGCTGTCCAGATAGGTGTAACCACCTGAAATACGCCAGTTTTCAGTGATCTGCCAGGTGCCGTCGAGTTCCAAGCCCCGAATCTCAGAGCCGCTAATATTCTCGACCTTGGTGCCCACGGTGTCGGCTACCACCGCCTGCACGGTTACCTGTTTATCTTTGAAGTCTTGATAAAAGGCAGCGCCGTTCAAGCGTACCCGGCCATCGAACAGAGTGGTCTTGGCACCGATTTCCCAGACATCAAGCCGCTCTGAATCATAGTCAATCTCATCATAGTTGCCGTCGAGGTTGGCATCAAGACCGAAAGCGCCCGAGGTGAGCAGGCTGAAGCCGCCGGGTTTAATGCCGCGTGACCAGGAGAAATAGGTCATCACGTCATCGTTCCAGAAATACTCGACGGTCGCTTTGGGTGCCCAGAAGCGGTCGGTTTTCTCCAGCGATTGCATGTTACCGGGCATGGGTTGATAACCATAGTCCCAGTAACTGTTGGTGCCGTATGCCACTTCTCGGGTATAGGTGTAACCCAGCGCCGGAGTGCGCGACCCGGCGGTTTGCGGGTTGTCCGTTGTAGCCAGAACAGGGACTATGCCTAGCGAATCACAACCACCAACCTGGCCGCAAATAAGCACTGCACTGGGCCCGGTAGGCTGTCCACCGGCACCCGATTCTGGGGGAGCACCGGCCGGTGGGGTTGTTGAACAGCCAGCGTCGCCTGGTTTCAGGCCTGCTGTAAAACAGGGATCCTGTACGAGTGATCTTATCGAGTTATCTTCACGCGTGAAGCGTGCTTCTAAGCGGACATTTAATTTATCGGTTATGCCGTAATCAATGGAGCCGTACCAGGAATAGTGATCTGTGTTGCGTGAGGTTGTATCGCCGCCCTGATCCAGCCGGCCTTGGTAGGTGAACTGATTCCAGTGAGCCGCGGCCAGGCCTGAGTTGGTGCAACGGTCTTTTAAGTCACCAAGACCAACAAAAGCGCCTGCGAATGGGTTTGTAGTAGTATCGCCGTCTGCCTGGGAATAGCCGATATAGCACTCAGGGCCACCGATGATCGTGGTGCTGTTGTGACTGAGCTGGTCAACTTCTTCTTTCCAGTACAGCAGGCCGTTAGTAATATTGACCGAGTCATTCAGGTCCCATGAAACACGAAACTCCTGACTGAATTGGGTGGTGTCGTTCCTGCTGTTTTGCACGAAGCTATTGGTGCCGTCATGAATACCATCCGGGCCATTTGAGGTCAGGCAAGGCGCAAACTGGTCAAGATTGGCGTTGGGATTGTTATCAAGGATGGCCTGGCCATAGCTTCCTGCGCCAATCGGATTTGGATACAGTGCAGGGTTTAACAAACTTTGGCCGTCAGAGCCGCATTCGTCAATGAAGTATTTACCTAGGTCGAGTGACTCATGGACGGTGGCATCGACATAGCCCGTATAGGAATTAAGCACGATATTGTCATTGATTGCCCATTCGGCCACCAATGAGGTGCGAAACACATCTTTTTCCACGCCATTATAGTCTTCGGCATTGGCAGGGTCTGTTGCGCCTCTGCCAAATTGATAGTTAGGCATTGCCGTTACCTTGAGGTCATCGCCGTCAGGCATTGTGCCGACGTACAGGCTGGTTACTTGTTTGTTGTATTGGTTACGAAGTGAATCATCATTGACATCGTATCTGCCGGGTTGCGCCAAGCCATTGTCCCAAGTTTCAGTACCCAGGCCTTGAAATATTTTATTCAAAGCATAGCCATTGCTGCAGTCGTAGTTATCCAGTGGCCCTGCTGTCCCCACAGGACCCTCGTTGGGGACACCAAAAGCTGAGACCCCGGTACTGCCCACACAATTGGATGATAACGGCGCAAGGTTGCTAACACTCGGATCCAAGCCCCCTGATGTGCCTAAATCGACGAGTGTGTTGAGGTTGTGCAGGTTGGTCTGTGGGGCCACATCGAAATTGTCATCCGAGTATTCAGTGCGCCATTTGAAGCTCATTGAGTCAGTGGGCTCCCATTTAAAGGTGATAGACCCGCCCAGTCCATCACCGCCACCTACGTAGTCGCCGGTGGCTGTGTTTCTGTAACTACCGCGTGCATCCCAGGCAGAACCATTTATTAATACACCGAGGGTATTGGTCAGAGGAATGCTGACATTACCGCGTATATCCTGCGCATCTTCGGTATTGGCATCGATATTGATTTCACCTGACAGCACATCCGACGGGTCTTTGGTTATGTACTGAAGGGCGCCGGCGAACGCACTACGTCCGTACAAAGCACTTTGCGGGCCTTTGACGATTTCAATGCGTTCTACATCGATGAGTCTGGGGTTGATCAGAGTTGAGCCGCCGGCATTACTGACTGCTTCAGAGGTCAGATCGATACCATCCACCATGGTTGCTGCATTGGGTCGACCTCGGGTTGGGGATAGGCCGCGGATGGTGATACGGGTGTCAGATGGGGTAAATCCCTCATCGAACTGCACACTGGTGTCTTGCTGGGTGATTTTGCTTAAGTCATTAATGCCGAGGCGTGTAATTTCATCCTCGCCTAGAGCGGTAATTGCCAGCGGAATTTCCTGTAGGCTTTCTGATGTTTTACGGGCGGTAACCGTAATTTCTTCAAGCGCCTGCGTATAACCTGTTTGTGGTGTAAGTGCTACTAACGAACCTGTTATTGCAACGCCTAACGCGCTACCGACAGTTAGTGTCAGTTTCCTCATTCTCTACATCCCCCGGAAAATGCCTGCAGTATCAGGCCAGCTTCCTAATCTTTTAGTGTAAGCAACAAAATTAAAATTATTTTTATCTTGGGTATATCATCCAGATGCAATGCCCTTGCATGACCTGATAGTAAGGGTGCGGCAGGATGGATGCAATTAACCGTTGTAACAATTGACCGCCAGCTGGTTTTTGCGGAATTTGCATATACTTAGTCTAAGTTTTGACTGGCTATTCGCCATAGGGCTGCAGTGATAAACAGCAGTATCAGGATGCCTCCTGCGGGTCCAAATAGTGGGTTAGCCAGGGCAAGAATATTTGGGTTACCACTAATAACTATAGGAATGGCAATCAATATGCCTATAAGTGCTTCACCTGTGATTAGGCCGGCAGCCAGCAGCGTACCATTAACGTTGGATGCAGCAGTGTGTTGGTGGCGGCTGGACAGCCATTTGATCAAACCGCCAATAAAAATGGGCACTGCCAACTCAAGAGGCAGATAGATACCAACTGCTACAGCCAGTATAGGCATCCTGAAACCGGTATTTTTACTGCGCAACCATTCATCGACGGCAATCACAATAATGCCGATGACTATACCTGTACTAATAAACCCCCAGGGCAGTTGTCCCCCGAGTACACCACTGGCTACTGAGGCCATTAGTGTAGCTTGGGGGGCGGTTAGTGAATTGGGTTGTGCCTCAGTAACGGGGCCTATACCGTAGGCTGTCAGTAGCAGGTTAAGTACGGGTGCTATTATCAGGACAGCAGAAATGACACCAATACCCTGCATCAGCTGCTGTTTCCAGGGTGTTGCGCCAAGCAGATAGCCTGCTTTTAAATCCTGCATGTTGTCGCCGGCAATAGCTGCAGCACAGCAGATAACCGCACCAATCAGGATTGCGGCTGCAGCTGCATCTTGTGTAGCGCCGGTTAGCCATAACAATAGCAATGAGGTGCCTAGTATGGTGGCAATGGTTATGCCGGAGACCGGGTTGTTAGATGAGCCCACCAGCCCGGCCATGTAGCCGCCCACTACAGAAAAAAGAAAACCAGCTACCAGCATTACGAGTGTGAGTGCAATCCCAACACCGACGTCATTAACGATGTGCTGATACAACATGAATAAGGGCAGTACGAATATTAGAATACCGATTATTACAAAGTGTATGGGTACATCCTGTTCCTGATGGTGAATAAACGCATCCTTACTCGCACGATACTGCAGCCAGCTGCTACGAATACCTGACACTACAGATCCACGGATAGAAACCAGTGCCCAGATACCACCCATTAACATCGCCCCTACACCAATGTAGCGAATTTTTGTGCTCCATAGGGTGTAAGCCAGGTCAGTGGCACTGATACCTTGTGTATCGGGCTGCATAAAAAAAGTACTGTAGATGGGAATGGCAAAAGCCCAGGAGATCAGTCCACCAGCAAATACCAGTGCAGCAATATTCAGCCCAACAATATAGCCCACGCTAATAAGAGCGGGAGAGAGATTCATGCCCGCATAAAAAACGGTATTGCTGCCTGTCACCACCCCCGCTTGTGCGGTGCCTGGCCAGAGTCGGAGTCCACTTTCAGCAAATTTAGCGAGCGCGCCAGTAAGCCCGGCAAGGAGTAAAAATTTCAGCCCATGAGAGGGGTTGTCACCAACCTTTAAAACTTCTGCCGTTGCAGTACCCTCAGGAAAAGGCAGTGCCTGCTCCACAATCAGGGAGCGTCTGAGCGGGATAGTAAATAAAACGCCTAGCAGGCCACCAATCCCTGCAATGGCGCAGACCCACCAATAATCAAATACCTTCCAGTAGCCCATTAATATAAGTGCAGGCAGGGTAAATATTGTTCCAGCAGCAACAGATTCCCCTGCTGATGCGGCAGTTTGTACAATATTATTTTCCAGAATATTGCTATTTTTGAACAGGCGTAGCAGGCCCATGGAAATAACAGCAGCCGGGATTGATGCGGATACGGTCATACCGGCAAATAATCCAAGATAGGCATTGGCACCTGCCAGCACCATCGCCAGCAATATGCCCAGTATGATGGCCTTAAATGTAAGTTGTGGTGGCGGGTGAGTAGTCATGTAGCGCTACCATGGTATACAGACTGCCCGGCTTGTCACTTGTTATCCTGTGGCTTGGGCAACATGATGCGCGCCATAACTAAACCCACCTCATAAAGCAGGTAGATAGGCACAGCCAGCAGGGTTTGTGAAATCATATCGGGTGGTGTGAGTAACATGCCGGCAACAAAAGCCCCAAGAAATACATAGCCACGCATACCCCCAAGTTTTTCTACCGTGGTTAGTCCGGACCAGACCAGCATGACAGTTGCAATGGGCACTTCAAAAGCCAGACCAAAGGCAAAAAATATGACCAGTACAAAATCAAGGTAGTTATTGATATCTGTCATGACAGCAACATTTTCAGGTGCGGCAGCACTGAAAAAGGCAAACATCAAAGGGAATACCACCCCATAAGCAAAAGCAACACCGACATAGAATAGCAGGATGCTTGAAATAACCAACGGTACGGCAAAGTGTTTTTCTTTCTTGTATAAACCCGGTGCGATGAACGCCCAGACTTGATAAATAACCATTGGCATGGCGGCAAACAATGCAACCCACAGTGTTGTTTTAAAGGGTGTTAGAAAGGGTGAGGCTACCTGTGTGGCAATCATGGTCGCGCCTTCAGGCAGTTGATTAATCAGCGGTTGAGCAACCATGGTAAATATCTGTTCGGCAAAGGGAAACAGACAGATAAATATAGCAAGCACGGTTAAACTGGCACGGACCAGCCGGTTGCGCAGCTCAATTAAATGTGAAACCAGGCTGGCTTCTTCAAGAGCCTCTTCTTCTGTATCACGTGCATCGGCAATTACTTCTGACTCATGACCTGCGTTCTCGTCTGTCATGAATCCTTGTCCGGTTCAGCATCAGTAGAATTGTCAGGTGTTACTTTTACTTCAGATTCAGAACTATCTGTTGCGGGTTGTCCGGGCTCGGGGCGTCGTGCTGAAAAATCAGTTTTCAGGGTGTCGTCCATTTCTTTGACGGATTCGTTTACAGAGCTGTGTATAGAATTTACCGAAGATTTAATGGGATCAATTTCATCCTGAATTTGGCTTGTCAGGTGACGTGCCATATTGCGCGCCTGACCTGCCCAGCGCCCTAGTTGAGATGCCACTTTAGGCATACGTTCAGGCCCCAGCACCATGAGACCGAGGCCAAACAGGAGCACCAGCTCCCAAAAGCCGATATCAAACATGCCTGTCTAGACTTTCTGGCTGGTGTCTGACTTGGATGTTGCGTCAGAAGGTGTTTCTGAAAACTCTGCATCCGGGGTATCAATCTGAGCTTTATCGTCATCCTTGTCCACATCGCTCATGGATTTACGAAAACCCTTCACTGCACCACCAAGGTCTGTACCAATGCTGCTAAGACGTTTGGTGCCAAAAATCACGATGACAATCACCAAAACAATGAGCAGTTGCCAGAGGCTTATACCGCCTAATCCCATAATCTGACTCCAACCGGGCCTGACCCGTTAAATAACTGTATTCCGCTATGATAAAGCAAAAAGTGGTGTATGCACGATGCTGTTGTACAAAAACTGGCGGCAAATTTCAGCCAGTGGGTGGCACGCGGAGGCTGAAGGTTACTGGGCCTTCGTTACACAGGCTTACCTGCATGTCAGCACCAAACTGCCCTGTAGAGGTGTTTTGGCCGCGCTGCCGCACGGTTGCAAGCAGATATGTAAAGAGCTGTTGGCCGGTATCAGGGTCGGCTGCAGTGCTAAAACCAGGTCGATTACCGCTGTTTGTATCGGCTGCCAGCGTAAACTGGGGCACCAGCAGCAGGTCTCCGCCAGTGTCAGTTAAGCTGCAATTCATTTTACCGGTTGCATCGGTAAATACCCGATACCTGAGCAGTCGTTCAGCCAGTCGTTCAGCTTGTTGTTCAGAATCATGGCGCTCCACGCCTATAAACACGAGCAGCCCGGCCTTTATTTCAGCAATAACGGTGTGATCAATGGCGACACTTGCTGAACTAACGCGTTGGAGTAAAGCAATCATGTCTGCAGTCTAATATAGTTAGTTGCTTGGTGCCGGTCATTGCTTTATTGCTTTTTACCGGCAGTTAGCTTTCATAGGCTGTCTAAAAAACCATTGATATAAGTAAGCACTTAATAAGTAATAGTCTGGAGTTATGAATGAAGCGACGTGCTGTATTAGCCGGTGTGGGTGCAATGGCTTTGTCGGGTTGTGCGGCTGAGCGTAATTGTGATGACGCGGCATCAGGACAAGAAACATTTGAGTGGAAAATGGTTACGACCTGGCCGCCCAACTTTCCTGGTATGGGGACCGGCGTTATCCGGATGGCTGAACATATAGAGAAAGCCTCTGCAGGCCGTTTGAAGATAAGAGTGTATGCAGCTAATGAGCTTGTACCTGCCATGCAGGTATTTGACACGGTCTCACGAGGTACAGTTGAGATGGGTCATGGGGCTGCTTATTACTGGAAAGGGGTGAGTGAGGCTGCACAATTTTTCACAGCAATCCCTTTTGGCATGAATGTCTTGGAGATGAATGGCTGGTTGTATGCCGGTGGTGGTCTTGAGCTATACAGGGAGCTCTATGAAAACTACAACCTGATGCCATTCCCAGCTGGTAATACCGGTGTACAGATGGGCGGTTGGTTTAATCGTGAGATTAATAGCATTGATGATCTTAATGGCCTTGTAATGCGCATTCCTGGTTTTGGCGGGGCAGTATTAGAACGTGCTGGTGGTACCGCATATGCTTTGGCAGGCGGTGAAATTTTTACTTCCCTGCAGACTGGCGTTATTGATGCAACAGAATGGGTGGGGCCATACAACGATATGGCAATGGGGTTGCATGAAGCAGCACGCTATTATTATTACCCGGGCTGGCAGGAGCCAGGTCCGGCACTGGAATGCATTATCAATAAGGAGGCCTGGGCACAGTTACCTGTAGATTTGCAGACTATAGTGGAACTGGCTTGTGCAACACTGAATGATCAGATGACAGCTGAGTTTTCAGCACGTAATGCAGAACAGTTGGCTGTATTGGAAGAAGATCAAAGTGTCGAGATACGCACTTTCCCGGATGATGTATTGGTAAAGCTTCGAGAGATTACGGATGAGTTGCTTGCAGAGTTGGTTGCTAAAGACCCACAGGCAGCAAAAATTTATGCATCTTTTGATGCCTACAGGAAAAAAGCACAGCGATGGTCTGCGGTTTCAGAGCAAGCCTTTCTCAGGACGCGGGATCTTTAAGTTCGTATGTGCATCAATTTTTTGATGGTACGTGCGGTTGCTACCTGCCAGACGTGGGTGTCCTTGGCTTTATTGCTTGTTCCTTTAGTTGCCTGTAGCCCGGGTGAGAATGCTGTCGCTAAAGCCGTTCCCGGCCAAAAGGCATTTCGTTACTCATTGGACTCCGCTCCTACCAGTCTTGATCCTGTAAGGGCATCAACCCTCTATGCTAATCAGATTGTGGTTAATTTATATGACACGCTGTATGCATATAAATACCTGCAGCGTCCTTATGAATTGAAGCCATTACTGGCTGAAGCCATGCCTGATATCTCTGCGGATGGCCTTGTCTATACCATTCGCTTGAAGCAAGGCGTACATTTCATCGATGACATAGCTTTTCCAGATGGCAGGGGTCGTGAGGTTATAGCTGATGATTTTGTTTATTCATTACAGCGACATTTTGATCCGGCTACACGACCTGGTGGCACCTGGCTCTGGCAGGGCCGGATCGAGGGGCTTGATGACTGGAAAAAAACCGGTTCTGATTATGCGCAGCCAGTAAGTGGTCTGCGTGCACTGGATCGTTATACGGTACAAATCAAATTAACAAAACCCTATCCGCAGCTGGTTGATACGCTGGCACAGGGGTTTAGTGGCATTGTTCCGCATGAGGCTGTAGAACACTATGGCCGTGAGTTTTCAGTTAACCCCGTGGGCTCTGGCCCTTTTCACCTGGTGTCCTATGACACTACCAAGGCTGTTTTGTTGCCAAACCCAGCATTCCGGCAGGAGCCAGTTGACCTGGTTTTTGAGGGTTACAACTCGGATACGCAGGGACAATATGGCATTGATATTATTGAGGGTCGTTCGCCACCGTTTCTTGACCGGTTGGAAATAGCATTTATTAAAGAAGGTTCGGCGCGTTGGAGTTCATTTACTAAAGACAATGAAATCCAATATGCAGGATTACCAAATGAGCAGGTCAACAGAGTGCTTGCCAGCACGGTGCCGGTTATATTAAAACCGGAATACGCTGAGCGTTATCATATGCGTTCAGCACTTGAAGCAGGTTTTGTCTTCAGCGCCTTTAATATGGATTTCCCTGAGTTTGGCTATAACGAAAACCCTGTGCGGGAACAGCGCAACCATGCGTTACGTTGCGCCATTATCAAGGGGTTTGATTGGCGCTCACGTAATGACAGTTGGTACTCTAATTTGGGGGTTATTTTTCCGGGCGTAATTCCACCGGCTGTGCCGGAGTACGATACTACGCTTTCTGCTGCGAGTGTTAGCTATGACCCGGAAGGTGCACGTACACTTTTGGCAGCCAATAACTGGAATGCAGAAAATTTACCAGTGCTGGTATACGGAACTACTCCGGGCCCAACATCCCGCCTTTTTTATGAGCAGTTTCGGGCGTGGATGAAACGGATTGGTTACCCGCCAGAGAACATTCAACTTAAAACTTACGCAACCTTTGGCGACATAGCAAAAGCCTGGCGTAATAGTGAGTTGCCATTAATATCAAAGGGTTGGGGCCTGGATTACCCGGATGCAGAAAATACCCTGCAATTATTTTATGGCCCTAATGGTTCGCCTGGTTCAAATGATGGTAACTACAATAATCCTGAATATGATGACATGTTTCGGCAGGCCTCAGTTATGCAGCCGTCACCTGAACGTACAGCACTATATCGTCATATGAACAGACTGATTATTAATGACTGTGCCGCTATCACCGGGCTGTCACGGCGGGGCATCGCTTTATGGCACAAGAATGTGATTGCATTGCCGGATCGTAATTTTGTAGGCGGACGTTTTCTGAAGTATGTCGATATAGTGCAGCCGGAATCATAATCATTCAGATTATGGAGATACTGCAATATTCACTACGTAAGTTAATTGCCGGCATACCGCTGGTATTGGGCGTGACGCTGATCAGTTTTTTACTGATTGTATATTTTGGGCCGGATAAAACGTATGACCTGTTAGGCAAAAATCCTACAGCTGAGGAAATTGCAGAGGTGCGTAGCCAGCTTGGCTATGACCGACCCTTTGTGCCACGTTATCTGGAGTACCTGCATGAAGTCATAACATTTGATTTTGGCAACTCTGAATCAACTGATGAGAAGGTTAGCACTATTCTTTCACGGACTATTCCAGTCTCTATAGCACTGGCTTTGCCAGGTTTTATATTAGGCAATGTATTAGGTGTGATGTTTGCATTGCTGGCCGCCTATTTTCGTGGCCGCTGGATCGATAAGTTTATTATGGGTTTTGCTGCAATAGGCATGAGCATTAGCTTTTTGATTGCCATTATTGGTTTTCAGATTCTGTTGTCATCCAGTGATGGGCTGGATTTATTCCCGGTACGTGGTTGGGATACGAGCACTCCTCTGCAGTACCTACGCTATGTCACTGTGCCCACTCTGGCCACTGTGTTTATTGCGCTTGGTTACAACACACGTTTTTATCGTGCAGTTATCGTCGAAGAAATGACACGTGATCATGTAAGGACAGCAAAAGCTTTTGGTACTCCGCCGGCACGATTGTTTTACCGAAATATTCTTAAGAACAGCATGATTCCAATCGTGACGCGGATTGTTTTTTCGATACCCTTTATTGTTATTAGCGGCAGTCTCTTACTGGAAAGTTATTTTGGTATCCCTGGTATAGGCAAGGTGACCTACGATGCAATTATCACCGGTGATCAGCCTGTGTTGAAGGCGGTGGTAGCACTTACTGCCATACTCTTTGTTGTAGCCCAGCTACTTACTGATATTTGTTATCGGGCTGTTGACCCAAGAGTGTCACTGAAATGAGCACGATGAATACCAGTGCAGTCAGTGGCATAGATGGGCATGGTGATTCATTGTGGCTTAAGGCAGCCCGCAAGTTCAAACGTGACCGTGTTGGTATGTGGGCACTGTTTGGCGTGTTTATCTACGCTGTTATTGCTCTGGGAGTGGTATTTGGGTTTTGGGGCGGAGCCTGGGCAGACGTTACAGGGCCCAAGTGGGCCCCAGTTTCAGCAGAATACTGGTTTGGCACCAATATTATTGGCCAGGATATTTTTGCACGCGCGTTGTACAGCACACGCACTGCATTTGAAGTGGGGCTTTTGGTTGCCATAGGTGCAACGGCACTTGGTGCAGTTTTTGGCGCTGTTGCTGGATTTTTTAGTGGTACGTGGATTGATGAAATTATTATCTGGGTTATGGGTGTGCTGGATTCAGTACCCTTCATACTGCTTGTAGCTGCTATAGCCTACAGTTTGGGCGGCAGCCCATGGGCAATGCATATCGCCATGATTGCTACCTTCTGGATTGGCACTGCACGACTTGTGCGTGGGGAGGTTATTAAGCTCAAGACACTTGAATATGTTGAAGCAGCCCATGCAATAGGCCTGGGAAAAGTGAAAATAATTTTTCGTCACATATTGCCCAATACATTCCATATATTGCTGGTACAGGCCACGATCAGTTTTGTTGCCGCTATTAAGTCTGAAGTCATCCTTAGTTTCCTGGGTCTGGGTGTAAAAGACGGTATGAGCTGGGGGCTGATGATATCTGAGAGCACCTTTGAAGTGCTGGCCGGATTTTTTAATAACTTTATTGCAGCTTCAGTATTAATGTTTGGGCTGGTTATGGCTTTCAATATGTTTTCTGATGCGTTACAGGATGCACTGGACCCAAGGTCTGTTAAATAATCATGATTGCAATGACCGCGAAGGCAAGGGCTAAGAGTAGTGACATTTTATTAAGCGTGCGTGATTTGGTTGTGGAGTTTGCTACTGATCAGGGAATTGTACGTGCGGTAGATGGTGTAAGTTTTACTATAAAGGCAGGTGAGACAGTTGGGCTGGTGGGTGAGTCGGGTTGCGGTAAGACAGTAACCGGGCTGGCGATTTTGGGGTTGATCCCGTCACCACCTGGGCGGATAGTCAGTGGCAGTATTGAGCTGCAGGGTCAGGATTTGACTCAACTAAGTGAGCCGGAATTACGCAAAATTCGTGGTAGTGAAATTTCCATGATTTTTCAGGAACCAATGACCGCACTTAATCCGGTCTTTAGGATAGGCAGCCAAATGATAGATGTGTTGCGGCGTCATCAGCAGCTTAGTAAGCGACAAGCCCATGCAGCAGCTATAGAAATGCTGGCTAAAGTGGGTATACCTGACCCGGCAGTTCGTATAGAGGAGTATCCGCATCAACTTTCCGGCGGTATGCGACAGCGTGTGATGATTGCTATGGCATTATCCTGTGGACCAAAACTCCTGATTGCAGATGAGCCTACTACTGCACTTGATGTAACTACACAGGCACAGGTTATTGAGCAGATTATTAAATTGCAGTCTGAATTTGGTATGGCAATGATATTAATTACTCATGATCTTGGTGTTGTTGCTGAGACCTGTCGTCAGGCGATTGTCATGTATTGTGGCAGTGTGCTGGAAAATGCTCCGGTTACTGAGTTATTCGCTCACCCCCGGCATCCTTATACTTTAGGTTTGCTTGGTTCAATTCCACGGCTTCAGGCTGATAGGCAAACTAAGTTACCGATTATTTCTGGCATGGTACCTGATCTGTTACATTTGCCATCGGGTTGCCGGTTTGCAGACCGTTGCAACAAAGTTATGCAGCAGTGCCGGCAACAGCGTCCATTATTGGGAGCATTACCCGATACCTCAACCAAGGTGGCCTGCTATGACCCCCATTGATGCAAATCTGGGGTTTAAGCAAAGCCAGCTTACTGAAGATGGTTCACAACCATTGCTTGAGGTGCATGAGCTAAAAAAATATTTTCCTCTGCAGGGTGGTTTATTTGGGCGGCCACGGCAGCACCTAAAGGCAGTTGATGGTGTTAGCTTTTCATTGAACCGAGGCAGGACACTTGGGCTGGTAGGTGAGTCTGGTTGTGGTAAGTCTACGCTTGGCCGTGCCATTCTCTATTTACAGCCGCCCTCTGCTGGGCAGGTGCGACTGAGAGGCCAGCCCCTGAGCAGCCTGAGTAATGCCGGGCTTATGGCCGCCCGTCGTGATATGCAAATTATCTTTCAGGACCCTTATGCTTCCCTAAGCCCCAGGCGGACGGTTGCACAGATTATTCGTGAGCCACTTGATGTGCATCGCATAGGCAACAGTGCTGAACGGCGAGAACGTGTAGAGGAATTATTAACTATAGTAGGTATGCGGCAAAATTCACTTAATCGTTACCCACATGAATTTTCGGGTGGGCAGCGGCAACGTATAGGCATTGCTAGAGCGCTGGCGCTTAATCCTAAATTTATTGTCGCGGATGAACCCGTATCCGCACTTGATGTTTCTGTACAGTCACAGGTTCTAAATCTTATTGATAGGCTGAAAGCAGAGCAAAATATTGCGTTCTTATTTATTTCACATGATCTGGCAGTTATTCAGCATGTGAGTGATGATGTTGCAGTCATGTATCTGGGCAAAATTGTTGAGCAAGCCAGTGCCAGGGATATTTATGCACACCCACAGCACCCTTATACACGTGCACTGCTATCTGCTATACCGGTGCCTGATCCAAGGCATAAAGCACAGCGCATAGCACTGACAGGGGATGTGCCCTCACCGCTAAACCCACCGGCTGGGTGCCCGTTTCATGCCCGTTGTCCCGTGGTAACAGAGTTATGTAGAACTGATGTGCCGCAACTTAAGCCGGGGAAAGGAGAGGCCACGCACTTTGTTGCCTGCCATCTGGTTGAATGATTGCGGGGGATATTGCTTTGGAACACAAAATTAGGCATGAACGACTATACTCATTTGCTGAGAAAGGTATTAGCAATAAAAGATGACACAGCATAAACCCATAAAGCATAACGATCTTATATTTGACCTTGGTATGCACCAGGGGGAAGACACAGATTTTTACCTTGCAAAAGGTTTTCGAGTTGTTGCTTTTGAGGCCGACCCGGACCTGATAAAAAATTGTCGCGAGCAGTTTTCTGAACAACTGACATCCGGGCAACTGGAGATTGTCGAGGGGGCAATTGTTGATAGTCCGGCTGAGGGAGATACAATTACTTTCTACAAGAATTCTAATGTCACTGTCTGGGGCACCATTGACCCCGTCTGGAAAGATCGTAATGAACGAGCGGGCTGGGAAAGTGAACAAATAACGGTGCCTACAGTAGATTTTGGCAAGTGTATTGAGAAATATGGCGTGCCTTATTACATGAAGATTGATATAGAAGGTGCAGACATACTAAGCCTGAAAAAACTGGGCGACTACGAAGTAAAACCAGACTATGTATCGATTGAGTCTAATAAGCTTTCCTTAAGCGCCATTGATGATGAGCTAAATATACTTGAGGCGTTGGGCTATGATAGTTTCAAGGCTGCACAGCAGGCCATGATACCCGGGACTTTGGCGCCCAGACCTGCAAAAGAAGGTCGTGATATTAAGTATCGTCATGCCCGTGATGCGTCTGGGCCATTTGGGCGTGAGTTACCCGGTAAATGGCAGAGCCGTTCAGCAATAAAAAATACCTACCGGCGTATCTTTATTGGATATAGGGTTTTTGGCAATGATACCTTCATGCGTACTAATCGTTTTGCGCGTAGAATATGGCAGTTGTTGCAACGAATAATGGGTCGGCCTATACCGGGGTGGTTTGATACCCATGCTAGACATTCAACTGCTGATAAAAGCAGCTAAATTTAGTTCTACATTCTGTGTGGTTTAAATTCTTCTGGAGAGATGATGAAAATAAGGTTTCTTGGGGTGATTGTCCTCGTAGCAGTGTCACTGGCAACGGGGTGTTCGCAGTTTACAACCAGCAAAGCAGAGCTGGCAGGCCTTGATAGTGCTGCTCAGTCTAAAGCTGATGCCTATATAGACTGTCTCAAGCGAGAGGCCGCTGGAATGTCTGGCACTACGGATGCTACTTTTCTGCGAGATGCGGCCGGTCAGCGCTGTGAGCCAGAACTTGATGCTTATAAAGACGCTCAGGCGGAGTATTTAGGCGCTCAATATATGATCATTGACAAGGCATTGACGGAATCCATTGTCGATCTTGAAAAACGCGGCAGAAATGAAATTGCTGAAATACTTGTAACACAACCTGCTTCAACATCTGCTTCAACACCTGTTATAGCTCTAGTAGCAACAGCGGCTATACCGATAGACTGGAATGCAGATCAGCGTGTTTATTTAGATTGCATGCAGGCTCAGGGTGAGAAGTATGCCGCCCTTAATGAAAATGTTGAGCGTATTGCTGAAGTTGCAGCCAGCCGTTGTCGTGATTATCTGGGTACTGAAGCCAGGCAGGCACTTGAACAGGAAGGTCGGGCTCAGGTTATGGGCGCCGTATTTGATGCCAGGCTGGATGCAGCAGCAGGTCAGTAAGCTTGAATCTGTAGTGAAGAAGCTCGGGTTCAGAGCTGTGCTGGCAACCAGGTGGCAAGACCTGGCCATAAGGCAATAAGCATGAGTGCAAATAACTGAATAAGTACAAAGGGAATCACCCCCTTATAGATTTGTATGGTTTGTACCTCTGGCGGTGTAACCCCGCGTAAATAAAACAATGCAAAACCAAATGGTGGTGTCAGGAAAGATGTTTGCAGGTTAATAGCAATCATGATGCCGAGCCATATAGGATCTATACCCATCATTAAGAGCGCTGGGCCAACAATGGGTACAACTACAAAAGTAATTTCAATAAAGTCCAGTACAAAGCCCATCAAAAACATAACGGCCATAACAGTAATTAATGCTGTTGGTACGCCACCGGGTAATTGCAAAAGAAAATTCTGAATTGCAATATCACCACCGTAGCCTCTAAATACGAGTGAAAACATTGAGGCTCCAATTAATATCAGGAATACCATGCTGGTAAAGCGCGCAGTGCTGGTAGTAATCTCAAATAACCGCTGGCGATTAAGTTGTCTGCGTAAAGCAGCCAGTAGTAATGCTCCCAGCGCACCAATTGCTGCGGCTTCTGTAGGTGTGGCAATGCCCATGATAATTGAGCCAAGCACAGCGAGTATCAGGCATAGTGCGGGTAGTAGCGCCCTAAGGATTTGCGGTAAAAGGTTTGCTTGAGAATTTCTTGTGTTAGCTGTTTCCTGCCAGGTAGGCATAGTGGCAGGACGCAATTGGGCCACAATGAGTAAATAACTAATATACAGGCCAACCAGTAAAAATCCGGGTAAGAGTGCACCAATAAAAAGATCTCCTACGGAGATAGTTTCAGGGCGAAAAACACCCTGTTGCAGTTGTGCCTGCTGATAGGCAGAGGATAAGACATCACCTAGTAGCACAAGAATAATGGATGGCGGGATAATCTGACCAAGTGTGCCTGCGGCAGTAATAGTGCCAGTTGCAATACTGGGTTTATAACCACGTTTAAGCATGGTGGGTAGGGATATTAGCCCCATGGTAACAACGGTAGCACCAACAATACCGGTACTTGCGGCCATGAGCATTCCTACCAGTATTACAGCAATACCCAGCCCGCCACGTATTCGTCCCATTAGCATGCTGAGAGATTCCAGCAGGTCCTCTGCAATCTGCGCGCGCTCCAGTGTTACACCCATAAACACAAATAACGGGACTGCAATGAGTGTTACGTTATTCATGATGCCGTAGATACGGTTTGGCATGGTGTCTAGAAATACAGGATCGAAGACTCCGGCTAATGATCCTATGCAGGCAAAAATTAAAGCGGTGCCCGCAAGACTAAAGGCAACGGGATAACCGGCCAGTAGTACAATGACTACCGCTATAAACATCAGAAAACCAAGCCACGCCATACTTTAATGGTGTTCCGCTTTAGCAAGTGTGACAAGTGACCGCAGGATAATGACTGTGCCCTGCATAATTAATAACCCTGATGCTAAAGGTATGAAGCTTTTCATTAACCCTGGAAATGGAAATGGCAGTCCACCGGATTCCTGTGAGGCCTCTCTGACAGACCATGCAACACCAACAAAATCCCAGCTGCTATAGAGCATGAATGCACAAAAGGGCATTAGTAAAAATAGTGTGCCAACCAGGTTTACTAAAGCCTTTCCCCGTGCAGACATAACACTATAGAAAACATCGACACGAACATGGTCATTTACAGAAAGTGTATAAGCTGCTGTTAGCATAAAAATTGCAGCATGCATAAAAGTAATGCTTTCCTGCATGCGTATAGAGCCGGCATTGAAAAGGTAGCGCTGTACAACAACTATACTGGTGACAATAACCAGTGCCAGAGTCAGCCAGGCAATCAGTTGACCAATACTGCGCGTGATGGCTTCAAGCTGATCAGCGGTAGTAAGCATTGTGGTGTCAATGTTTCCAGAAAGTTGGGGATATAAGAACCAGTAGCGTAAAGATTTCCAGTCGACCCAGCAGCATGGCCATAACGCACACCCATTTTGCAAGATCACTTAAATCACCAAAGCCGCTCGAAACATCACCAAGCCCGGGTCCCAGATTATTTAGTGTGGCAGCAACAGCAGAAAAAGCGGTGACCTGGTCTATGCCATCAATCAGCAGTAGTGTCATCATGATCACAAAAACAACAACATAAACCGCAAAAAACCCCCAGACTGACTCAATAATGAGTGGTGGAATGGATTTGCCACCTAGCTTAACGGGTATCTCTGCATTGGGGTGTATCAGGCGCTTGATTTCTCGCACACCCTGTCTGTACAGCAACAGGCAGCGCATAACCTTCATTCCGCCGCCTGTAGAGCCAGCGCAACCACCAATAAAGCTGGCAAAAATCAGCAGCACTGGTATGGCGCCTGGCCAGGCAGAGAAATCAGCAGTAGTAAAGCCGGTGGTGGTGGCGATAGAGATAACCTGAAAAAGGCCCTCATGAAATGTATCTTTTAGCGTGTCATATTCACCTTCCGCTAATAGGTAAATAATAACGGCCGTAGAGAGGATCAGAATATTTTTGGCATAGGCACGAAATTCTGAGTCAGCAAGGTAACCGGAAAAGCTTTTTCCACGCCAGGCCAGAAAATGCAGGGAGAAGTTAATGCCTGCAAAGAACATAAAGAACATGGCAATGGCATTAATTTTTAGATTGTCAAAATAACCTATGCTGGCATCATGTGTTGAGAAACCACCAATAGCCACTGTGCTAAAGGCATGACAAAGCGCATCAAATATGTTCATGCCGGCAAGATAGTATGCAACCCCGCATGCGACGGTTAGCCCAAGATAGATATACCAAAGTGCTTTAGCTGTTTCGGTAATGCGAGGAGTGAGCTTGCTGTCTTTTACCGGGCCTGCAATCTCAGCTCTATAGAGCTGCATACCGCCCACACCCAGCAAGGGCAGTATGGCAACAGCCAAAACAATGATGCCCATGCCGCCAAACCACTGTAGCTGCTGACGGTAATACAATAGCGACTTGGGCATATCATCCAGCCCGGTTAAGACTGTAGCACCCGTTGTGGTCAGACCTGACATTGACTCAAAGAGGGCATCAGTAAAAGTGAGGCTGGGTGCCTCAAAAAATAACAGGGGTAAGGCACCAAAGCTGCCCAGACCAAACCAGAAAGCAGCCACAATCAAAAAACCATCACGTAAGCGCAGTTCCTCATGACGATTCTTTACCGGTGTATAGATAAGTACGCCACTGATAGCAGTTACTGCGAAGCCAGAGAAAAAGGCTATTGCGCCACCATCACTAAAATATAGTGAAACAGCAGCGGGGGGCAGCATGGTCAGACTGAACATCATCAGAAGTAAGCCAATAATGCGTTGTACGACAGCCAGACGCATAGCTTATTAGTGTTTAGCCTGAAATAGCCGTTCAACGTCATCAATGTGGCGTCTGTCGGTCAGGAATAGAATGATATGGTCATCTTCTTGAACCACGGTGTCGTGATGCATATTAATGACATCATCGCCACGCACAATTGCACTGATACTGGCGCCTGGCGGCAATTTAATTTTACCTACCTCCCGGCCAACGATACGTGACCGACCCGGCTCGCCATGTGCGATGGCTTCTATCGCTTCAGCCCGGCCACGCCGTAGGGCATGTACCCTCACTACATCACCCTTGCGTACATGGGCAAGCAGAGAGCTAATGGTGAATTGTTGTGGGGAGATAGCCACATCTATATTGCTGCTCTCAACCAGTTCTGCATAAGACGGCCTGTTAATCAGCGCCATAACTTTCTTACAGCCAAGCCGTTTAGCCAGCATGGAGGACAGAATATTTGCTTCTTCAGCATTGGTAATGGCTACAAATACATCAGCTCCATCTACATTTTCTTCCAGCATGAGTGCCTCATCTGCTGCATCTCCATGTAGCACGATACTGTGACCAAGCAGTTCAGACAATTCTTTAGCGCGGTCTTTATCACGCTCAATAATCTTTACCTGGTTGGTTTTTTCCAATGCTGCAGCAAGCCTGTGGCCAATATTGCCACCGCCGGCAATAACAACACGCCTTACTGGCTCTTCAAGCTTGCGAATTTCGTTCATTACCAATCGTATATCTTTGCGGGCAGCAATAAAAAATACTTCATCATTTTGCTGTATGCGTGTGTTGCCCTCAAGTTTTATCGGGTAGCCATTACGGTAAATGGCTGCTACACGTGCTTCTACATTAGGCAGGTGTTCTACAAGGGCACGTATTTCTTGTCCTACCAGTAAGCCAGCATCATGTGCACGAACACCCACCAGACGTACTTTGCCATCGGCAAACTCCAGCACCTGAAAGGCGCCTGGGTAGTGGATCAGTTGTTCAATATTTTCAGTAACCAGTTGTTCCGGGCTGATACAGACATCAACAGGCATATTTTCCTGCTGGAACAGGTTGGGTGCATTGATATATTCAGGTGCACGTATACGAGCAATCTTGGTCGGTGTATTAAACAGTGTGTAGGCAATCTGGCAGACAACCATATTGAGTTCATCACTGCTGGTTAGTGCAATGATCATGTCGGCTTTTTTAGCACCAGCCCGCTCGAGCACATCAGGATAGGCAGCATGACCGACAATGGTGCGTACATCCAGCCGGTCCTGTAAATCCCGTAATGCACCGGAATTTATATCGATGATAGTGACCTGATTGGCCTCTTCCCGGGCAAGTTGGTAAGCAACATTAGAGCCTACTTGTCCGGCCCCGAGGATAAGAATATTCATGAATACGATCAATCCTTAAGCGATGTGTAGTTTACATCAGTTCGAGCTTCGCATATGACATCACCAGCCATTTAGTGCCTTCAGCCTCAAAGTTTACCTGCACTCGTGCATGTGAGCCCGAACCTTCATAATTCAGTACAGTGCCTTCACCAAACTTGCCGTGCCGGACTCGTTGCCCAAGCTGGATTCCGTCAGTGGGGGTAACTGTGTAGGTATTGGAGTGGGTGGTATTTTTCTGATAAACAGGGCGCTGTACTCGTATATTTGGCCTAACCTCTTCTGTGTATTTTGGAGGAATTTCAGCTAGAAAACGAGAAGCCTGTGCAAAATTATCAGTACCATGCATACGGCGCTGATCAGCATGGCTTAAATACAGCTGGCTCATTGCTCGGGTAGCGCCCACATAGCAAAGCCGGCGCTCCTCCTCCAGTCCGCCCGGGTCATTAATGGAGCGTTTATGTGGGAACAGACCTTCTTCCATGCCTGCCATAAAGACCAATGGGAACTCCAGGCCTTTGGCTGAGTGCAGGGTCATTAGTTGCACACAGTCTTCCCATTTATCAGCCTGACCTTCCCCTGCCTCAAGTGCTGCATGTGACAGAAATGCGGCCAGAGGTGGCAGTTCATCCTGTTCATCGGGTTCAAAGGTCTGTGCGGCACTGACCAGTTCTTCCAGATTCTCTATCCGCGTTTCACCCTGTTCACTGCGATCTTTTTTGAAATGCGGAATCAGCCCGGAACGTTCAATGACATGATCAACCTGTTCATGCAGCGTCAGACTCTCCGTTTCCTGCGCCAGTTCTTCAACAAGAGCCAGGAACTTATGGGTTGCTCCTGTGGCTCGGGCATTCAGTTGGCCGCCTGCATTGCTCATTGCTGATTCCCATAAAGATAAGGCATTTGCCCGGGCATAATCTCGTATCTCATCAACAGTACGCGCGCCTATACCACGTGTAGGCACATTAACAACCCGCTCAAATGAGGTGTCATCAGCACGGTTTTCCAGTAGCCGCAGATAAGCTAGTGCATCCTTGATTTCAGCACGCTCGAAGAAGCGTAACCCCCCATAAACACGGTATGGGATTTGTTTTTTGAATAAATATTCTTCAAAGGTGCGGGACTGAGCATTGGAGCGATACAAAATGGCTGCATCTGCACGCAGGTTGCCCTGGTTCACCCAGTCCTGAATACGTGCGATTACAAATTCAGCTTCATCACGTTCGTTATAGGCGTTGTACAGCTTGATAGGTTCGCCCTCATTATCCTCAGTCCAGAGGTTTTTCCCAAGACGCTCGCTGTTGTTGGTAATAATGGCATTGGCTGCATTCAGAATATTTGAAGTTGAACGATAATTTTGTTCCAGCTTGATTTCTCGAATACCGGGAAAATCTTTTTTAAGTTGATACATATTTTCAACTTTTGCACCGCGCCAGCGGTAAATAGATTGATCATCATCACCAACGGCAAACAGAACACCACTATCCCCGGCCAGTACCCGCAGCCATGCAAATTGCACGCTGTTGGTATCCTGAAACTCATCTACCAATATGTGCCCAAAACGGCGTTGGTAATGGGCCAGTACTTCTGGCCGTTTCAGCCATAGTTCATGAGCGCGTAACAGTAGTTCTGCAAAATCTACCAGCCCATTCTGGTCGCAGTTTTCCTGATAGCTTCGGTATAAACGCACCAGCATGGCACGGGTGTGGTCCTTACCCACATCTATATGATCAGGTCGCCGTCCCTCATCTTTTTGTTTATTAATAAAGTACTGTACTTCACGCGCTACCCAGGTGGATTCATCCAGGCCTGAATCTTTAATAAGCCGGCGAATGAGCCGTTTCTGATCCTGTGAGTCAATAATCTGGAAGGTCTTGGGCAGCCCCACGTCTTCTGCATGCCGTCGCAGCAGTCGATGTGCCAGTCCATGAAAGGTGCCTACCCAGAGGTTAGCAACTGGCATATCCAGAAGTTGCTCAACACGTCCACGCATCTCCGCTGAGGCTTTATTGGTAAAGGTTACCGCCATAATGCCGTGGGGAGAGATGCCCTCAACCTCAACTAGCCAGGCGATACGATGAACCAGTACGCGGGTTTTGCCGCTGCCCGCACCTGCAATAACCAGTACCGGCTCCTGTGGAGCGGTTACGGCTTCTCGCTGAGCATCATTCAGCGTATCGATAATGGGGGTGACATCCATATTTGCAGTCTAACGGTTTACCCGCAGCGATAATATGTTGTTAGTTTGTGCACACCCAGGCACTGAGTGGTTTTATGGACTGCCAGCCAACAAAATCATATTGGGTGCAACCTTGTAGGGAAATTAGTGGCTCCATGGGGGTATCACAAGGAATAATGTTAGCAGGATTGAGGTGGGTGATGCTAAAAGGTGGTGGGTCAAAAGAAAATACTGCATTACCCTGTGCACGACGGGTGGCTGCTACCTCAAGAACATAATCCTGTGCAGTTAAGCAGGCCTGTTCTATACCTGCGGCATCAAGTTCCATGCTGTACATTTCTATACGTTGGGTCAGGGTTGTATCCATAAGGCCATAACCACCCATAATAACTCCGGCCAGCGTCCATGCCAGCGCCCGTTCTTTGGGTGGTGGTAATTCATTGCGTAGCTGGTCAACTGCAGCTTGCCAGTTATCCTGGGCATGAAATGCATCCAGTGCCGGGTCGGTTAGCGTAATAGTGAGGTCGGCAACTGCCAGCATGGCAAAGATAGATCCATTAACAATGGCATGGTCATACCACTCCAGTGCTTCTAGTGGATTCTTGTCACGTATAAGGCTACGTGTGGCAAGCATGTGTATGGCCTGCAGATCACCATTACCTGCCAGCACTAATAATTGAGCATCATCGAGGCTGTCTTCCCGGTAATTGCTGGTGGAACCTTCAGGGGTTTTAAATAGGTAGGGCTCAGGCCAGCCCCGGGCTGCATCCCAGTGTTGTCGTGCGCTGTAGAGCGCATCAAAGTCGTACCCCAGTGTTGTCAGCCAGGTATTAAATTCTGCTTCAGAATGAATTCGGGGTAGCGCAAGATCAATTTCTATTGAGCTTTCTTCTGGCAGAGCCAGCAGTTCTTCCGGTGCATTGGCCAGATCAACAACAATACTAATTACAACCCATAGCAATACACCTAACAGGGCTGTTGCCAGCAGTACAGACGTTGTGAATCGAGACACGAGTTAGCAGATAAATCAGTTAGTAGTGCGCGAGGCAACATTGTTAAGGTTGATGACTGACAATAACAGTAATGCCGCAACCCCATTATGTGCAGTTGCAACGGCAAGTGGCAAACCAAACCAGACGGTGCACAGACCCAGTATAATCTGTGTTAGAAGTGCTGCCCAGACAGCAAGGCAGGCAGTCTTTATTTTCGGGTCACTGTTTTGTCTGCGAACCAGAGAAATTGTTACGTAAAGCAGCACCAGAGTTGCAACTACAGCGCCCAGTCGGTGGGCAAAATGAATAGCAACCCTTGCTGGTGCTTCAAGTATGCCAAATTCATAGTTGACTCCAAGGCCATGCCACATGACAAAGCCTTCGTTAAAGTCGGCCTGTTCAGGCCACCACTGACCGAGACAGGTGGGCAAATCAGGGCAGGCCAGTGCAGCATAATTGGAGCTGGTCCAGCCGCCCAGGGCAATCTGCGCAATAAGCACTATTAAAGCTATAGCGGCAGGCCAGGCTATACGCCGGGTGATATTTACAGGGCTATTGTTGCCCCGCCTATCCTCCAGCGCCAGCCAGAACAGCAGACCCAAGGTGCTTAAGCCACCAAGCAGATGCCCCATCACAATGACGGGTTTGAGTAGCAGCGTGACGGTCCACATGCCCAGCAGGCCTTGGAAGATCACTACCGCCAATAGCACGATGGGTGTTTTGACTGGTTGGCCGGGTGCTTGACGGTTACGCCATGCAAATAAGGTAATCAGAACAATTAAAAAGCCCAGTGTTGTGGCGACATAGCGATGCACCATTTCATACCAGGCTTTACCAACCTCTACAGGGCGTTCCGGAAAATCTTCTAGAGCTGTTTGGGTATCAATATCAGTGGGTATTAATACACCATAGCAGCCTGGCCAGTCAGGGCAGCCAAGGCCCGCATCATTAAGCCTTACAGCGGCACCCAGTACGACAACGAACAAGGCGAGCGCTGTTGCACTCCAGACAAGTCTTCTATACCAGGTAGCCATCGTATTTTTGCCAGTACTTTGCCTATAAAGGTCAATTATTTGAGGTATATGCTCTAAGAAGCACTATCCGATATTAGATAGCTTCAGCAGATGTGTAATGTCTTCACGAATATTGCCCATCTCAGCATCTTGTGGGTAACGCATTATTAGGTTGCCTAGTGGGTCAACAAGAAATATTTCACCATTTTTATAAGCGCCTAGTGTTGGACGAATTATGCCGGACTGTTCTGGTGATGCAATAATAAGTTTTGGGTGCTCAGTTGCCAGCTCTATTCCTATGGCAGTTTCACTTGCGGGCAGAAAAACGGTTTGTATGCGCGTCATTTTTGGCCCAAGGGATAAACGAACCTGGCGTATTTTTTCTAGTGATACCAGGCAGTCTGCATCACAATGGCTATCGGCTGACACTAAAAGTGACCAGACATCGCGAAAGCGTTGCTCTGGCACAGATGTATTGAGTGCGGTTTCCGGCAGGATTCGTGGTGGTGTAATCAACTCGCCATGTTCAATGCTGCTTAAGGGTATCGCTGTACCTGATAAGTACATATACATTGCCGCAATGATTGGCGTGATAAATAACAGGCTTATGAACAGAAGCATACGGCGCCCCTGCTGTTGTGTATTACTCATAAATTATCCTTGTGCATCATTTCGGGTTGGTGCCCGGTGTTCCTTTAACCAGCGTGCCATCAGGATGACATAGAAAATTATGGCAAGTGTGGCAAATGAAAACCACTGGAATGCATAGCCATAATTTTTATTTGGGTCTATTGCTGCGGCTTTCCAATTGCGTTCATAGCCATCTGGCTGATTGGCTGTCAGTAGTAGTTGATAAGGCGCAATGGACCTGCCCAGAGCGTTGGCAATGGTTGCTGAATCCGGGTAGAGCATGCGCTGTGGCCAGAGCATGTTATCTGAAATTTTTACATCAAACTTGATACCAGGAACAGAAAATTTGTTGATGATGCCAGTGATAGTGCGCATATCTGCAGAGACACTGATATCTGGCAGAATTTGTCGATCTGGGTTGGCTCGTATCCAGCCACGATTTACCATGATAGTTGTGTCACCACTAATAAAAGGCGTTAGCACTTCATAGCCATTGGCACCATCAAGGGTGATGTTATCAAGTAATATTTGTTGCCCGGGCAGGAATACGCCCTCCAGTTGTAGCCTGCGATAACGATAGTCATTAGCTGCTGCGCCACTGACAGGCTCATGCAGGAGCGCCATATCTGCGCCTGAGGCAAATAAGTCATCAATTGCCGTGCTCTGGGCCGCCCGCCGTAGCTGCCAGAAACCGGCAGAAATAAATATTGTTAGCAGCACTATCAGTATGATTGTGGCAATAGCCGGGCGCGCATAAGACTGTGTAGCAGTTGCCGTGGATTGCGGTGCACTGTAGGGTGGCGTTCGATTGTTCACTGAGTTCCCATCATAGATTGCTACCTATCATGATTATTAAATATCTTATTGTCGCGTTACTTATTGCCATTATGATCAGCCTGGGGTCCGGGTTGTATTTTATGTTTACTGATAAGGGCCAGACTAAGCGTATGGTGAATTCACTTACGGTGCGGGTTGCTTTATCAGTATTGCTGTTTGTATTGTTATTTATTGCCTGGTATTTCGGTCTGATCCAGCCACATGGAGTTATGCCCGGCTGACTGTATTGCTCAAACTGCCTTGCAGATTATAAGCTGTCAGGATTTCCGGCGTGTACTGATGTCTGTAACCGGAAAGTGCGCCTCTCCTCTGTGCATGGCCACACCTACCTTGGCTTTACCAACCCAGGCCTGCCCGGTAATGACTTCCAGAGTGACGGGTAATTGATTATTTGTATCCCGAGTTTGCTCCAGTTTTCCAAGCATGTTTTGCCATAGTACGGGTGGTGTGAGCCCACGTCGGCGATTTTGCAGCAGATTTGTTGCCGCAATACTACGCAGGTCATCCATAAGGCGCTCTGATTTTCCGTAGGTAACAGTCAGGCGCTCTACATCCATGACAGGCTCCTGAAAACCTGCCTGTACCAGTGAGTCACCGATATTGTGCATATCAGCAAAGGTATGCACGTGCGGGTATTTATCTACCTGAGCCCAAGCTTTGCGCAGTTCTTTAAAACTATCAGGCCCCAGCGTATTGAATAAAAACAGCCCGGGTTTACGCAGTACTCTATAAACCTCATGAAAAATCTGTTCCGGATTAGCACAACCCGGTAACAGCATGTTGGAAATAACAATATCAATACTGGCATCAGCTATGGGTAGCTGATGAGCATCTGCACAGACAGTATGCAGGTTGCTTGTTCTGCTCTGTAGGGCTGTTAGCATGGCAGCAGACCAGTCAAGCTTGATAATGTCTGCATCTTTAAAGCGTGCCTGCAGTGGGCTTACCGCCAGCCCAGTGCCAGCCCCCAGATCAAGAATAGTGTTGGGTGTTAGACTGACAAGATCTAGACGCTCGAGCAGACGCGCACGGGTTTCAGCGCAGAAAAAGTCATTACTATTATAAGCGGGCGCAATTTGATCGCAGGCTTTACGTAGCAGCTTCTGGTCCAGTTCGTGCATGGTCTGTCAGCTTGATTAGGTGTTTTGTTTACTGGTGCAGTAGGGTTCTGGTTCCATGCCGAGTCGTTGCATCAGCTGACGGTCTTCTTGTGTATCAGGATTGTCAGTGGTCAGTAGTTTTTCACCATAGAAAATTGAATTAGCCCCAGCAAGAAAAGCCAGCGCTTGAGTTTCATCACTCATTGCTTCACGACCCGCAGACAGGCGTACATGTGATGCTGGCATTAATATACGTGCAACAGCAATAATGCGTACGAACTCAATAGGGTCAAAATTTTCTGTCGTGTCTATGGCGCTAAGTGGGGTGCCCTCAACCTGTACCAGCTGGTTAATAGGCACGCTGCCTGGATGCTCTGGCAGGGTAGCAAGTGTATGCAGTAATTCAGCGCGGTCAATTTCGCTTTCACCCATACCTACAATACCGCCACAGCAGACTTTCAGGCCCGCATCACGTACTGACTGTAAGGTGTCCAAACGATGCTGGTAGGTGCGTGTGGTAATAACCTGTGCGTAGTAATTTTCAGAGGTATCAAGATTATGGTTGTAGTAGTCAAGGCCGGCCTCTTTAAGTTGCTGTGCCTGTTCAGCCTCAAGCATACCGAAGGTTCCGCAGGTTTCCATGCCGAGGTCACTAACGGCTTTTACCATTGCGACAACTTTGTCCATTTGTTTTGGTTTGGGTGAGCGCCATGCAGCACCCATGCAAAAGCGAGTAGCGCCTTCATTTTTGGCAACCTGGGCATTTTTTATAACGTCATCCAGTTCCAGCAGGGGCTCATTTTCCACACCTGCATCGTAGCGGACACTTTGTGGGCAATAGCCACAGTCTTCTGAGCAGCCGCCAGTCTTAATACTTAATAAAGTGCTGATTTGTATTTGCTTCGGATCAAAATGCAGGCGGTGCACTTGTTGGGCGCTATAAATCAGATCAGTAAACGGGGCTGCATAAAGCGCACGTACTTCATCCAGTGACCAGTCTGTACGTGGTGTGCCTTGAGCCAGCGTGGCCCAGTCAGGTGAACCCAGGTCAAGCTTATTAATAGGTGTGTCCTGAGCATTCTGTGCTTGTGTGTTTTGCCTCGAGCCGTCCATTTGTTACTCGTTTCCTTATAAATGCAGCTTTCTCTACCGCGTTACTATTGCTAAAAATTGGCCATATGCATGCCATGAGGTATACCGGGGGCATGTAACTGGGCGAATTAAAAGTTGAGTATTAACGTGAAGTATCAAAAGGCTTATGACGCCTGTCAACCTGTAGCCACCTCTTTAGTTGACAGGCTACTGACTGGAATTTCCCCCTGGCGCTGTGTGTTGTGCAGTGATCCGGCGGCGGGTATGGATATCTGCCCGGCTTGTCTGGAAGACTTGCCCTGGCTTGGGCATGCCTGCTGTGGCTGTGCTATCCCATTGCCCGACAGTGGTTTGCGCTTATGTGGCAGTTGCTTAAGCAGTCAATCAGCGCCTGACCCATATGTCATTGCGCTGGCGTATGAATATCCAGTTGCACAAATGCTGGCAGCATTAAAGTTCCGTAAAACGCTTCCTTATGCACGTGTATTGGGTGAGTTGCTGTCTATGCATTTACGCAAGGCATTACTAACAAAAGAAATAAGGGCGCCTGATTTGTTAGTGCCAGTGCCCTTGCACCCACTGCGGCAACTGCAGCGAACATTTAATCAGGCCGAGTTAATTGCAGAGCATGTTGCCAGAAATATTTATTTGCCCGTTAAGCGGCAAATAGTACGACGGATACGTAATACACCTGCTCAGATGAAGCTTGGTCGTACAGCCAGACTAGAAAATCTGCGGGGTTCTTTTGCAGTCAGCGGTGATTTGAGCGGCGCAAAAATTGCATTACTGGATGATGTGGTTACAACTTGTGCAACAGTAAAAGAAATTAGCAGAATGCTTAAATTTGCTGGTGCAAATGAAGTGCAGGTTTGGGCTGTTGCTCGTACCGTTTAACAAAACTATCAGGGGCATCGCCTGTTGGGCGACACAATAGTGTCAATGGTAGCCAGCATCATTTAAGTTTTTGCTTGGAGGCCCAGATAGCCAGCTTATGACGAATGGCCTTTTGAGACACCTGATTCTCCGGGAGTGGCTGTAATAACTTGTCGTGGACAAGCAGGCGATAAATATATTCCAATTTTTCATGCGCTGAATCTGTGGCTTCAAATTCAACGGCCCCACGGTTTTCAGCATATTTTACGCCAATATTAATAGCCTTCTTGATGAGCTCTTTCTCATTTTTTATTTTTTTCATATGCAGTCTTAAATGAGTTGGTGGGTATTAGTGTGAAGCCGTGAACTATGACTTTAGATTAGTTCGATTTGGAGCTTTTTATCAGAAAATTCAATGATATCGCCTGAAACAATTTTTTTTCGTTTTTTAATTTCTGTTGCTCCATTAACACTAACAAGGCCTTCAGCTATAGCTGTCTTTGCTTCACCGCCACTGGCAAAAATGCCTTCAAACTTAAGTATTTTATAGAGCGGGACAGGCTCCTTTGTGAGCTTAACTTTCCTCATGTGCATCACCTTTAAGCCATTGGCTAGATGAGGGCAGAAAAAGTGATACAAGTGAAAATATATATAACAGACTAACCCAGGACTGGAACAGTCTTTGGCCCAGTAATTGGTTGAAATCCTGATCTATTATCATGGCATCGGTATAGGCGCTCAGAAACAAGGGGGCGATAAACCAAATAAATAACAGCCAGCGGCCCCAAGGGTTACGTGACCAGACCAGCATAAGGCCAAAAAGATAGACGACAACCCCTAACAGGATGAATTCAGGAATATTCTGGGTGCTTTCTGGGCCAGTAGCAGGTGTAAATGCCTTATATACAGAGAAGGCTGCAATGACGCATATTCCCATGCAGCCATTAATGATGCTGTTGGGTTTACTGGCCACCCTATTTTTTTAGAAAACGCCAGATCGCTATCAGTATGGCGGGAATAGCTGAGAGTACCAGGGCGGTGGCAATAGTATTACCGAGCCCAAGGCTTGGCATGCTGCCGGTACTTTCAAAATAGCGAAAAGCCAGAAATACGGGCACGAAAACAATAGCCAAGGTAAAAAAGAACTGGTTGCCAAATGTTTGATTGCTCATTGCTACAATTTCATTTACAACTAAAAAAATACCAGCTAATAGTTAGCCTGGGTGGATGTTGCCTGCCTGTTCAGTAATGGGCTGAACAAACCAGATAGGCTATTATAGTGCCAATTTTTAGTATTTAAGCCAGAGATTTATGATTATTCTGGGAATTGAGTTTCTTGGGCTCATAGTAATTTGCTATATTTTCCTTGCCTATGCGATGAATAATCATGTCGCTGGAGGTAAGGGCAAGCTGACTCCGGCTGTGGCTATTGGAGTGACTGTCCTTATGGTGCTCGCAATGCTGATGTTTGCGTCCTGGTATATACGTTTGGGGCTGGCCTAGCGCAAGCCTGGCAAAGCTCAGAAAGGGCATTGCAGGCAGTAGATAGTTGTTTTGGTCGCTAATCGCGTTTCTTTGAGATGCCTGTTACATCACGTATTACCATAATCATGCCGACCAGACAGATAAGGAATCCAGCCCACCACAACCATGCGGTATAGGGGAAATCAATTTCCAGCACTATCATAATAGTGGCGACAAGCGTCACTGCGAATCCGGTGAAGAAAATCTTAATATTTTTGGTTTTAAAGAAATTGCTGATAGCCATAGTCTCTAATATAACCTCCCTGAAGAATCCTGCAAGGCAAATAGGCAAATAGGTAAAGGGAAGCTATATAGTGCTTTGAGCATCCATTTGTATGCTTTATAAGCAGGCCTTTACCGCCATCTTCAGGTGTAATACAGCCGAAACCTTTATTGGTATTAAACCACCGAACTGCACCTTTGTTCATTTTCTTTACTTTTGATTATTGGTGAAATAATGAAGGTTATGTTTGAAGTGACTGATTCGAATATAAAGTTGTAACTTTTAATAATACATAGCGCCTGTGATTAAGGTCTGGCGTGAGCTGCATTTGGCTGTCAATGGCCGTGACCGGATTACGCTGCCACGGCACCACGTACGCCTGCTATAAGCATTTGAACGCCTATGACTGCAAGTATTAGCCCCATGAGGCGAGAGATAACTTTTATTCCATTTTGCCCAAGCACTTTAGCTAACCATTGCCCGCCAATAAACGCTAAAAATGTAATAAAACACATTAATCCAAATGCTGCGAGAACTCTTGTAATTTCGGCCACAGTTGATTCTGCTGTATAATTCATTGCCGTAGCGATAGTGCCAGGCCCAGCAAGGACCGGCATTCCTAGAGGAGTAATTGCCATGTCTAAAGCAGCTCCACTACTCTTTTCATTGTCATCATTGCTTGGCGTGCATAAAGTTGATTGCTCACCTTGGAGCATGTGATAACCAATAGCGCCAATCATTAGTCCGCCGGCGATACGAAAGGCTGGCAGGGTAATTCCGAAAATCGAGAAAATCTCTCTGCCACCAATCGCAAAGGCTGAGACGATGATAAATGCCACGGCAACAGCGCGCAGAGCAATCAATGAGCGTGCAGTTGAATCATTGTCCTGAGTGAGACCAATAAAAAGTGACCCGTTTGCTACGGGATTCATGATGGCAAAGAAAGCCATAAATACTGTGAAGAAATGAACTGCCGTATTATCCATAGTGCCTCCTAACGTTTGCAACAGCGGTTATCCAAAAGCTGGTTTGGCGCATCTGGGCTAAAGATACAGAGCAAGTCATGAGATTTGCGGTCGAGAATAGAGTGACTGCTTTGGTTGCTTCAGATGACTTATTCAAAATGGCTCAATATTTATAAACATAAAGTGCAAAAGTTTTATCCAGCTTGTTTTAAGAGGCTTTGTCACAAGGCCAATGCTTTGGAGTGTGACAGGAGACAGGGGCAGCTACAAATCCTTTCAATAATGAAAGATTTGTTCAGCCTTTTCAGCCATCGTACTGGCTATATTTCAATTATTCATTAAGAAAGGGAAGCAGGTCAGTGTGATGACCTATCATTTTCCACGCTCCATCTTCCATGCGAAATAGGTTTGTAGCCCGGATAGTAACGTCCTCAATCTTTCCGTCGGGGCCGGTGTTCTCGCCGACTTCATAATTACTGATAATCGCAAGGTCACGTCCAACCGTAATTTGCATGTCTTTTGGTTCCACCTTTCCCCCCAGCTTCAACTTAGCTTGTTGCTCCCAGTCAGCTAGCACCTGTTGCCAACCAACATGCAAACCGCCTGCTGGGCCCATATACGTAACATCATCTTTGTGCGACCATATTTGTTCCATTGGTTGCACATCACCAATAAACATAGAATTTAGGGCCAGATAAAAATTATCTACAGCGGCCTTAACTGCCTGGGTTTCATTACTGGCAAATGAAGAGCCCGTTGCGGCCTGACTCAGAATAAAAAGCAGAATGCTTGTAATGTGGATGATGTGTTTTTTCATTGTGTATGCTCCAATTTATTTATCGTCTTTTAATACGCGTAACAGTGGCCAGATGAAATCTGGTCAGGTTGCAGCACTGGTTATGAGGCGCCATGCTATAAGCTTAACTCTGAAAATATTTTACTCAACTTTAATTGTTAATGGTGTTTTTACTATACCCGCATAAAATACAATAATCTCGGCTGGCTCGTTCCCATTGTTGATGCCCCTGTGTATTTTACCTGTGACCTCTACAATTGTGTCGCCGGCGACCAATTCATGCTTTTCCCCGGATTTGGTAATTACAGTGAGTTTGCCCTTGACCATAATGCCCGCATTAATTATTGGGTGAGTGTGCCAGGGTAGTTCTACGTTAGGTTGAACCGTAATTCTTAAAATAGTAATTTCAGGCTGCCCTTTCTTGTACGAGGGCAACTCAGAACCGTCCCAGCTTTTTGTGGTTTTTGTTAATTCCTCTACTATGATTGGCTTACTGTCTAATGCATAAACAGAGACTGGCAATAAAAGTGCTACTAATAACGCTAATTTTTTCATAGCTCTGTCAGTTAGCGCAGGTATGTGCCACATCGTGGGTCGTTATCAGGTACATCTGGGTCCGTCGCATTACCACGTGGGTAACGCGTGCGGTCACAAAGTGCGGCAAGCAGGTCGAGTAACTTTTTTGTTTGTTCTGTGACGCTTAAATTAGCAGAGATCTGCGGCCCCATATCTGACCCAGGCTCACCGACAAGCGTAATCATAGCGATGGCATAACCGTAGTAGCGTGCGTGCATGCCTAATGTTTGTTCTCCGTTGTCAAAGATAATATTGGCTGCATCCTCACCATGACATTCTGCACATTGTTCCTGGTAAAATTTATGACCGGCGGTCGCATCGCCGCCGGGCGCAAGTACAAAGCCTTTTGGTGAATCAACTGATAGCGCATACAGATCATCCGGATACGGCAATTTTCTGTCACGTATTGCCAGCATGTAATCAACAAGTGCTTCAATCTGTGCCTGGTTTAGTACGTCACCATAAGCGGGCAGGTTGCCTTCTCCGGTAGTTAAGCGTTGAATCCATTGAGCACGAGTCATGCCGGCGTACTGAGGACTGAGTGGGCCCAATGACAGGATAAATTCTTTAGCCTGATAATTGTGGCCGTAAATTCCTGCATCGCCGCGTAAATCCCAGCCAAAGAGATTTTTTAGCCTGTAACTATGACCACTGTTGAGTATGGGCGAACCTGCTGCGTTGTTCAGTGTGCCGTCACCATTGGGCCCGCCGCTGCCGTCTGCTAGGGGTGTTTCTGGGTTGTCTGGCTCAAAATCAGTTTCAACCTCTTCGTACCACATGTCGAACAATCGGCCACCGTATGCAATGTGACTGTTTTGCGCTGTTGCTCCAATCTCACCAGCCTTAACGTTAGCTGGTTCAGAGGCTGCCTGTGCCAGACTGAGGATGAGAATTAAAATGATGTGCTTCATCTTTGCTCCATGCCTTTGGCGCGCTAACGCGCACAACAGCTGATTGCCTGAAGTTCATTGTTCATGCTTTGAATTACTACCTGTAGCGCTTGTTGCATTATTACTAAGAAGGATTCCACCGGCGCCTGATCTATCCATCATTATTTACAGTGGTAACTTATTATATTATTCATTTAGCCAATCTAGGGCATCATTTTCGTTGTCAAAATATTTAATTTCGCCTGCCACAAACCATCCGCCAATTTTGGCAGCTAATTCTTGCCACTTTTTGTTGCCATAAATAGAAACTTTTTCAAATTCATTGCCGTGCTTTAGGCCAATTTTGAAATCATCCCACGCAGCTCTAGTTTCCCAGCCATCCAATTCAGTTCCATCAATTAGAGCTCTAATCTTCGGTAATTTAACTTTGTCCAGCGCTGAATCTAGCATTGGGGTAATTATTTCATAGTCTTTATGAGTAAGTTTGCCTTGGGCCTTTAAAGAAAGAAAAAAATTATCCCCCGTTCTCTCAATACCGATGGCTAGGCCGTGTCTCTTAGTCTTCATAAATTTTTCCTTTTGTAATATGACGTCGCAAAAAGGGGTGCATGTTAGTACGTCCCCACAGCCAAGGCTGTGACCCTATTTGATAGGTTATATAATGGTCAATGATGCACCCAAGATGAGAGCAATTCCTAGATTGAGTAATGTCAGGACAATGCCGCCAATAATTCCAGCCCCGCAGCCATTCACTTTTACTCCTGGTGTTAGTGCTGCTGTTAATTGCAGCATCACTCCATTCACAACGAGCAAGAAAAGTCCAAAGGTTATTACAGTCAGTGGGACTGTGAGCAAAATCATAAGGGGGCGTATGCATGCATTAGCAATTCCAAGAATAAATGCGCCAAGTACCGCTGGGCCCCAGCCCTTTATCTGAATGCCCTCAACGAGATTTGCAACTATAAGCAGCAAGCCTGCTGTAAATATAAGATGAGCAAGAAATAGAATCACATCGTTGACCCTCCGCGTATTTTAAAGGATGCCATATAAGGCTGTTGGCTTGAGCATGGCGCCAGCCATATTCGGTGACTGAAAGGAGCGGCTAGCTCACACTGATT
>JAAERX010000004.1 GCA_024229935.1 Gammaproteobacteria bacterium | reverse complement strand
ATTCGTGTTAGCTGCTGTACCCGTTCCACCAACAATTGATAGGTCGGTGATGCTGACTTGGGTGAAGACGCTGTCTGCACCAGATGCTGCTTTGCTGGAGATTCCCAGTCCTTGGGAAGCCTTACCACCATCACAATAGTGTTCAATCTTATAAGTTGTATTTGACGATATATTTACTCTTGCCGAACCGAATGAACGTGTTACAACGTTTAAGCTCCCTAAAATGTATTCAGAAGAGCCATACTCTACCAGTGTTCCAGATGTGACATTGGTTAGCTTTGTTTGAAAGTTTTTGACTTGAAAAGCAGGAGCACTCCACTCAATCAGATAAGTGCCAGCAGTAAGTGTGAACTCTTTATCGTTTGCAAGGGTGACTAAGTTGTAGTTATCACTGAGCTTTGTGTTCAGCGTTCTGTCTTGCCAGCCAGCAACAGCGGTCCCACCAGCAGTCCCGCTTGGCTTTACATCAGCGAGGAGTGCAACCTTCTGTGGGACGGGTGTTCCGCCGCCACCGCCACCAGGGCCAATGGAAGAGCCATCAGCATTGATGATGTACATCAAAGCTACGTTGCGTGGACGGGTTTCGGAGCCACCCCTGCCATCAGTACCAGCTTTGCCGTTAAAAGCACTTCCATCAGTACCACCAAGGTTGCCACCGCCTCCTGTATAACTGCTAAATTGATGAGTGTGCGACTTAAACTCATCAGCTTGGTTACTCAATAGAGCACGACCAGTATCAACACCAGCGCCATTATCCCAACCCCTTACAAATTCACCACGTAGGTCTGGAGTATTAGAACCAACCAGTGCAATCAGCTCTGTGTACTGAGCAGGAATAGGTGAGCCATCACATTCCAACCAACCGGTAGGAACTGTTGAATTAGCCCAAGCAACAATGGCACCAATAGTGGCTGATGCACAGACGCCAGTATTGGTAATAGTTACATCACCAGTGGCTTGATCAACAGCGATGCCAGTACCAGCAATGATGCTGGACACTCCCGCACCACCGCCACCAGTTGAGTTGACAGTGACAATCCCCGTACCACCAACTGGGTCAACAGTGACGTTGGTTCCTGCAACAATTTGAGTGACGCCACCACCGCCAGCACCTGACACGACAGCCCACGCTTCGCTCTGCCGTGCATACTGCTGCCCATCATTTGGGGCTTCGGGCAGAATCGCTGGCTTGTTTAGGATCTCCTCAACGCCACCTACTGCATCCCAATCAGAGTTGACCTGAGCCGCTGGAATTGCAGGCTTATTCAGAATCTCCTCAACGCCGCTCGTAGCGTCCCAATCAGAATTGACCTGATCAGCCGGAATTGCAGGTTTGTTGAGAATTTCTTCGACGCCACTTGTTGCAGTCCAGTCAGAGTTGACTTGCGCCGCTGGAATTATGGGCTTATTCAAAATTTCGGCATCACCACTACTGGCGATCCAATCAGACTTGACGTTGACTTGTGCCCCGTTTTCAACAGCATCAAGCTTTGCCTTGTCCGCTGCTGTCATCAATCCAGCCAACAGGTCAGTAGCAGCCTCAAGAACGGCATCGGAACCTGTGCTGCTTGTGACCTCAAGCTGAAATGCAGTGCGCCCACTGACGCCTAGATCTGTTGGCGGCACAACCCCAGGGATTAGCGACCATCCCGAATTGCCGTAAACCACGACATCGCCAGACGCAACGGCGATAGCTCCTTCACCTGTAGCAGCCTGCCAATCAGCATTTAACGTTCCAGCGACAACATTGATGTAAGCGTCATTTTGATCAGGAGTTGCAATAACTGGATCAGCCGTTAAATCAACTGTTCCTTTGAATGAAAGCGATGCAATATCAGCCCTTAACTTACCGTTTCCATCAAAACTTAAGTTGGCTCCAGGGTTAATAGCAAGACGATCAGCTATGAAATGAAGACCTTTACTGCGGTCAGCATCAACAT
>JAAERX010000003.1 GCA_024229935.1 Gammaproteobacteria bacterium | reverse complement strand
TGCGTTTAAAAATGGCACAAATTCAGTGTTTTTGATCAGCTTAAAAGCTGGCGGTACGGGACTGAATTTGACCGAAGCAGATACGGTGATCCACATTGACCCATGGTGGAATCCTGCGGTAGAAGACCAAGCCAGCGATCGCGCTTATCGTATGGGCCAACAAAAGCCGGTAACGGTTTATCGCTTAGTGACAAAAGATACGATTGAAGAGAAAATTATCGCGCTGCATCATGATAAGCGGGATTTAGCGGATCAGGTATTGTCAGCGACGTCGAGCAGTAAGACGTTAGATCCACAGCAGTTGTTAGGGTTATTGGAGGGGTAAGCGCATAGTTTCTAGCCTTTATTTACTTTATAATCCCCTAAGATAAACTTCCCTACAGGATAAATAATAATGAAAATTGCCATTGCAGGTACCGGTTACGTTGGCTTATCAAATGCGGTATTGCTTGCACAGCATAATGAAGTGATTGCCGTTGATATCATGGCTGAAAAGGTTGAGTTAATTAACAACAAGCAATCGCCAATTTCTGATATTGAGATTGAAGATTTTCTTGTTAATAAACAGCTGAATCTGACTGCTACGTTAGATAAAGAGTTAGCTTATAAAGACGCTGAGTATGTCGTGATTGCAACACCAACCGATTATGACCCTGTGACTAACTACTTTAATACCGGCTCGGTTGAGGCGGTGATTAAAGAGGTTATGGCAATTAACCCAAATGCGGTAATGGTAATTAAATCGACCGTGCCTGTTGGGTATACCGAGCGTATTAAACAAGAGTTAGGGAGTGACAATATTATTTTCTCGCCTGAATTTTTGCGTGAAGGTCGCGCGTTGTTTGATAATTTGCATCCGTCACGCATTATTGTCGGTGAGCAATCTGAGCGTGCTGAAGTTTTTGCTAACTTGCTTGTTCAAGGGGCAATTAAAGAGAACATTGAAGTATTGCTGACCAACTCAACAGAAGCGGAAGCGGTTAAGTTGTTCTCTAATACTTACCTTGCAATGCGTGTGGCTTACTTTAATGAGCTAGACTCTTACGCTGAAGCTCATGGTTTAGACGCTCGCCAGATTATTGAAGGGGTAGGGTTAGATCCTCGTATTGGCAATCACTACAACAACCCATCGTTTGGTTATGGTGGCTACTGCTTACCAAAAGACACAAAACAGTTGTTA
>JAAERX010000002.1 GCA_024229935.1 Gammaproteobacteria bacterium | reverse complement strand
CTAACAGCAAGCTTCGGAATGGGCTTGGTTCCGCCCTGGGAAGATGGCTTCGATTTAAGCCTGCCCAACGGAACAAGCGCCTGCTTTCGGCTTGACTCTCCGAACGATGCACAAATCCTCCTTGGATCCGCGCAGACTCCTGTGTTTGGTGATTTCGATTCCGAGACTCTTGGCGCCTGCAGCAGCGGCAGCCCGATCGTGCTAATTTCTATAGATGATCTAAGCGTCTCTGAATCCGCAGGAACCGCAAACGTTACGGTACGCTCGAATATTCCCGCGCCCTCGGCAATTTCGGTTAGCTATCAGTCGGAGAACCAGTCGGCTATCGCCGGCGAAGACTACGAATCCGCGGCCGGAACTGCAACCATCCAAGCAGGACAATCAACAACTATCATTCCAGTCAGCATTACCAACGACACCGCACCGGAAGGTCCGGAGCATTTCTTTATCAACCTTGACACACCCACCAATGCGAACGTAAGGGATGCTCAGGCACGCATTACTATCCAGGATGATGAGGAAACGCCAGTGTGTGGGTCCCCATCCATAGACCCTGCAGTTGAGGCCGCGATGTTCCTCTGGAAAGACTGTCAGTCAGGGGCATGGAATGTAAGGTTTGTGGCCGGGGGGCGCAGCTGGACACAGTACAAAAGTACCATTCGAAACGACAATGGTTTCATCGGTTTAAACCCAATCGACATCGAACGTAATGACAGGGTAGATAATTTCGTCGACCCCAACATCATTGATATCGTTGCCGGCGTCTCGCCGCCGTGGACAGATGGCCTGATCTTTACGCCAACTAACGATGCGGGCACCTGTATCGAACTGAGTTCGCCGGGTGACCTCGACATCCGGGTGGGGCCCAAAAAGACGGTAGTGGCCGGGCCGTTCGACATAGACACCCTTGGGCCATGTCAAAGCGCCCCACCAGCGGAACCGACAGACACCTACAATATCCTTGTCGTATTCACCGACGATCAGCGTTTCGACACCCTAGCCCAACTGCCCAATATCAATTCACGCCTAATACCTAACGGCGTAATGTTCGAAAACGCGTACGTACCGACACCGCTTTGCTGTCCGGCGCGCGTCAGCACATATACCGGTGGGTACCTGGCCCAGAACACTGGCGTACTCGAAAACAAGCCACCTAACGGTGGCAATCCGCAGTTCGTTGATACGGTCAATATCGGTACGAATCTGCAGGCCGCGAATTACCACACTATGTTCATAGGCAAATGGCAGAACGATTATCCCCTGTTGAAACCCTATGTGCCGCCAGGGTGGAACACATTCGCGGGCCGGGCTGTATGGGCGCATGGCACGGACTGGTCGTCTTTCAAGTACCTGATCGGCAGCAGCGGCGAGAACGCAGGGACCGGCAGCGAGGTCAACGCAACCGGCCAGTATCACGTGTATTTCGAACGAGACCAGATCCTGAGTTTTCTGGACAATATTCCCGGCGGCAAACCCTTCATGGTATTCTGGGCCACATCACCCCCGCATCCGCCGGCCACACCCGACGGGCAGGACGCCAAAGCATTCTCTGACTTTACCTACCGTGATAGGGGTTACACGGAAACCGACTTCAGCGACAAGCCGCCGTGGGTGCAAAAAGCTTCTGGGAACGCAGCGTTCAATGGGGATGAGGCCGTGCGAGATCAGCTGCGCTCGCTACTATCCGTCGACCGCGGGCTCGCCGCCATACTGGACAAACTCGAAGCGCAGCAGAAACTTCACAAAACCGTCATTATTTTTACCTCCGATAATGGCTATATGTGGGGTGAGCACAAGCTGTGGGGCAAGAACTTTGCATACGAGGAATCTATTCGAGTACCGATGTTGGTCGTTGCACCGGGGATCAGTCCGCGAATCGAGGACAAGCTCGTATCCGCTATACTTGACCTAGGCCCAACCTTATATGACATAGCCGGGTTGCCGAACCAAAACACTGATGGCACCAGCCTTTGGCCACTTCTGGAAGACGAAAACACACCATGGCGGAACGAACTCTATTTTGAAAAGTACAGCCAGATCTCTTGGCCCAACGGATTATGGGATGGGTTGAGGCGTGACAACTGGAAGTACGTGCGCTATTGGACGGGCGACGAAGAACTCTATGACCTGAATGCTGACCCCTTCGAGCTTTATAACCAGGCCGGTAACCCGAACTATGCTTCAACCCTGGCATCGATGGCCAGCCGTGCTGCCGAACTCCGGGGCCTTGCCATCAAACCAAATTTCGGCATGCCAAACGGTAAGGTAGCTACAGACTATAGTAACGACTTCCAACCTTGGGGCGGCAAGGCTCCGTTCATTTGGAAAGTTGAAACCGGGTCGCTGCCGCCCGGCTTAACGTTGAACACCTCAAACGGCGACCTCAGCGGCAAACCGACTTCCACCGGTTCTTGGAAATTCAGCCTGAGGGTTACCGACTCAGTCATCGCTAGCCAAGCCCAGAAGCCCAGAACCTTTGTATCGGGGGAGTTTACGATCGTGGTCACCAACTAACTATTGGCGGCCAATCGCCTCTTTCAGCGCAGCAGAATCTGAACTATTTTTTTGGGCCATCGATACTGGCTGCGCGCTGCAAATTATGCCAACGTAGTTTATAGTTTTATTATTATATCTTTAATGAGGATGTTTGGCTGCATATATGTTTGTTAAGGATTGCATTTATTATCTGTGGCAGTTTGTTGAGGTCGCACTCACATCAGCACTATGGGGTGCATTACTAACCGATTGTTATGCGCCCTCTTTTCAGTGTAGCTCTTAGTATGAACAGAACCAATACAACAATAATCTGCGCTCTCCTTTTGTGTGGCATATTGTTTGTGACTTGGTATAACGGGTTTCTGGCGTTTCTTTACGCTGATTATCCAAAGCGAAGCCCTGTTTTTACCCCACAGCCTAACCTGAACCCACTAATTATTGCGCATCGTGGTGATCAAGAATCTGCACCAGAGAATACTCTGCCAGCAATTAAGGCAGCTATAGCGAAACAGGTTGATTTTGTTGAGCTTGATATACGCCTGACATCTGATGGTGTTCCTGTCTTGATGCATGATAGCAGTACAAAGAGGACTACAAATAAAGATTTGCTGGTTTCTGAAACCTCGCTCGAGGAATTACGTACTCTTGATGCAGGCAGCTGGTTTGCTCCTGAATTTAAGGGGACAAAAATCCCCACCCTTGAAGATGCGCTTGATTTAGCACAAGGGAAAATATGTTTGTTTGCAGATATAAAGTCCAGAGTTAATTTCCTGATGATAAGGCAGTTAAAAGCCTTTGCTGAAGGGTCGCGCTCAGGCTGCCTCATTGTCTCAACACGCAATGGCGGCGGCAAAAAAACAGATGATCTAGATGATCAATTTAAGATTGCTGATGAAAAAATACGGAGAATGTTACTAAGCCATGCCAGGGAGAGCCGTAAATTACATAGTGCTCAGATAGCTGCTTTCATGCGGTACTGGCCTGATGCCCCACTGATTCAGCCATATAAGCGGACGGATACCCCTGAAGATTTGCTTAAGACTTTTCCAGGTTTGGTTGCAGTTTTGCCACAAGTATCTGTGCTAACACCTGACATTGTTAATTCAATTCATGCTTCGGGGTTATTAGTTTTAATTCTAATAAGGTCAGATATACGGGAAGATGTCTCTTACAGAAGGGGGCTTGATGTAGGTATTGATGGGATATGGGTTTCCGATGTTGACAGCCTTAAAAGCCTGCTCAATGACTATAAAAAAGAAGCTCAGTATCACTAGAATTTTTATAACGGCCTGTATTTTCTTGCCCTGATTAAGCTTTCTGTATGGTTGCTTTTAGCTAATGGCTTGCATGCTTTTACGGTAAATATGCAGTGTCTTTAATAATACTATTTCCAGCCAGATAAAGTCAGCGGCCAGAGTGATAGCTGCCAGAGGCCTTATTACAGGCAGTTGCAGCGCGTTCAACAGCAAAGCCAGAGTCAGGCAATGCAGGCAGAACTGTATACGACCATATTTAACAGGTAGCAGGTCATGCATTGTGGGCAGTTTTAAAATATCCATGGGTTGTTTCAGGCAGGCTTGTTGTAAATGCAGCCAGCTAAGAAAGGGGGCAATTTTATAGAGCACACCCATCATAATAGAGATTGCAAAGCCGGGGATCATAAGTATTCCCCACTGTAATTCATTAACTGCGCTGGGTTCTTTAATTCCAGACAGTGAAATAGCGTAGCCCAGTAAGGCGAGCAATAGGCAGCTCAAGCCGAGTTGCCAGAAGCGGATGGTGTAATCAATGATTTTACGTTTACGTTGTCGTAATAGGTAAAAACTAATTAATGCATAAATGCCAGCCGCCAGAATCAGTACACATCCTCCCGTCAGTATCAGCCAATAACTTCTGCCAAGCATTAATACTGTAAGTGCCATAAAAATGGCGGAGACCAGAATCCGGCTAATATTTTTGGGGTAGTTTGGTGTGACATGGAACATGGGGATGATCTGATAGCTGACTCCCATTATTAGCAACAGCACCCAACCGAGTAGGGCAAAGCGCAGGTGTGTCATACCGTTGTTAGCCAGAATATGTGGGATCTGTATGCCCATGTAGGCACCCAGCATGATGATCCCTAGACTGAGTGAAACCAATAATGATAGTGCTGCTAAGCGTATGGCAAAGATTGAATTGCCATCAGTGCTGCCTAGTCGAATCAGGTGTAGCCCCAGTGCACCAATAAACAGGCTAAAGCCGCCACTTAGAAGGATTATTGCTGTCAGCTGCCAGCCATGATCTGCGCTGATAAATGCACCTCCCAATGCCAGTGCACCACCAGATACCATCAGTTGTACGGTGGGAGCAAGCCAATGTTGGCCTGGAATACTGTACCCACTTAAAACTGGTAATACCTGGAACAAGGCGCCCAGCATGATGGTTGCCATGAAGCCCAGGGTTAACAAATGCGTGGCAGCCACGATTTCAGGTAGCCAGCGAGTGGACCAGCCGTCAGTACCGCTACCAAGCAGTAGCAGAGCAGCCAGGATACCGAATAGGGGCGCAGTGATAAAGAATCTGAAGGGGACTTTCAATGGCGGCATATGCTGCAGCTGTAGCCCGTCAGTTTTCATTGCTCTATTTTTTCACAGATTTTTGCAGTGCTTGGGTCATCACTACGCCAGAAGAGAATGATGTATTCACTTTGTTGGCCGGTGAAGTGCCGATAGCTAATCTCAAGTTGTTGGCAGCTTTCAAATAAAGGATAAGGGAGATGGCGATGGAGCATTCGTAGGTACTGACCGAATCTTAGTTGCTGCAGAATAGATATAGCTTGCTGCAGCGGCTCAGGTGGCTGCATCGCTGTAGCGTTAAGCAGGATCTCTTCTCCTGTAGCTTGTGTCATGCTTCTCCGAGTGCCTGCATGTCTGCAAGTACGGCTGCGGTATCACTGAGCGCCTGGTCTGTCATAGGGTACAGCATCTGTTCTTCTTTCATATTGTGTTGCTGAATGAGCATCATCAGAGATTCTGACAGCCCAAGAAATCGTTGTGAGTCCTGATTCTCATAGCAGGTCTTTAATTCGGCAATCAGGCCACGTATTTGTTCGTGCTCCATGCGCATGACTGCTGTTGGACCCTGAGTGTGGCCTGTCTCAGTTTCAAAGGCAGGGAACAACACTTGTTCTTCCATATTGAGATGTTGTTCAAGCAACTTATTAAAGCTCTCAAAGTGGCTGGCAGTATCCGCCCAGTTACCATCACTGGCGCTTGCTTCAACATGAACAAAAAGCTCATCACACTCACGATGGTTTTGCTGCATGTACTGACTAATGATTTGCATACTGTATATGTCCTGAATTTGTATTGGTGTTTGGCAGGGCTAAGGTTTTTGCCTGCTATCAATGATTTGGGATATGCGGATATTGTAAAGAATGAAAATATTCTCTGCTGTAGTTAAGAGCCGTATTTAGGCATTTCTCTTATAGTGGATACTGCTTATTAACGTATTCTATTTTGGCGCCCTCCCGGGCTGGGTAGGGCCTATATCCAGTTGGTATGAGTCTTTGCTGGCGGTATCATTTAGGTGGATAAACTCCATTTCTGGGCAAATTGATGGTATTTGACCGGCATAATGGGGTGACTCTGCCGTAAAGCACCGGGTATTTGTAAAAAAATCCAGAGTGCTGGATTTAGGGCTTTTTTTATCCCTTGGCTAAGGATACGATGCCCCGCTTATGGATTTTTTGCCCATCTTTCTCAATATTCAAAACCGCCCCTGCCTCGTCGTTGGTGGTGGACCGGTTGCTTTACGTAAGGCTGAGCTTTTGCTGAGTGCGGGGGCGGCAGTGAAGGTTGTTGCCCCGGAAATACGGGCTGAGTTTGCTGATCTAAAACCCGCGCCTGAGTGCCTGCAGGAAGAATTTCAGCCGCATCATCTTGATGGTACTGCTATCGTTATTGTTGCTACCTCCAGTCAAAAAATTAATACGAATATTTCTAAGCTGGCAATGGAGCGTGATATCCCGGTGAATGTGGTGGATAACCCGGCCTTATGCAGTTTTATTGTGCCAGCTGTTGTTGATCGTGATCCGATTATTGTGGCCGTTGGCAGTTCGGGTGCAGCACCGGTTTTGGCGCGCCTGACCAGGGCAAAAATCGAAGCTATCCTGCCGCAGACGCTTGGCAGATTGGGTGAGCTTGCAAAAAACTACCGGCAAGCCGTTAAAGATCGTTTCACGAGCATTACGGTACGCCGGCGATTTTGGGAGCTTATTTTTGAGGGTGAGGTTGCTGATAAGGTTTATCGCGGTGATTTTGAGGCAGGTGAGCAGCAGCTCCAGGAGCTACTGGTTGATGATGCTGAAGAGATTTCCTCAGCAGGTGAAGTTGCCCTGGTTGGTGGTGGGCCTGGTGACCCTGAGCTGATGACCTTTAAAGCAGTTCGTTTGTTACAGCGTGCTGATGTGGTGATTTATGATCGCTTGCTCTCGCCGGAGATTGTTAACCTGGCACGCAGGGATGCAGAAAGAATCTATGCCGGCAAAGCCTCGTCAAAGCATTCCATGCCTCAGGAAGATATTAATGCCTTGCTGGTAAAGCTTGCTCAGGAAGGCAAACGGGTTGTACGTCTCAAGGGTGGTGATCCATTTGTATTTGGCCGTGGTGGTGAAGAAATTTCTGAGTTAATGAATCATGGGATTTCTTTTCAGGTTGTGCCCGGTATTACTTCTGCTCTGGGCTGTTCAAGTTACTGTGGGATACCGCTTACACATCGTGATTATGCGCAGTCGGTTGTTTTCGCTACCGGGCATCTGCGTAACGATACCGTAGACCTTAACTGGGAGATGCTTACCCAGCCCAATCAGACTGCTGTGATTTACATGGGGTTGCTGGGGCTGGCTATTATTTCTGAAAAAATGATAGCGCATGGCCTGTCAGCTGAGATGCCGGTGGCTGTTGTCCGTAATGCCACTATGCCGAATCAGAAAATAGTGATTGGCACACTAGCCAATATTTTTGATAAATCTACCGCTGCAGGTATGACCTCACCCTGCCTGATTATTGTTGGAGAGGTTGTGAACCTGCATGAGCAGCTTAAGTGGTACAGAGAAGCGGATACAACTGCTACCGCCTAGTTAATCAACCTTTATTGTTGCCTGTTCCTGGTGACTTATTCCTAGTGACTTGTTCCGGTGGACAGGTGTGTCTTGTTATAGACATTGTATTTGCCCACCGGGCGTGACATGGGCAGTCGGGTTACTTCTTCAAATGTGTTGGCATCATAGACAATGAGAGCCCCCTCGTTTTCAATCACGCTGACCAGAGCAAATTGTCCGTCTTTGGTAAATTCTACATGTGCCACCGTTTTGCCGGGTTCCGGCTGCAGGGTACGGACCATTTCCAGTGTGGATTTATCAATGATATGAATTTTGTCTTTGTGCGGCCCGAAAAACACATCCACCCATGCATAGGGTGTTTTTTCATGTGAGCGCATGAAAAACCCGGGGCCCTTGGTTTCAATACGTTTGATGGTCTGCCAGTTTTCCAGGTCAATAATGGAGACTTCGGCATCCCGTAAATTGGGGGAGGCCATAATCATACGATCTTCATATTGCCAGCTGATGCCAGAGCCCAAGTGAGGCATACCGGGAAGGTCCAGGTCGGCGACCTTGCGTCCAAGTGTCAGGTCCACCACCTGTCCCGTACCTATTTCACCACTGGTGCCTGAATCCAGAGGCCTGGTTGCACCCATGACTTTTTCATAATCGGGTGAGAAAAAGAAATCATCCAGAATGGCATTCATGACAATCCGTTTGGGCATTGTCGGTGGTGAGGGTTGCTTAAGGTCATAAGGTATCTCCCACAGTTCCGGGACATCCTTTAGTGCCGCAACAAAGCTCTGCCGGGAGCGGGCATGGTAAACAGCACTGACCCGTGAAGATTCACCTTCCAGAGAAGTGACATCAATGGTTTTGATCAAAGACAGATCCCGACCGTCTAATACCACCAGTGAGTGTGGCCAGTAATTGGCGGCAATCACATACTCGCCGCCATCAGATACAGCAATGTTACGGGTGTTGATGCCAACCCTGACCTCACTGACAAAACGTAAATTGTAAAGATCGTACTTGCTGACCCAGCCATCCCTGGAGGCGAAGTAAACAAAATGGGCATCCCGGGTAAATTTGGGACCGCCATGAAGTGCAAAGTGTGATTTGAAGCGCGTGATGACTTCAAATGTGTCTCCGTTGAGTATTGTGACATGGTGATCGCCTGATTCCACTACCACGAAAACATTTTCAAGGTCTGCATTAAAGCTGGGTTCAGACCCTGGTTTTTCAGTAGTAAGAGTTTTGCGGGAGGCGCGAATCATGTCGTCATTCCAGCTCGGCATGGTCTCCGGTGTGCTGTAGATGTAATCCACTACCTGCTGCAACTTATCGGCATCCAGTACATCTTTGAATGCAGGCATTTGCGTGGCTACTCGGCCATTATTCACAACATCAAGTGCAGCTGGCTTACGCAGCCGGGCAAGATTTTCCGGCAGCAGGGCAGGGCCCATGAGCCCGGCTCTGTCTGTGCCATGACAACTGGCGCAGTGCTGTTGATAGGCTTCGTTGGCCTGAGCCAGTGAGCTGGCCGCTGCTAAAAATGATATCAGGAGAACTGATGCAGGGTTTATTTTGCACATACTTTTATATTCAGTTAGTGCCCGTTAGAGCTGATCGGGTGATTTTTTATAATGCAGGTCTTTACTACGGTTATAGGGCTGTACGGGCGCTCTTTCTTCAGGCATTTCTACACCGATTTCTTCATCATTCAGATAGCAGGCCGGATCTTCTTCCCAGGGGTCGCCCGTGAGTTGATAAGGCCTAATGCGGGCATTGCCACCGCAGATATTTAGATACTGACAGGCTCCACAGCGGCCTTTCAGTTGTCTTGGTTCCTGTTTAAGACCTGCCATAAGCGCATTACTGGTGTCTGACCAGATATCAGAAAATGGCCGTTCTTTAATACTGCCAATACTGTATTGCCACCAGAATGTATCCGGGTGCACATTCCCTATATTGTCGATATTGGCCACGGTTTTGCCTGAGCCGTTGCCGCCCCAGTTTTTTAGGACGGTTTCCATCCTTTCTGCCTGTTCGGGGAAGTTTTTTCTGACCCAGAACAGAAGGAATACACCATCCGCATCATTATTGCCGGATACATAGTCAATTTTTCTGCCCTGCTGAACATCTTCCCAGGCTCTTTCTATAAAGAAGGTCACCGCATCTCGTGTAGCTTTGTGTACGACATCGTCTTTGCGATTACGGTTGCCGCGCCCGCCATAATTCAAATGAGAAAGATAAAATTTATCAACACCCTCAGAACGTGTCAGATCCATGACGGGTTCAAAGTGTTCCCGATTATCTTCGGTCAGCGTAAAACGAAGGCCGGTTTTGACATGTCGTTTCTTGAGTAAGCGAATGGCATTCAGTGCATTGTCATAGGCGCCTTCCTTACGTCTGAACTGGTCATGAACCTTGCCAATGCCATCCAGGCTTATGCCTACATATTCAAAATCAATATCAGCAATTTGACGTGCATGTTCTTCATCAATCAGAGTGCCGTTACTTGAAAGTGCAGTATAGAAACCCATGGCTTTGGCACGTCTGGCAATATCATAGATATCCGGTCGTAACAGAGGTTCACCGCCGGATAGTATAAGTACTGGTACTCCATAGGCCTTCAGGTCATCCATCACCGCATACACTTCATTAGTGGATAGCTCACCAGGAAAATCAGTATCTGCTGAGATGGAGTAACAGTGTTTGCAGGCCAGGTTACAGCGCCTAATCAGATTCCAGATAACCACCGGGCCTTTAGGCTTGCGGGCGGGTGGCAGTGGGTCATTTGACTGAAGTAAACTCAGATATTCAGTGACTCTAAGCATTTTTCGGGTTCCTATTTTTAAGCCTCAGTCCTGTCTTCTTCAGGATTTTCTCACTGAACAGTACTTCTGATTGCCTGCAGTTATCACCAATTAATAGGCGCAACGCTTCAATCTTCTCATTCACCTCATTCAGTGAGCGGCCATGCACCATGGCAAACAGATTGAATGGCCATGATGGTAGCTGGGTAGGGCGTTTGTAACAGTGGCTGACGCTGGGTTGTTTGCCCAGCAGTTCGCCAATGGTATCAACCTTTTGATCGTCGAGAGCCCAAACTGTCATGGCATTGTACCTGTAGCCAATCCGGTAATGATTGGGAACCAGTCCAACGCGACGGATAGTGCCGCTTTCCAGCATCTGCTCAATACGTGTGTGAAGCTCCTGTTCATCAATATTGAGCTGCTCAGCAATAGCTGCATAAGGTTCGGGGCAAACAGGCAAGCCTTCCTGCATGGCTGTAATAATGTCTCTATCTGTAGTCATCTATTGCACTTCAAAATTCAGGCCGACGAAGTATTCTTTTTCTTTTGGTAATGCGAGCACAGGATAACCGGTCACTTGCTCAATTTTAGCTACCGTTTCTGTCAGCTGCCCAGCTGTTTCTATGGCAAGCACAAACCACAAATTATATTCATGAGTGCGTAAATAATTATGTGCTACCTCAGGCATCTCATTTAACTGATCAGCGGTTTTCTCCCATGCATCCGGAGGTGTTGAGATTGCACACAAACAAAAATTGCCACCAATTTTCTGAATATCAAAGAGTGGGCCAAAGCGGGAAATAATATTTCGATCTTTCAGATTGGTAATGATATCAATGAGCGACTGCTCATCCATGCCAATCTGGCTGGCTACTTTGGCAAACGGTCGGGCACATACAGGGAACCCTCCCTGCAGACTGTTTATGACCAGTTTTTCCTGGCTGGTTAGTTCAGCGGTTTTCTTATTTAACTCCTGCATCAGAAGTACCGTGCCCCTCGTTGTTTAAAACACCGGGTTGAGAACAGCACATCATAGTCACTGTCTATGGATAGCCGCGCCCGGATATCATCAAGGATCCTAATGACGGCTGATCTTTCCTTGCCGTGTAGCATGGTAAAGAGGTTGTAGGGCCAGTGGGGCAGGTTTCTGGGGCGCTGATAACACAAGGTCACACTAGGCTCTGCTGCCAGTTTTTCGCCCAGGCGCTCGATATGCTCATCGTCAATATTCCAGACAACCATGGCATTTGCGTTATAGCCCAGACGCCGGTGTTTTACGATGACGCCAAATCTATTCAGAACATCAGTATCTTTAAGTTCAGCAATTGCGCTGATGATTTCCTGCTCTGTGCACGCAAACTGCTTGGCAAGATTTGTATAGGGGTGGGGGCAGATGGGTAACCCATCCTGCATGGCTGCAATCAGTTTTTCAGAGTCTATTGCCACAGCTTAAACCCCAGGTCGATATAAAAACTTTTCACCATGGGGAGCACCAGTGCGTTACAGCCTGTACGGCTTTCTATTTCTGATATCACTGTGTGCATTCTTGCTTCATCTTTGGCGGTTACTACAAACCAGAGGTTGTAGTGATGTTCGCGGAGGTAGTTATGGTTTATCTCTACATAACTGTTAATGATTTCGGCATTGGTTTCAATGGTGTCCGGAGGTGCTGCGATTGCCACAAGCGTAGAGGCGCCAACTTTTGCATGATTGACCAGAGGGCCAATACGGCTAATAAAGCCTTCTTCCTGAAGGCGCTGATAACGATGTATTACTTCCTCTTCTTCTATTCCCAGTGCTGCTCCGATTTCCTGAAATGGATTTTCAGTTAAGGGGAAGTCACGCTGGTAAGACTGCAGCAGCTGTTGGTCAATGTCATCAAGCATGTCAAAGGCCTATTTTATGCGCGCGTGCAGTAAAGAAAATGCCGCTGGGACTCTCTACATTGAGCACTTTAAGCAGCTCAAAAGTTCGTGTGTCATAAATCTTTACCTTATTTTCATCACGTACTGATACCCATATGTGTTCACCTCTGGGCGTGAACTCCATGTGCATTACCCCTGGCCCGGCCTCAAGCTTTTTAATGACGCTTGCAGATTTGGTATCAATGACCTGCAGCCATTTGTTGTTTGGGAAAGCAAAGTTCACCCATATCTGGCGGGCATCAGGTCGCGCCATGGTAAATACAGGCTGGCCAAGTAATGGGATGCGAGAGCTCAGCTCCCAGTTAGTTGTTTTGATAGCAAGTACTTCATGGTGCCCAATGGCTGGCAAGAAGACGAGATCACCCGCAAAAGTCCAGCCTTCCAGATGCGGCATCTTGTAAACCGGTAGTTTCTTATCGCCTTTGCCATAATCACCTAGAATTTTTTCTACACCCTTTTCTGGGTACCAGAGGTCAAGTTTGGCAATGCCGTCTTCACCAAAGAGCCCTGCCATGTAGTAGCGACCATCAGGGGCTATTAAGGCATCGTAGGGAAGGGACCCGATGTTCAGGTACTTCTTGATTTCTGGCTTCTTCGGATTATCAAGACTGGCCTGCCAGATTTCGCCTGCATTATAGAGGCTGAATATAATCTGGTTTTCAGGTGCATCAGTTAGCCCAACGACTTTTGCCCCTTCTGGGAAGGCGTCAGTTTTGGCTTCAATTGTGGCCAGAGCCGTCAGAGTATCTGCTGTAAATAACCGAACGCCGCCTGGTTCGTAGTTGGAAACTGCAATGATCTGGCCGTCTTGTGAGATTGCACCACCAATAGCATTGCCCGCCTGAATAATACGGTTTTCCAGCCGTCCGTTAAGCACATCAACTTTACTTAAGCCTCCGTCACGACCAAAAATATAGGCATATTGTTCATCACGGGAAAACACCATTGATGCATGGGATAAATCCCCGAGTCCTTCAACACGGCACAGTAATTCTTGACTGGTCGAATTGACGATCACCACAGATCCACTGGCACGCTCCACGATGACGCCACGGTCGCCAATAGCTTCACGGCCACTACATCCAGGCAACTTGGCAGAGTGAGCAGATAGTGAAATGATTAGCAGACAAATTAAACTTAAGCAGCGCATTTATTCTTTCTTCCATGTTTCTTTACGCAGGACATCAATCATCCAGTAAATCTCGTCATCAGTTAAAAATTGATGCCAGGGAGGCATAGGTGTTCCAGCTGTGCCATTTCGAATTGTGACAAAAATATATTCATCAGGCTTCCCGGCCAGATTGCTCTGTTGCAGGGGTGGCCCCAGTCCACCATTCATAGTCATCCCATGGCAAGACCCGCAGTCATCCAGTAACAGCTGCATTAATTCCTGTTGCCGCTGGCTGGTAGGTATTTTAGGGTCTGCCAGACTTGCTGTGGCCAGTAAACAGGCCAGAATAAGCACTAAATAGTGGTGAATTTTCATAATCAGGGCAGTCTCACTCTGTTGAGCTGCATCAGCAGTATTCAATTTTGACCGGTTCTAAATGTAGTGGCTTGGATTTTATGCCGATATAGGTGGAAATCGACCATTCACAGGTAGAAGTACGTGTACCTATTGTACGGATAATATGGTCGAGTATGCATCTAGAGGGAATGGTTGCATAACCAAGAGAAGCATTCATGCAAGTCCATGATTTAAAGGTGGTTCATCGGCTCAAAGAAGGCCCGCAGGATTGTCTGCGGTTGCGTTCATCACACCTTTTTTATCTGGGTACATGCCAGCGCCAACTCTGGATAACTCAGGAAAAAGTAAGCGCCGCTGCAAATCTTTCTGGAGCCACTATTTACAATGGTGAGGCCGCATATGAGAAGTTATTGAGTATTGCCTGTGGTTTGGAAAGTTGTGTGATTGGTGAAACTGAAGTTTATGCTCAGATAAGGGCTGCTTGGCGAGACCAGTGTGTTGATACTTCAATAGATGCGCTTTTTACCAGACTTTTTGAAGACACCAAATTTATACGCAGTAACTTTTTGACAGGTATAGGTGGGCAGTCATACGGCACGCTTATTCGTAAACATCTACAGCCTGACGAGAATAGCCATTTCCTTATTGTGGGTGCCGGTAAGCTGGCTGCATCGATAATCCCAATACTGACGGACTGGCATTTAACGCTTATAAACCGGTCTCTACCAAAGGCAGAAAGCCTGGCAGTTAAGGCCCGTAAGCAGGGTGCTCATGCAACTGTAATCGAGACTACTGAGGGTCTAAGCAGTATCACCCACAGTATTATTTGCAGGCCTTTTAATCGCAACCTTGATCAACAGATACTTGATATACCTAGTTTGACAGGTTTCATACATTTAGGTGCATCGACAGATGATCTTAACTCTCTATGCGTACCACCACAGCTCTTCACTGCCAGCTTGAGTGATATTTTTTCACTGCAGACTACTCATGATGAAATTCGTTTGAATCAGGTTGCCAGGGCACGCCGCGTCTGTAGGGAACGAGCACAGTTGCGTAACCTTGGGCCATCAGTTTGTCTTCCGCACGGCTGGGAAGACCTTGCTGCTTTTAGTGGGGTATAGGTCATTTTGCAGGAACGGTCATATACAGTTAACCCGTATTTTCTCTTAAAGGGCAGATGAGGTCGCTGTAATTGCACAGGTATTGTGATTGCCACAAGACTGCTTTAGTTTTTCAAATACCAGTTGTAACTGAATGCGCCTCTTTGAGCAATTAATGCAAAATTAATTTAGATATTCTCAAGTACGGCTTATTTTGTTGGGGTCTTTTTTATCGCTAGCAGTAGCCATTGCATATGTTGGTCCGATCGCCGGACTTACTATGCTGGGCTCATTATGGGGGCTTAAAGTGCCCAGATTTTATTTCTATAGGTTATTCCGGTTGCCAAAGTGATATAGCACGGTTGCGCTGACTTGGGTGGCTTCAGTATCGTAGAAATTGATATCAGAATCCCCTTCACCGTACAAAGCATGCGTTACCAGTTGCCAGCGGTTTTTATTGCCGAAAGGCAGGTTATAGATAACGGAAGCATCGATTACAAAAATGTCCGTATCTTGTTCCTGCCCGCCAAATACTGCTAGAGGGTTGACGGTGTCAAAGTCTTGTTCACCAAAGCTTACGTTGGAGACAAAAGTGTAGTTTTCCAGGCCATGCCATGAGTAAGTTACTTTGGCAACGGTGCTGTCATAATCATTCGCATTGCCATCCGCATCAAAGTCAGAGAAGGTGACCCCGGGTCTTAATAGATGTTTGTTATTACCAAATTTGAATAAATAACCAACTTCAAATTGTGTCAGATCACCCTCACGATCCAGTAAAGCTATACAGGCAGCATCACACCCGCCTAGCCCAGTGTAGCCCTGGCCGCTTCGTTCACTATCTATGTCATAGTTGAGTGCTGTTAGTGTCACTTCAAACGCAGTGTTGAAAATCCGGTCCCAACCTAAGCGAATACCAGCGCTGTTTTGATCTGTTTCAGATCGTGGGCCACTGTTGTTAGCAAAAGGATCTGTATATATGCGGCTTGGTATGGGTGCAGGATCTTTTAGTATGCCAATCTGAAAAGTGCCGACTGAATGGGTGCTTTTGCGCCAACCCAGTTGCATGACCCCGCTTTGAGTGAGTTCGTCAATTAATGAGGTACCAAAGAACAGAGCATTGCGACCGCTGAGGGTCCAGGTTACTTGGCCGCCAACGATACCATGAGTTTTACTGCGTGAGTTAGCCTTGGTATTTGTGCCGTCCCATGGGGCCCGACCCAGATCAAAGAACTTATTTCCTGCGACAGTATTACTTGTAATATCTGCCCATCCAATACCACCAGCAACAAAGCCGGCCCAGCCTTTCTCCTCAGAAACTTCGGGAATTATTGCAAAACTTGAGGCAGATAAAAGTAGACTAGTGAGTGTTAATAGCCCCTTTTTTTTGTGGGAAAATTGCGCTGAAAAAAAGTTCACCTCTGGCTCCTGAGTTAGTTACTGCTTGTAATAGTATGCATGACCGAATATAGCACTCTGGTAGTAGACGTAAAGTAAATAAATATTTGTTACTCAGGAAAAAACGGGTGTAAAAAAGATATAGTGCTATTGTTGGGTCTGGATGTTCAGCTTTGCTTCATTCATGAATGATAAAGGCTAGTGGGGTAGCTAGTTCGCAGTCAGATGCATTGGTCTTATAATAAGGCAAGTTTTAACGGAACACGAAAAGGGGCTAGCGGGTAATAACTGGACTTCCCAGGGTTTGCTAGACACCTAATAGCGTTAAAAGGTAACGCTATGAGAGGTCCAAACCTTTGATCGGCTGCCACCAGTAGTCAATGAACCTATTGCTGGATTAATCTAACGAGACTGCATCAATAATCTGCACGCCGGTGGCCATGTTTGATGAACTCACCACCGCCTCTTCAAACTCGTATTCTTCGCGAGAACCAGACCTATCCAAAGGCAAGTTATCAAAGTCAAATAAATCAACATCCGCTAACTGGCTCGGAGAAACATTCTGTACGGCGCGAAAGATATTATCGAGGCGTTGAGGAAATTGCTTATCCCAGTCACGCAGCATTGCTTTGATATTTTGTCGTTGTAGATTTTCCTGCGAGCCACAGAGGTTACAAGGGATAATGGGGAACTGCTTATATTCCGCATAACTCTCTAAATCAGTTTCCTTGCAATAGGCCAGCGGCCTGATCACAACATTGCGACCATCATCCGAACGTAACTTTGGTGGCATCGCTTTAAGTCTCCCGCCATAAAACATATTCAGAAATAGCGTTTCCATAATGTCATCACGGTGGTGACCTAGGGCAATCTTAGTGCAATTTATTTCTTCAGCGAAGGCATATAAAGTGCCTCTTCTGAGCCTTGAGCACAGGCCACAAGTAGTAGCACCCGGAGCTACCTTTGACTTCACAATTGAATAAGTATCTTTTTCAACTATGTAGTATTCAATATTTAACTGATCGAGGTAATTGGGCAGTATATCTTCAGGAAAACCGGGTTGTTTCTGATCTAGATTTACTACTACCAGCTCAAAATTTACAGGTGCGTTGTGTTGCAGGCCAAGCAGAATATCCAGCATGGTATATGAGTCTTTACCGCCGGAGAGACACACCATAATTCGGTCGCCGTCTTCAATCATTGCGTAATCAGCAATAGCCTTGCCTGCATCACGACGCAGTCGTTTCTGCAATTTATTAAAGCCGTTTTTTTGCTTACCAGATAATTGTTGCATGGATGGTTTTCTTAGCGAGGTTTGTATTACATCAGTGCATTAGATTGGGCTAATAGTTTTTGTGGTAGTCAAGCAGTTCCTGGTATAGGGACATAATGTGTTTGGGGATTTTTATATTATCAATACCAGTCTTTGACTGGTTGCGCAGTCTCATGTCAAAGAAATCCCGAGCAATATCTATTTTATCTGGACTGAGGCCCAGTTTAATAAGTTTGTTAAGGGTGTCTTCCAGGTATTCATCAGGGGGGAGGTCGAAATTCACTAGGGCGAAGTCCCGTTCTTTGGCAAGCTTCAAAAGTTTACTGTTATAAATATGCCATAACTCCCAGCACTGATCGACGGGCGCTTTGTCACGCTGGTTTAGTGATAAAGCAACCCGATGTGGGTGCCTGAAAGTGCCAATAAACTCTGGGTGGTCTATAGCGCCTAGCCAAAAATTAAGTGTGAACAGGGTTCGTGTATCTTTAAAGCCCCAGAATTTCGTAGACCGTCCGCGTAATCCAGCAATAATTGAATCCCGTTCCTTAATGTGCTCCTGGTGCCAGTTTGTAACTACAGTTGGGCTATACCACGTGGCATTGTTGAGTGTGAGCAGAGCCTCATTCAGATTAACTATACGGCTGTTCTCTCTATTGCCCATTTTGTTGTGCAGGTTTTCAGTAAAAACGTCACCCAGCTCAACGCCAAATCTTTGCATAATGCCAGTCAAGCAGCTGGTGCCACTCCTGTGCATGCCTATTACGCAGATACATGTCATTTGTGTAGAGCCTTTATTAAGTATTGTTTCGGTTTTGATGAATGCTTAATTTGGTCACAGTCAAAATTAATTTGTTAGTGCAGTTATTAGTGCGTTTAATCATAGCAAGCTTATTGATGCGCTGATATGGAAAAGTTACAGATCAATACTGTTTGGGATGTTGCTGTGGTAGCGCTTAAAATGAAGGCCCACAATATTACGGTTAACACTTCAGTTATGCATATTCTCAAGCCCTTTTTTATTTTGTGCTAATCATGTAAAACTATTCTTGTGAATGGCCCCTTAATATTTAGCTTCTTTGCACTTGTTCACGGGTGTATTGCCCTGCTGGCATTAATCCTGAGTGGCGCCATGCTTTTGCCTGCACTATGTCTGTTTGTGGTTGAAGCAGTAACTGCTTTTGATAATGGTGCCACAGTTCTGGGTAACCGCCTGGGCATCGGTGAACACGCTCAAAACATGAGCCGCATGCGGTTCTTATTACATGCAACCTGTATAGCTTTTTTATTACCGATATACAGCAGTATAGGTGGGATAGTGGCATTTAGTCAGTTTGGTTCTATTATTGTCAATCTCATCAGCTGGCTGCTGGTTGTATTGATTGGTATTTATGGTTATCACTACCAATATCAACGCATACACTTTTTAATGCCGGTTAATTATTTTGGTTGTTTGCGCTACGCACAGTCAATATCAGACAGCACTCGCCATCCTGACTATGAATATAGTCAGCAGGAGCTTAGCGCGCGTGCTGGGTTGCCCGTTGCATCGGTTATGACAATAGTGAGTGCGCTTTTACTTTCATTGTTGATTGGTTGGTTTGGTGCATTCTGGATGCCATTTGTAGTAACTTCAATTATGTTCATTGCGGCAGGGCTCCCGCAGCGTGGCTGGGGGCCTCTGGTAACGTCCTGTCTGGAGGTTATATTTAGTGCTGGTTTATTGTATTCGCTCTGGCACGTTAGCGCTCTGTTAGTTTGAAGCAGACAGGCCTCAAAGCATTCGTTAGACCATGTGGTAATCTTTGCGTCCTTATAAAGTTGATTATTAAACGGCTGACAGGCAGATATATTCAGGATAGTTAAAAAATAATGGCAAGAGAGAAAATTGTTTTGTTCAAGGTCTTCATGAGTGAAGATGTGCTTGAGCCAGTAAATGAAATATTAATGTCAGGATTTATTGGGCAGGGTCCCAAAGTTGCTGAATTTGAACAGGTACTTGCTGGGTATTTTGATAATCCTAATCTGGTTACGCTTAATTCAGCAACATCTGCCCTGCAGCTTTCCTCACATCTGCTGAGAAAACCTTCTGATGATGGCAGATGGCCAGGGCTGCAAGCGGGTGATGAAGTGCTTACAACGGCTTTAACATGTACAGCAACAAACTGGCCACTACTGGCAAATGGGCTGGGCTTGAAGTGGGTCGATGTTGATGTGGAAACATGCAATGTTGACCTTGATGATCTGGAGCGCAAGCTTACGCCCTCTACCAAGCTCATTAGTATTGTGCACTGGGGTGGTTACCCCAATGATCTGGATAGAATTGCTGCTATTCAGGACAGGGCAGAAGAAAAGTTCGGGTTTCGTCCTTTGGTAATCGAGGATTGTGCCCATGCATTTGGTTCGGCATATAAGGGCCAGTTACTGGGCAACCATGGCAACTTTGCCTGTTACAGTTTGCAGGCTATTAAGCATTTCACAACAGGAGATGGCGGCTTCATGATTGTGCCGGATAATGAGCTTTACCGCCGTGCAAAATTATTACGCTGGTATGGTATCGATAGAGAGAATCCTGGCAAAGATGACTTTAGATGTGAAGATGATATTTCTGAATGGGGCTTTAAGTTCCACATGAATGATATTAATGCCACAATAGGGTTGCATAATTTTCCACATGTCTCCGGTTGTTTGGAAAAGTTTAAGGATAACTCTGCTTACTACGATGAGGCACTTAAAGGCGTGGCCGGGGTAACACTGATGCGGCGTGATGAATGGGCTGATTCAGCAAGCTGGCTCTATACGCTCAAGGTCGAACGTCGTGATGATTTTATGCGCTACATGGAAAGCCAGAGCATAATGGTTAGCCGTGTTCATGAGCGTAATGACAAACACTCGTGCGTTGCTGAATTTGCCGCAGATCTACCAAATCTGGACAAGCTGTCTCAGGAAATGATTTGTATTCCCAATGGCTGGTGGGTAACTGCTGAAGAACGGGAATATATAGTTGATTGCATTAAGCAGGGCTGGTAAGTGCCAGTTTAATGTTGCTTGTCAGGGTGGTGTCTGGCAATAATTTCTCGTATGCATCTGGCGGCATCTACTAAACGCAGCTCTGCTGGACGGTGTCCCAGAATGGGGTAGCCTGGGGCTTCTGTTCCATCAATGGCGGCCCCCATCATTACGTTGAAATACCGGGCTGTATTCAGCCGTTTACGAATACGGCTTTCAAGTATGCGTTTTTCTGCGAAGGGTAAGGCGTTGTGTTCTGCCTGCGTCAGCCCGGGTGCAACCCTTCTCTGGCCATACCAAATATCAGCAAGATAAAGTAGGGGCCTTGCCAGCAGGCCACCAAAGTAGTCTACGGCTAGCCGGTCAAAACCACCTCGGTATATAAAGGCAGCGCCTTCACCGGCGCTGGCACTAAAGCCGCCTAGGTGCTTCAGGTTATCAAGATTTTTATATGTATAGCGGGCACCTTGTTTTAATAATAAGGGTGTCAGTACTTTGCCTGTGTCGTAATCTGTCTTATCCATCCCCATCTCCAGTAACACTTGTTGTGTTTCTATAGGGATATCATCCCAGCGGTAAATCTGAAAACCGATACCAGAGGATTCCATAATGCGGGTTAGTTTTTCATTGTTAAAGATTGCGAAGTAGTCACAGCCTATACAGGTTCCATCATCAGTCCATATATGTGAGCCCTGCATCCTGCGAAATGATTTGGGCAATACTATATCTTCGGGGGCATGCCAGAGTGGGATGCCACTTGAAAAGACATCACTTTCATCCAGCTGGGCACTTACCTTGTCCATAAAGGGGCCGGTTGCAATGACATCAGAGTCCATATAGCAAAACCATTTGGAGTCTGTGTGTGCATGCAACCAGTTCAGAGCATCACCATGCGGCATCATGCCCTCTTCGGATAGCATCAGGAATTCCAGCCGGTCACTTCCTGCGCATATTTCACGCAGCATTTGCACTTCTGACGGGGAGCAGCCATTGGCAACAATCCGAAAGCGGCTATCCATCCACTCCAGCAGGCTGGGTATAAACATGCTTAATGAGCGTGTCGTATACGGGGTGTAGATAATATTGAACTGTAATTCAGCTGTGTTCATATGAATGACATGTGGTCTGTTATTTGGCAGTAGTCTGAAGGTATGCTGGTACAGATAACATTGTGCCTGTCAGCTGCCAATACAGGCAATAACAATTGTCGCAGTTTTCTGGCGTATGAGCCCGGTTTAATATTGAATTTTACTTATTGACTGTTATGACTATTGAGCAACCAGTTTGGGAACCGAATGCTAGCGTTGCTGCTGGGTCACATATGGCCCAATTTGCAGCTGGTATTGAGGCGAATACTTTCTTATTTAAGAATTATTCTGAGCTGCATTCTTGGTCTATTGAGAACCCTGGGCAGTTTTGGTCTGAGGTTGCTCGTTATACGGATATCAAGTTCACTCAGTCTGCCTCGAGCATTTTTAAGCAGTCTGGTGATATGCAAACTGCGCGGTGGTTTGAGGGTTCTAGCCTTAATTTTGCAGCCAACCTGCTTGCGGGCCCTAATATAGGCAGCGCAATAATTTTCCATGATGAGCGGGGCAATCATCGTGTTTTGAGCCGCGTAGAATTGGTATCACAGGTGGCTGCTCTGGCTGCCGGAATGCGTGCGGCGGGTATCAGGTCGGGTGATAGGGTGGCCGCCCTATTACCGAATTGTCCCGAAGCAGTGATAGTGATGTTGGCTACAGCAAGTGTGGGTGCGGTATTTAGTTCTTGTTCCCCGGATTTTGGCTTACAAGCTATAACAGGTCGGTTTGGCCAGATAGCCCCACGTTTAATGTTTGTTTGTGATGGCTACAGTTATGCTGGTAAACGCATTGATTCACTTACTAAGGCCGCAGCAGTGGCGGCTAAAATTCAGACGCTTGAAAATATAGTTGTTGTGCCGTTTCTGGATGCAGAGCCTGATATCAGCGCTATTGAGTCTGCTCAACTGTTGGTCAGTTTTTGTATCAAAGGTAGTGAGCCTGATTATGAGTCGCTGCCGTTTGATCATCCTCTCTTTATAATGTTTTCTTCGGGAACGACTGGAAAGCCGAAGTGCATCGTACATGGTGCAGGTGGAACGCTCCTGCAGCACAAGAAGGAATTGATGTTGCATACAGATGTCCATGCCGGTGATGCGGTCTTTTTCTTCACAACATGTGGCTGGATGATGTGGAACTGGTTGATTAGTGCTTTGGCTGTCAAGGCAGCCGTGGTGCTCTATGATGGCTCACCTTTTTATCCGAACCCTGGTGTGCTTTTACGTATGGCGGCAGAAGAGGGTGTGGTGGTCTTTGGTACAAGTCCGCGTTATCTGACAGCATTGCAAAAAGACCAGAAAAAAACCCAGAGTAAGTTGATTGATAATATCCCGGTGGATGGTCTGCCAGCATTGCGTACTTTACTGTCGACTGGCGCTCCCTTAGCACCTGAAAGCTACAATTTTGTGCAGGCATCTTTGGGTGAGCATATTCAGGTTAGTTCCATTTCTGGTGGTACAGATTTGATATCTTGTTTTGCTCTGGGTAATCCATTGTTACCGGTTTATCGTGGTGAATTGCAGTGCCGTGGTTTAGGCATGGCAGTAGAAGTTTTCAATGACAATGCTGAATCAGTTATTGGTGAGATGGGTGAACTGGTTTGCACCAAGGCATTTCCCTCTATGCCGCTGGGTTTTTGGAATGATCCAGGTGAGGCTTATACAGCAGCTTATTTTCAGCATTTCCCGGGTGTTTGGGCGCATGGTGATCTGGCAAAACTAACGGATCATGATGGGCTGATAATTTACGGGCGTTCTGATGCTGTTTTGAACCCTGGTGGTGTGCGTATAGGCAGTTCTGAAGTATGTGAGCCGGCAATGATGGTCGAGGGTGTGGCAGATGCAATTGCAGTTGGTCGACGTAGTGATGGTGAAGAAAAGATCATTTTGTTTGTTGTGCTGAGTGGTGGCACGACATGGAGTGAGGTTCTTGGAGATATGCTCAGGGAAGCTATAAGGTCTGCTTCCAGCCCACGGCATGTGCCGGATGAGATATATGCTGTGCCAGATATTCCGCGCACCATGAGTGGGAAAGTATTAGAGCTGGCCGTTCGGGCGATTGTGCAAGGAGAGTCTGTGGGGAATATAGAAGCGGCGGCAAATCCAGAGTCGCTGGAATATTTTCGCATTGCCGCAAAATCAGCTCCAGGTAGCTCTAAATAATCTGCTTATGAGTTCAAAGTGTGGACTCATAAAGTAATAATGACTGGCAGGTTGACAGATTACGGTATTAAGAGGCTATTCTGTATTCAGAATAAAATAAAAGCACTCCATAACAGGCGTTGTTACAGGTACTTCTGAAATGCGCAATTTAAAAATAATATTGTTATTGATGTCCATATTCGTATTAGCAGCAAACGTTAATGCGAATGAGAAACTTGATTGCCTCGACAGTCTGCTTGACCTTGGTTATGCCACCAAGGGTGATCTTGCCTTCATGCCTATGGATGGTGCTACTGAGTTGCAGCTACGCAAAGGTCTAGCAATACGTGCATGGGTTGGTTACTGGGTTTATGACGCGGGTATGTATGACAAAGCCCAGTTTGCCATGTCCAGTTACAACGATCTGATGAACAGCTATCAGACAAGCGGGTTTATAAACCTTGGTGCAGGGGGGCAGCCAGACTTGGTTGCGTTACATGGGGTTGCAGACACATGTGTTAACAGCCCACCAGCTGAGTTGGCAACAGGATTGCAAACGATCCAGTCTGGTGCTGATGAACGTGAATTTTGGTTGCAGTTACCTTCTGACTACGGCGTGGGTGACCCAAAACCGTTGGTGTTTGCTTACCATGGCTATACCGGTTCTTACCAAAACTGGGTGGGGCCCACCCGGGCTTATGATTTTATAGATGAGGTTGGTGATGATGCTATTTTTGTAGCGCCCAATGCATTGCCAAATGCAGCAGGACAGCGTGTCTGGGGCGGTGTTGATGATTACGCTTTCTTCCTCGACATGATTGCAGAGTTACAGTTACTTGGGCTGGTATACAACTCGAACAGGGTGTTTGTGGCTGGGCACAGTAACGGTGCCGGGTTTACCCACGATCTGGGTTGTGAATATGGTGATGTGATACGTGGTATAGCAACAGCTGCGGGTGCGCTAACCAACAATAATTGCACAGGTTCACTTGCAGCTTTGATGATGCAGGGAAGCAATGACCCATTAACGAATAGTAACCTTGCATTAGGTGCGCTGCGCTACTGGGTGCTTTACAACGGCTGGGCTGAAAATACATTTGGCGCTGCGACTGTTGGTTTATGTGATGATTATGCAAATATCACTCCTGCCAAGCCACTGAATCAGCCGTATCCCGTGTTGTGGTGTGAACATACTCAGGGTCATAGCTGGCCGGATTATGCCAGTCAGACTGTTTGGGACTTTTTTACCGGTTTGTCAGACCAGGCCCTGACTACTGATGCGCCTCCGGGTGGTGGCAATGCTGTGGCGGAATTGCCGAAAGATTCTGATATGACTTTTCAGGTGCAGGTTCCTGCAACTATTAATCGTCCCCTAAATGCTGTTCCTACTTTACGCTCTGCAAGCTACTACGATAGCCCCACCTGTTCAGCTCCTCCAATTGTTCTCTCGCAGGCTTTTTCGGTAGATGGGCTGATGGTACCGGGGGAAGTGTCGTCGGCGAGTACTATACCTATCACTTACTTCAGTTTTACCGGCCCGATAGATTTTACAATCCCGTGGACTCTTTCAATTGCAGTTTATGTGGAAGGTGGCAGCACCAGTGTTATTCCGACGCCGTTTATTGATCATGAATTGAAAGTACTGTTGCTTCCAGCTGGGTATGACCCCGATAACCCACCAGGTGGGTATGTGCCCCCGACCGGTGCTCAAACTGCGATAATGCCTCCGGACAAGAACACCGATCTGTTTGTTATGCCTGCTGTGCCGTTTCCATTGGAACCCATTCCAGATTTGTGTGGTTTTGGAGCCCCATAGCGATAAGCTTCATGGCGCAGTGCCGAGTCTAATTGCTGTCAGATATATTGAGGTTGAAGAATAGGGCATAACAATAGTTTATTGTTTAGTGTGTGCCGCTACACTTCAGTCTGATAGCTTTACCTGGTCTGGTCGAGCTCGACATGGCTGTTGGCGTTAAAATAACTTTGTTAGTGACATGAACTGCGTTTGGAGAATGCGTGTTTAGGGGAGTATCTGTATGCAGGCCTTGATAAGAATGCCGAATGCGCCACGATTATTTAGTGCAATTGCTGTGGCTGGAGTTGGTGTGTTCGCCCTGGCTATTGGTGTACTGATGCAGCCCGCTGCAGGAATTGTTGGTCAGGATCGGTTATCTGAACTGGTGTGTTTGCAGCTGGCATTCACACCTGAGCGAGCAAGCGCCGTGGTGCGGGCATTTTCTGAAGAGGCCCAAGTGGGTATCACCCAGTTATTAATTCCGGGTGATTTTGCTCTGGCCTGGGGTTATGGCTTGATATTATTCGGTTTATTGGCGCTGCTGGTGATGCGTCTGCCTGATAAATGGCTGCGGGTTGGTTCTATTGTTATGTGGGCGCCACTGCTGGCATCAGTGCTGGACTGTATGGAGAACATATTCTTGTTTTCTATAGTAACTCAGTTGGTGGCTGATGAAGCAGCACCTATTGCAGTGATTCTCCCATTATTGGCAGGTGTAGTAGCGACCTTAAAATGGATTGCTCTGGCAGTTGTAACTCCGGTTTTTGGGTTTGCAGGCATCGTCAAGGGTATTGGTATTGATCGAAGAGTAACATCGTGGATAGTTTATGTGCTGTTGTTCATTGCCTTGTTGAGTATGGTTGTGAAGCCCATTCAGGATATACCCACCTGTTTTTAGTGGTTGGCAGATGCACTGGCGTAAACCATGAAAACTTTATTTAGGCGATATCCGTTAGCCAGTTATTTTGTGCTGGCTTATCTGTTTACCTGGTCTGTAGAACTGCCCATGATGCTCGCGGCACGTGGCATGATTGCTTTGCAGCTACCTCACTGGCTGGAGGCACTGGCTGCATTTGGCCCCTTTGTTGCGGCTATAGTCGTGCTTCAGGCTACGCAGGGTGTAGTGGGTGTTAAACAATTATTTGCCAGCCTAACTCATTGGCGGGTGCCAGGTATTTGGCTTGCAGCAGCATTGTTATCACCCTTTTTGGTTATGTTGCTTGCATTGCTAATTACAGGAGAACTAGACCGGCTGTTTTCCGGTGGCTTGTTTAATGAATTGTCTGCCGGCGGCAAGCTGGCAGAACTAATTCTGTTTGGTGGCATCCTGCGGGGGCTTGGTGAAGAGCCTGGCTGGCGTGGCTTTGCATTACCGGTATTACGAGGACGCTTTGGCCCTTTGCTGGCTACATTGGCACTTTGGCCAGTTTGGTTACTGTGGCATCTGCCTTCTTTCCTGATGCGGCCTGAATTTCAGCTTGGTGCAGGTATAGGGTTTTCATTGGGTATTTTGTCTGCTGCAGTTTGGTGCACGCTGTTATATGACAAAACCCGCAGTGTGCTGATGATCGCACTCTGGCATGCGCTTATTAACATTACCCGTGGCATAACCTTGGCTGCATCCAGTGCGGCGTTCCTTGTTTTTGGTCAGATTATGCTAGGTATAGGCCTGAGCATCATTGTTTACTGGTTACTAAAACGACCGGGGAAATATTCACAGGAACATGACTCTGTCTAAAATGCGGCGAGCAGAAGGAATGGGGTATACAATACGCGACCTGATTTGCCCCAAAAGCAAAAATAATAACCGGAGAATTAAGTAATGAATGAGCAGGCAGAAACCCCAGCACCCGAATTTAATAAAGATGGTTTGTATCGTGAAGAGTCATATACAGATCTTAAAGTTGGCACTATTCGCCAGATGATACCTGTTAACGGTGAAGGTGAAGTTGATGCTTCACGGCAGGTATTGTTCATGGGTGCTACTCAGGTAATGACTCAGGCAGGCCCAATGCCGCTGAACTTTGATATTCCGGGCGACAATCTGGGTGAAGCTGCCGGTAACTTTGGTGAAGAAGCACAAAAAGCCGTTGAAGAAATGGCAGTAAAGCTTGAAGAAATGCGCCGTGAGCAGGCTTCGTCAATTGTCGTTCCTGGTCAGGGACAGCAGGGCGGTTCTGGATTGGTAGGCGTGTAATTAATTACTATACGATTAAACAGATAAAGAATAAGACTTATTCATGGGGATATCATGAGTCAGCGTTATGAAAATATACTTGGGGCCATTGGTCATACACCAGTCATTAAGATTAATCGCCTGGGCCCTGCAGGTATCAATTTATATGCCAAGGCAGAATCCTTTAACCCCCTCAGTTCAGTTAAGGATCGTCTTGCGCTTGGCGTAATTGAGGCTGCAGAAAAAAGCGGTGTACTTAAGCCGGGACAGACTGTAGTTGAAGCCACCAGTGGTAATACAGGTATTGGCCTGGCTATGGTATGTGCGGCCAAAGGCTATCCCTTTGTATGTGTCATGGCTGAGAGCTTCAGCATCGAACGTCGTAAGATTATGCGTTTTCTTGGGGCAAGGGTGGTGCTGACTCCGGCTGCTGAGAAGGGCAGCGGCATGATTAATAAGGCTAAAGAGCTGGCTGAAGAACATGGCTGGTTTCTGACCAGACAGTTTGAGAATGAAGCCAATGCTGATATGCACTCGCGTACAACGGCGGTTGAAATTCTGGAATCTTTTGCAGATATCCAGCTAGATTATTGGGTCACTGGTTTTGGTACCGGCGGTACTCTCAAGGGTGTTGGCCGGGTGCTGCGCAAGGAGAGCCCCAATACTAAAATCATCGTATGTGAGCCGGATAATGCTCAGCTAATCGCCAGTGGTGTTCAGCAGGAGAGAAATACAGATGGTTCGCCTGCGGGAAGCCACCCCAGCTTCAGCCCACATCCCGTACAGGGCTGGACGCCTGACTTTATTCCCCAGTTAACTGAAGAGGCATTAGGGCTTGAACTGGCCAATCAGGTGTTGCCTGTTAATGGTAATGATGCCTTGGTGGCTGCACGTAACCTGGCACAACAGGAAGGAATCTTTGCTGGTATATCCAGTGGAGCTACTGTGGCAGGTGCTTTAAAAATTTGTGCAGAGGCACCGGAAGGAAGTAACGTGTTGTGCATGTTGCCTGATACGGGCGAGCGTTATTTGTCGACTCCGTTATTTGATGAGGTAGAGGCCGATATGAATGCAGCTGAACAGGAAATTTCACGTTCAACACCAAACCATCAGTTTTCTTAGTTTACTAAATGATTAAAATCAGGCGTGAGGTAAGCCATGTCTACTGATACAGAGTTATTTGCTGCAGAGGCTGGGGGAATTAACAGCAACTGGTTGTGGTGTTTGATGCATCGAGGTCAGGGGCATTCAGGTTCGGCTCGATAAATCCGGTGTTGAATATGTTGTAGGGGTCGAGCTCGACCCCTACAGATTTTTACCAGACAGGCTTTGCCCTCGCTGAGGAAGCCTTAGGGAGCAGGTGGATAGAACCAGCTTGCATTCCGACAGTTATCAGTCAGCGTGATGGTCATATCAATTTCACTGCTCGGTGTTTCCTCTGTCCATGCTAGGCCACCGGGATCCGTTCTAACTGAGGGTGTGCAGAATACACCGTCATCATCCGTATCGATCCAGGCATGAATAGCAAAGCCAGTGCCTTTATGCAGCGGATACTCAAACGTATGAGTGAAGTTAGCTGAGTCAGACTGAAAGTCTTCGATTTCTTCTAACGGGTGACGCAGATCGCCTTCCAGGAACCACAGAGTATAAAGGCGAAAGTGAATAGTGCCTGCCGGTACCGGACCAGCCTGTAATTCCACGTTGCCATTTAGCGTGACTGTTTGATACTTCTCTTCTGGTGCGCCGCTGCATGCACTCAATACTATCAGGGCTGTGATGCTTGTTAGCACTGCATAGGATTTATGGGTAAAGATTTTCATTTATTAAGCTCCCGTATCTGCTTCGGCAATCTGGTTGGGGGGGGTTCCAAGGCCACCGAATACACGGATGAAGTTTTCTGATAGTACCTGGCGCATTTCTTCTTTGGTATAGCCGTTACGTTCCATGGCGGCGACGTAGTTTTCCAGGTGTTCTTTTAAATAGCCTGGCATCTGTACGCCATCTGAGCCGTAAATGACCTTGCTCAGTACGTTTGCATTTTTTAGCCGGGTTACGAAGTCATCAATGACAAGTTCGCCACGTTCAGCTCCGAGTGCGCCGGGTTCGAGATAAACGTTGTCATATTTCACTGCTAATTCTATAGCGTTGTCGACAAAGGTTAGCGCTTTATTTTTTGTGTCATAGCCTGTATGGCCAAGAATAAAAATGGCTTCAGGGTGCTTTTTAATAGCATCTTCCAGGTACGCTGCATCGGCGTAGGGGGCTTCATAGCGTGTGCCGGGGTTTGGGCTGCTACCAGTGTGGATATACATTGGTTTGCCATAGCGAGCGGAAATTTCATAAACACCATAAATGCGCTCGTCGTCGAGACGAATCTGCTGGTGTGCGTGTGCTAGCTTGATGCCAACCATACCTGGTAGTTGCACGGCACGTTCCAGTTCAGCTAATCGCTCTGCGCTGTCCAGGTTCCATTGGTCTGCACGGAAAGAGGCGAAGCCGTAGAGGCGGTCCGGATGGGTCATCACACGTTCGGAGACAAAATCATTGGGCGCCAGCCCGGTCGTATGTGGGCTGTAGAGTGCAAAAACGCCAGCGCCGTAAATGCCGGCATTATTCATTTGTGAAATGATGCTATCGGGGTTTAGGAGCCAGTCGGTAACGGGGCCAAAACTCCAGCGAAATGCATCTGGGGCTCGGTTTGCCAGCCGGTTCTGAAAACCCGGCGGCATCATGTCCCACGTGCCGGTATGGGTGTGCAGGTCGTTTACAAGAATCCATTCCCCCTCAATTTCTACGCCCCATTGTGGTGGCGGTTCGCTTGAGCAGCCTATCAGCACAAGGAGAGAGGCGAGCATAATGCTTATGGTCTTCATTGGTATTTCCTTCCTTCCTAACTGATAAATAGCACCAGCATAACTATAATAGTTTTACATGATGTTATACGCACATAGTGTGGGTCAAGTGTGCTGTGTAACAAGTTAGTAACAAATTAGTTAAGAGTGCTTGCTTGAAACCGATGCATTGCAAGTCTAAAGTATTGCTCTATTAAATATTTATTAAAGACCGGACTGAATGGTATACAAATTAGCAAGCGCTGGTCTGATGGTTCAAGGAGGGAGCATCATGAATTCAGAAGGAAAACGTAATCAGCTGCGTCAAAGCTGGTGGTCAGCATCTTCAGAAGGTCAGAGCTGGCTCAGTAGAGTCAGACAGCGGGTTGCCCGTCAATCTTCTGCTGCAGCCAAGCCGGACACTCGTTTTGGTGCCACACAGGTAAAGAGTAAAAGTGTCTGACACTACTTGCAGTCGCATAAATTTGCAGGTGCTACAATTTGCACTTCTGTGGGACTAATAGGCGGGCGGGTTAGCCTTGCTAGAACTCGGTTTTAAGGTTTTTCTCAGTTATTTGGCAGGGTCACTGAACGGTGCGCTGCTAATTGGCTGGCTATCTGGCGGCATAGATATTCGCAAGTCTGGCAGTGGCAATGCGGGCGGTACGAATGCACTTAGAACCCAGGGCAAATTGTTTGCTTTTTTCGTTATGGTGGTGGATATCGGTAAGGGGGTGTTACCGGTCATGATTTTGCCTCCACTCAATATTGCATTTGTTGGCGAGGGCTCAGCAGTTTCAGGTGAGTGGCTGACCTATGCTTGTGGTGCTGCAGCAATATTTGGTCATTGTTATCCAGTGTGGTTTGGATTTAATGGTGGCAAAGGTGCAGCAACCACATTAGGAGTGCTCTTAACCATTTTACCTGGTTTATTTTTGCCTGCAGTAATTGTCTGGTTCGGTATTTTGTTTGTATTCGGTTATGTTGGCCTGGCAACAATAATGGCGGCTCTTGCTGTTCCGGTTTTCCTGTTGATGACAGCTGGGGCTGACCAACTTAATTTGATTGTATTCACCAGTATTGTTGCATGCTTTATCGTATATACGCACCGTTCAAATTTACGCAAGCTGGCAGCAGGTGAAGGTAGTCCGGATATTCGTTTCAGTTTGTTTGGGCGTTCACACCATATCTGATGTCTGTTCAGTGGCAATTACTTTGTTTGCTTGCAGATGGGCAGCTACATTCAGGTAATGAGCTTGCAACCAGTCTGGGTGTAACCCGTTCTGCTATATGGAAGAATATTCGTCAACTGTCATCACTTGATATTGAAGTGGTTGCTCAGGCGGGGAAAGGCTATCGGTTAGCTGCGCCACTGGAAATGCTGGATAAGTTCCAGATTAATAATTCTCTTAATGACCGCACTCGACAGTTATGTGAACCACCAGAAATTTTATGGATTTCTGAGTCCACCAGTGACCATTTACTCAAAAAGCCATCACCATCACCAGGTGTTGCTCATGTATGTTTAGCAGAGTATCAGTCTTCCGGGCGTGGGCGACGGGGACGGCAGTGGTTTGCGCCTGCAGGTCATGGTATCTGTCTGTCAGTGGCCAGGAAATTTTCGATGAGTCCTGCAAACCTATCCTGTCTTGGGCTTGCAGTGGGTGTGGGTGTTTTACGGGCATTGCGATCGGCGGGGGCTGCAGGTGCGCAGCTAAAGTGGCCTAATGATATTGTGGCAAATGGCTGCAAGCTGGCTGGAATATTAATTGATGTACAGGGTGAAGCTGGAGGCCCGCTTTATGTGGTTGCTGGAGTCGGGGTCAATTATCACTTAAATCATTTGGCTGAAAAGGCGGTAGTAGCAAGTGGTGGTATTGCACCTGCATGCATGACTGATGTTGCAGGTGTTGAGGTGGCGGGGCGTAATCAAACAGCGGCATTATTAATTAATGAAATTTGTGCCGTGCTGGCGGATTTTAGTAAGGATGGATTTACATCACTTGCTGATGAGTGGGGTGCGGCTGATTATTTGGCAGGACAACGGATTAATGTGCAATTGGATGATGCAGTTTTATCGGGTGTTGCCCGGGGTATAACTGAAGATGGCCGATTGCGACTTGAAGCAAATGGGAAGTTGCATCTTCTGGTTACTGGGGATGTAAGTGTTAGAGCTGAGCCATGAAACTCTTATTTGATATTGGTAACACCAGAATTAAATGGGCCTTTGATACAGGCAGTGAACTGCTATACCCAGGAGAATTGGTGCATCGTGGGCTAACACCTGAACAGGCTGTTGCATTTATTGCTGATTTTAAACCAGCAAATAATATTGATTCAGTATGGGCAATTAATGTTGCTGGAGTAGAGTTAGAGCATGCATTAGCTAAGGCGCTTGAGTCACGGTTTGGTCTGACCTTACAGCTTGCACGAACAACAAAATGTTGTGGTGAAGTAATCAATGGCTATACCGCTATAGAACAGTTGGGTGCTGATCGTTGGGCAGTCATTGTGGGGGCCTGGCAGCACTTTCAAAGGAGCGTGTGTGTTGTTGATATGGGTACAGCTGTAACGATTGATGCAGTGGCAGCTAATGGCCGGCATCAAGGTGGGATTATTCTGCCGGGTCTTGCACTTATGACACAGTCGCTTAATAGGGATACCAGTGATATAGCAGGGTTTGCCAGTCACAGTCAGGGCAATATTACAGGTGACGACTGGTTTGGGCGTGACACTTTTTCAGCCGTGCAGTGTGGTGCATTATTTGCTCTGCGCTCAGTGATTTTTCAGGCGCTAAAACAGATATCAGAGCAAGATGGGATTACGCCCTTGGTTGTGTTGACAGGTGGCGATGCTGAAGACCTGATGCCTTTGCCTGATTTGGAAGTGGAGCTGATGCCGATGCTGGTACTTGAGGGGTTACGTTATCTGGCCGTGGAGGCTGAATAAATGCGTAATGGGGTGCTGGTTTTATTGCTGCTGAATTTTCTGGCATATGCATACCAGCACTGGGTTCTGGTGCCTGATGTCAAAGTTGCTGCTACTTATATAGCTCAGGATTATCCTGGTTTAATGCTGGTTAATACAGCGGCTGAACCTGAGGTGGAAGTTGTTTTGCCCGAAGTAGTAATAAGTGACGGTCAGGCTGCTTATCGGTGCCTCAAGATCGGGCCTTTCTCACGTGAAAATGATGCAGATTCTGTACGCCGTTCCCTTGAGGGTCGTGAGGCCACAGTGCGACAAACAACAAAGGAAGGTCAGGTTTGGGTAGGGCACTGGGTGCAGGTTGCTGACCTGGGTTCAAGAGCTAAGGCGGAAACCACTCGGGATGTGTTGATTGCTGCTGGTATGAAGGATGCTTATATATTGCAAGGAGATGATAATTTTCATATATCTCTGGGCGTATTCCGACTTCGTTCGAGCGCAAACAAGGTGATGTCACAAGCAATCAGGCAGGGCTATGAAACTATTGTGGCTGATCGTTTTCAGCCGGGCAGTGATTTTTGGTTGGAAGTGCGGTTACCTGGAGACCGACCTATGCAGCTGGGAGAGTTCCGTACAGATGAAGGTCAGATTCTTCGTACCGAGACAATTTCTTGTGCAGAGGCAGGAATCTAGATCGGGGCACTTGCCCTAATGGGGGCGCGACTCTATTATTCGCCACCCGCAGATGTTGTTATGCCGGTATAGCTCAGTTGGTAGAGCAACTGATTTGTAATCAGTAGGTCCCGAGTTCAAATCTTGGTGCCGGCACCATTCAATGAGACCATTTTTCCAGTCCTCGCTGCAGGCAAGGACTGGAAAAATTTTTGGTTGAATTAATGCCGATCTCGCGCTCAAGCGAGATCTCGGCATCTAAAATCTATTCCTGCTGCCTGATAGCGTTCAAGCTTCACCGACGCGATGGCTCCCTGCGATCCGCTTTATTCTTCGCCGGCAAACACCCCGGCCATGAAAGGCTTTGATTGCCGGAGGTTGGCCCAGCGCAGGGCCGCCCAAAGGGCGGCAAACAGGCAAGGTCTGGAAAGATTTAGCCAGAATTCACGTCTGCTGGAGCGTTCAAGCTTCATCGACGTCGCAAACGCCTCGTGCGGTATTAATCGAGCAGTACCCAGACGATAAAAAGTGCCTTAAATTTATTCCCACTGCCTGGAGGGGCAAGCCTTTTGTGGCCGTCAAGTCTTTTAAGTAACTGTAAAATATTGAATTATTGTCCCAGCCACCAATATCAAAGAAATCCTCTGACTTTATCTGAGTCAGAAATCAGGCGGAAATGGCTCCTGTTTTTGGCCGGGTTTGCCCCTTATTCTGTTGCCGGAGGCACTAACCCCTATGGCAATGCAAAAAATGCTCTGGGCTGTTGACACAGCGGCAAGCACAGCGGAAAATGCGCGCCCTGCATCGCGGAGGGGTACCCAAGCGGTCAACGGGGGCAGACTGTAAATCTGCTGGCTCAGCCTTCGCAGGTTCGAATCCTGCCCCCTCCACCAGATTCTATAAGAAGATGGTGGAAGTGATGCAGAACAATTTGGATTTAGCAGGAGGTTTTGCCTAGGTCGAGATGATCGAGGTACGGTCTCCTGCACTCGTTCGATTGAGCGATAAGCTGGTAAGTGTAGGTAAAAAAATAAAACAGTAGCTGGCGTGGGCCAGTGGAAAAAGGCTAGTGGGAAAAGGGCTTTAGTTCGACATCAAAGCGGGTGTAGTTCAACGGTAGAACCTCAGCCTTCCAAGCTGATGATGTGGGTTCGATCCCCATCACCCGCTCCATGGCTTTAGTTAATACAAGCCCACGTAGCTCAGGGGTAGAGCACTTCCTTGGTAAGGAAGAGGTCACCGGTTCAATTCCGGTCGTGGGCTCCAGATATTGCCGGATGAATGGCAAGCTGGGCAACGGCTAGAAAAAAGAAGTTTCGTAAGTTTTACAACTAGACAGACATAAAAAAGATCAGAGGATCCATCGATGGCTAAGGAAAAATTTGAGCGTAATAAACCCCATGTAAACGTTGGCACGATTGGTCACGTTGACCACGGTAAGACAACGTTAACAGCGGCGCTGACCAAAGTCATGGGCGATAAGCATGGCGGCGAGTCAAAGGCCTTTGCTGACATTGATAACGCTCCTGAAGAACGTGAGCGCGGCATTACTATTGCTACAGCTCACGTTGAGTACGAAAGTGACGCGCGTCACTATGCGCACGTTGACTGCCCCGGCCATGCTGATTACGTGAAGAACATGATCACCGGTGCAGCTCAGATGGATGGCGCTATTCTGGTTTGTAGTGCAGCTGATGGCCCAATGCCACAGACGCGTGAGCACATTCTGCTGGCAAGGCAGGTGGGTGTTCCTTACATCGTAGTGTTCCTGAATAAGGCTGACATGGTTGATGATGAAGAACTTCTGGAACTGGTTGAAATGGAAGTGCGTGATCTTCTGTCAACCTATGAGTTCCCTGGTGATGACACTCCATTGATTGTTGGTTCAGCACTGAAAGCACTTGAAGGTGATACATCTGATATTGGTGCACCAGCAATTGAAAAGCTGGTTGATGCATTGGATACCTGGATTCCAGAACCTGAGCGTGCAATAGACGGCGCATTCCTGATGCCTGTTGAGGATGTCTTCTCAATCTCTGGTCGTGGCACCGTGGTTACAGGTCGTATCGAGCGCGGCATTGTTAAAGTTGGTGATGATATTGAAATTGTTGGTATCAAAGATACTGCAACATCAACCTGCACAGGCGTAGAGATGTTCAGGAAGCTGCTTGATGAGGGTCGTGCTGGTGACAACGTAGGTGTACTGCTACGTGGTACCAAACGTGAAGAAGTTGAGCGCGGTCAGGTACTGGCGAAGCCCGGTTCAATTACACCGCATACCAAGTTTGAAGCAGAGGTCTACATTTTGACCAAAGAAGAGGGTGGTCGTCATACACCATTCTTCAAAGGTTACCGCCCACAGTTTTACTTCCGTACGACGGATGTAACGGGAGCATGTGAGTTGCCTGAAGGCACAGAGATGGTAATGCCGGGTGATAACGTCCAGATGGTTGTAGAGCTTATTGCACCAATTGCTATGGAAGATGGCCTTCGATTTGCTATCCGTGAAGGTGGCAGAACTGTTGGTGCAGGTGTTGTAGCAAAAATTATTGAATAACAGGATTTGATTCGCGCCCCATTATTTGGGGCTGGTTGTTACTTGATTAAAGAGTAATGACCAGAGCAGGGTTAACCGTCGTAGTGACGGTGGCAGGCGGAAGGCCAGTAGCTCAATTGGCAGAGCGGCGGTCTCCAAAACCGCAGGTTGGGGGTTCGATTCCCTCCTGGCCTGCCAACACCCTGGTGCTGGTTTGATCAGATTAGATTTCGGGCATAGATGAATACGAACGCAGAGACGAGTTCAGGTTTCCTGGATACAGTCAAACTTGCACTAACCGCTGCCATTTTGGTGGGTGGTATTGCAGCCTTCTATTTTTACGAGGAGCAGTCGCTTCTTGTATCTGTGTCGTTGTTGCTGGTTGCTGTAGCTTTAGCTGTTGCTGTTTTTATGCAGAGCGAGCGAGGCCGAACCTTGTGGAGGTTTATTCAGGGTTCACGCGTTGAAATACGCAAGGTAATCTGGCCGACACGTCAGGAAACTGTACAAACGGCACTGATGGTATTGGTATTTGCATTGATTCTGGGTTTGTTTTTCTGGGGTTTAGACTTTTTTCTGTTGTGGATAACACGACTGCTGACAGGTTACGGGGACTAATACGTGGCGCTTAAATGGTACGTCGTTCACGCCTATTCTAATTTTGAGAATAAGGTAAAGACTTCGCTCGAAGAGCGCGTCAAGTTGCATGGCCTGGAAGATAAATTTGGCGAAGTCCTTGTGCCCACTGAAGAAGTGGTGGAGATGCGTGAAGGTCAGAAACGTCGTAGTGAGCGTAAGTTTTTCCCGGGTTATGTGCTTGTGCAGATGGAACTTGATGAAGAGACCTGGCATCTGGTGAAAGAAGTACCAAAAGTGCTTGGTTTTATTGGTGGCTCTAGTGATAAGCCTGCGCCAATTACTGAGGCTGAAGCCAACCAGATTCTTAATCGGGTTGAAGAAGGCGTTGATAAGCCAAGGCCGAAGGTGTTGTTTGAGCCTGGTGAAGTAGTGCGGGTTATTGATGGTCCGTTTAATGACTTCAGTGGTGTGGTTGAGAATGTCAATTACGACAAGAGCAAGCTGCGGGTTGCAGTACAGATTCTTGGTCGACCAACGCCGGTTGAGCTGGACTTTGGTCAGGTAGAAAAGAGTTAGTTAATTTTGTGTCGTTTTAATAACGGCGCTGACGGTTACAGGGGAGTTCGTTGTTAATGACGGACGTTTGTACCCATAGAGGTGTAGCATGGCAAAGAAGATAGAGACTTATATTAAGCTGCAGATTCCGGCAGGAAAGGCCAACCCCAGTCCGCCGGTTGGCCCGGCTCTGGGTCAGCACGGTGTAAATATTATGGACTTCTGTAAAGCGTTTAATGCGCAGACGCAGGGTCTGGAGCCCGGTTTACCGACTCCTGTAGTTATTTCAGTTTACAGCGACCGTAGCTTTACATTTATTACCAAGACGCCACCGGCAGCTGTGTTGTTGAAAAAGGCTGCAGGTATTAAGAAAGGTAGCGGTGTCCCCAATACTGAAAAGGTAGGCAAGGTTACCCGAGCTCAGCTTGAGGAAATTGCAGAGTTAAAGATGGTGGACTTAAATGCTGCTGATCTTGATGCCGCTGTACGCATTATTGCTGGTAGTGCCCGTAGTATGGGTCTTGAAGTAGAGGGCGTCTGATATGGCTAAGTTGAGTAAAAAAGCCAAACTTATAGCAGAAAAAACTTCTCATGCTGATGTTAAGTCTGTTGATGAGGCGCTTGTGCTGGTGAAAGAACTGGCAACAGCAAAGTTTAAAGAGTCAATTGATATAGCCATTAACCTTGGTGTGGATCCAAAGAAATCAGACCAGGCGGTACGTGGTTCAACTGTGCTGCCTAATGGTACAGGTAAGACAGTGCGGGTTGCTGTATTTACTCAGGGTGAGAATGCCGAGAAGGCTAAGGCCGCAGGAGCAGACATCGTTGGCTTTGAGGATCTTGCTGAGAAAGTAAAAGCCGGTGAAATGGATTTTGACACAGTAATTGCCACGCCTGACGCAATGCGCATTGTAGGTCAGCTTGGCAAGGTGCTTGGGCCACGTGGTCTTATGCCTAACCCAAAAGTTGGGACGGTAACGCAGGATGTTGAAGCTGCAGTTAAAAATGCCAAGTCAGGACAGGTTACTTACCGTACAGATAAAGCGGGAATTATTCATTGTTCGATTGGCCAGGCTGATTTTGAGCTGGATGCACTGAAAGAGAATCTTTCTGCATTACTGGCAGACCTGCAGAAGGCAAAGCCGACTTCAGCTAAAGGTGTCTATATGAAAAAGCTGACTGTTTCTTCAACGATGGGCCCTGGCGTGGTCGTAGATCAGGCAACAGTTTAAAAGTTTAGAAGGGTTTAAGAGGTGGCGGGGTAAAGCCCCGAAAGTTTTTAAACCTGATTGCAGTAGAGATGCTGTAAGAATTCCATAGGTTGGGGGTTGACCCCGGCTGTTGAAATGATGGACAAGACCAAAAGCCTTGTCCAAGCATCAGAGACCGTAGGTGCAACCGAAGTAGGTGATCGGGAGCTTAATGATCGTAAGGTCGGCCTGCGCAGGTGGCGTTACCCGAATCAGGTTTCCTGGTGAAGGTGCCCATCACAGGTGGTTGTGCTGCTGTTTGGTTGCAACTGTTTAGTGGTATAGAGGCCAGGAGAATTAGATGGCACTCAGACTCGAAGACAAGAAGGCTCTTGTTGCAGAGGTGAATGAGGTGGCAACAGGAGCGTTGTCAGCTATTGCTGCGGATTACCGTGGTATGACTGTTGAGCAAATGACTGAGTTCAGGGCTAAGGCCCGGAATGAAGGCGTTTACGTACGCGTCGTTAAGAACACCCTTGCAAAGCGGGCTATTGACGGCACCGAGTTCGAATGTCTTGCTGATTCGCTTACCGGTCCAATCATTCTTGCATTTTCTAAAGAGGACCCAGGCGCTGCTGCCCGGATCGTTAAGGATTTTGCCAAGACTTGTGAGCAGCTCGTCACCCAGGCAGTAGCCATTGGTGGCACAGCGTACCCCGCAAGTGATCTGGACCGACTCGCGAAATTGCCGACACTGGATCAGGCCCGAGGACAATTACTCGGACTGTTACAGGCGCCAGCAAGCAAGTTCGTTCGCACTATTGCCGAGCCTCAAGGCAAATTTGTACGGCTGCTCGCAGCCTATCGGGATCAGCAACAAGCCGCATAAGCGGATGAACTGTCCATTTTTAAAGTATTCGGTAACGAAAAAAGTATTTCAGGAGAAGTTAAATGTCTGTTTCACGTGAAGATATCAAGAAAGCTCTGGGCGAAATGCCTGTATTGGAGCTGGTTGAGCTCATTAATGAGCTTGAAGAAGATTGGGGCGTATCTGCCGCCGCGCCAGTTGCAGTTGCTGCAGCTGCGGGTGGTGAAGCTGCTGCAGAAGAAGAGAAAGATGAGTTCGACTTAGTTCTGACCGGCTTTGGTGATAACAAGGTTTCAGTTATTAAGGCTGTCCGTGCTGTTACTGGTTTGGGTCTGAAGGAAGCTAAAGATGCTGTTGAAGGTACACCTTCAACGCTGAAAGAAGCGGTTTCCAAAGCTGAGGCTGAAGAGCTGAAGAAGGGTCTGGAAGAAGCCGGCGGCACCGTTGAGCTGAAGTAAGACCGTTTGCGAACTAAAGCATTGAAACTGTTTTTGTTTGATTGTATGAACACGCAAGAGGTGCTGCGGCAGATTGCTGTTGGCGCGCTCTTGCATTGCTTAAATAGATACACAGACGCAACGTGTAAGCGTGCGAGGTGCTGATAGATGGCATATTCCTTTACTGAGAAAAAGCGTATCCGTAAGGATTTTGGCAAACAAATGAGCGTCATGGATGCTCCATACCTGTTGTCAATCCAGCTGGATTCCTACCGCAAATTCCTGCAAACCGATACAGCGTCAGCTGATCGTAAAGACAGAGGGATACTCGCTGCATTTAAAAGCGTGTTTCCGATTGTCAGCTATTCTGGTACGGCAGCACTTGAGTTCGTTAGTTATGAACTCGGTACGCCTGTATTTGATGTCAAGGAATGTCAGGTTCGTGGCCTAACGTTTGCTGCGCCCTTGCGAGTGCAGGTCCGTTTGGTCATTTATGATAAGGATGCTCCGGCTAGCAAGAAGCCGAAGCCGATTAAGGAGATTCGTGACCAGGAAGTCTATCTTGGTGAAATGCCATTGATGACAGATAACGGTACTTTTGTAGTTAATGGTACCGAGCGTGTCATCGTTTCGCAGCTGCATCGTTCACCGGGTGTGTTCTTTGATCACGACAAAGGCAAGTCACACTCATCTGGTAAGTTGCTGTTCTCGGCAAGGGTAATTCCCTACCGTGGTTCATGGCTTGATTTTGAGTTTGATGCGAAAGACAGCGTATTTGTGCGTATCGATCGTCGTCGTAAACTGCCTGTCACTATTTTCCTGCGCGCTCTTGGTCTTGAAAAGGAAGAGATTCTTGAAATCTTTTTTGACACCAATGATTTCTTTCTTGGAGAAGACAAGATTGAGATGGGGTTGGTACCGCAGCGTTTACGTGGTGAGAATGCGACTTTTGATATTAAGATTGGCCGCAAAACTATTGTTGCTGAAGGGCGACGTGTTACTGCCCGTCACGTTAAGGAATTGGAGAAATCCAAGGCCGACACCATAGTAGTACCGACTGGGTATCTTGAGGGTAAGGTTCTCGCGCGTACAATCATGGATGAAGAGACGGGTGAGATCCTGCTTAATGAAGAGGGTGAGCCGCTGGCTGAGGCAAATACTGAGCTTACAGAAGAGTTAATTCAGGCATTACTAGCGGCAGGCGTGCAGCATATTCGTACGCTGCATGTAAATGATCTTGATGAAGGCCCTTACATCTCCAATACCTTGCGGGTTGATCCTTCATCTACACAGCTAGAAGCGTTGGTAGAAATATACAGGATGATGCGCCCAGGCGAGCCGCCAACCAAGGATGCTGCTGAAAACCTGTTCAACAACCTGTTTTTTAATCCTGAGCGCTATGACCTTTCCGGCGTTGGGCGGATGAAATTCAATCGTCGCGTTGGCCGTGATGATAGTGAAGGCAGTGGCGTCCTGGATCAGGATGATGTGCTGGCTGTGCTGCAGGTATTGATGGATATCCGTAACGGCAAGGGTAATGTTGATGATATTGACCATCTTGGTAACCGTCGCGTAAGAAGCGTTGGAGAGATGGCCGAAAATGCTTTCCGTGTAGGTTTGGTGCGTGTTGAACGTGCTGTCAAAGAACGCCTGACATTGGCAGATTCTGAAGGCCTGATGCCTCAGGAAATGATTAATGCCAAACCTGTTGCTGCTGCTGTAAAGGAATTTTTTGGTTCCAGCCAGCTTTCGCAGTTTATGGATCAGAACAACCCATTGTCTGAAGTAACTCATAAACGCCGTGTATCGGCGCTTGGGCCAGGTGGTTTGACTCGTGAGCGTGCAGGCTTTGAGGTGCGTGATGTGCATCCGACGCACTATGGTCGTGTATGCCCTATTGAGACACCTGAAGGCCCAAATATTGGCCTGATTAACTCACTGGCTGTCTATGCTCGTACTAATGATTATGGTTTCCTTGAAACACCCTATCGTAAGGTTAAGGATGGCAAGGTTACTGATGAGATCGAGTATTTATCGGCGATTGAAGAAGGTCAGTTTGTTATTGCGCAGGCAAATGCAGAGACTGACAGCAAAGGTATGCTTGTCGAAGATCTGGTGTCAGTTCGTTATAACAATGAATTTACATTGCTACCGAAAGAAAACATCAAATACATGGATGTTTCGCCTCGTCAGACGGTATCTGTTGCTGCATCTTTGGTGCCGTTTCTTGAGCACGATGATGCTAATCGCGCACTCATGGGCTCAAATATGCAACGCCAGGCTGTGCCAACACTGCGCGCTGATACTCCGCTTGTGGGTACCGGTATGGAGGCTCGGGTAGCAATTGACTCGGGCGTGACTGTAATTGCCAAACGTGGCGGTGTAGTCGACTCTGTTGATGCCGGGCGTATTGTTGTACGTGTCAATGATGATGAAACAACTGTTGCTGAGTCGGGCGTAGATATTTACAACCTGACGAAGTACACGCGTTCTAACCAAAATACCTGCATGAATCAGCGTCCACTGGCACATGCTGGCGATAAAATTTCCCGTGGTGATGTGCTGGCAGATGGTGCATCCACTAGCTTGGGTGAGCTGGCTCTGGGTCAGAATATGCTGGTCGCATTTATGCCCTGGAATGGTTACAACTTTGAGGATTCCATCCTTATCTCTGAACGGCTGGTTGAAGAGGATCGATTCACTACTATCCACATCGAGGAGCTGAGTTGTGTCGCACGCGATACCAAGCTCGGCTCTGAAGAGGTTTCAGCGGATATCCCCAATGTAGGTGATTCGGCGCTGGCTAAACTGGATGATGCTGGTATTGCTTTTATCGGTGCAGAAGTTAATGCGGGCGACATTCTGGTCGGCAAGGTGACGCCGAAGGGTGAAACTCAGCTAACACCTGAGGAAAAGCTCCTGAGGGCTATCTTTGGTGAGAAAGCATCTGATGTGAAAGATACGTCACTGCGTGTGCCTCCGGGCATGGACGGTACCGTAATTGATGTACGTGTGTTTACACGTGATGGTATTGAAAAAGATGCACGAGCTCTTTCTATAGAAGCGGCAGAGCTTGAAAGTGTGCGTAAGGATCTTGATGATCAGCAGCGCATACTTGAGAAAGACATCTTTGAGCGTGTTGAACGTATGTTGATTGGCAAGCAAGCAGATGGCGGCCCTAATAAATTGAGCAAAGGCAGCAAGCTTACTAAGGCGTATCTTGATGAACTTGAGCATGACCAGTGGTTTGCTATTCGCCTGAAGAATGATGATGCCAATGCATCCCTGGAAAAAGCAGCTAAGCGTCTTAAGGCACAGCGAGAAGAATTTGATGTTCGCTTCGAAGAGAAGAAACAGAAAATTACTGCTGGCGATGATCTGGCTCCGGGCGTACTTAAGATGGTCAAGGTTTACCTTGCCGTTAAACGTCGTATTCAGCCGGGTGACAAGATGGCTGGTCGTCATGGTAACAAGGGTGTTATCTCCACGATTGTTCCAGTGGAAGATATGCCTTACGCTGAAGACGGCACCCCGGTCGATGTTGTACTGAACCCATTGGGCGTGCCTTCACGTATGAATGTTGGGCAGGTACTGGAGGTCCATCTTGGGCTTGCAGCCAAAGCGCTAGGCGGCAAGATTGCTGATCTTGTAGACACCGGTGCGGGCACCAAGAAGGTCCGTGACTTTCTTGATCAGGTTTACAACAAGAGTGGTGGTCAGGAAGAGGACATCAAGAGCCTCAGTGATGCTGAAGTTGATGAGCTTGCTGGTAATCTTCGAAACGGTGTGCCAATGGCTACGCCGGTATTCGATGGGGCGTCCGAGGCTGAGATTAAGGGGCTGCTGAAACTTGGTGGAGTGCCTGAGTCTGGTCAGATGACTCTGATCGATGGCCGTAGTGGTGAAACTTTCCACCGTCCAGTTACCGTTGGCTACATGTACATGCTGAAGCTGAATCATCTGGTTGATGACAAGATGCATGCGCGTTCGACTGGGCCTTACAGCCTGGTTACCCAGCAGCCGCTGGGAGGTAAAGCGCAGTTTGGTGGACAGCGGTTCGGTGAGATGGAGGTCTGGGCTCTTGAGGCTTATGGTGCCGCTCATACCTTGCAGGAAATGCTGACAGTTAAGTCAGATGATGTGCAGGGACGTACCAAGATGTACAAAAACATTGTCGATGGCACGCAAGAAATTGAGGCTGGAATGCCAGAATCCTTTAATGTGCTCGTCAAAGAAATTCGCTCTCTCGGAATCAATATTGATCTTGAGCAGGACTAATACAGACGCAAGCCTAATAAGCTAGCAGGTGAATTATGCGCGACTTACTAAATATATTTAAAACGCAGAATACGGTAGAAGAATTTGATGCCATACGAATTGGTCTGGCATCGCCGGAGATGATCAAGTCGTGGTCCTGGGGCGAGGTTAAGAAGCCGGAGACCATTAACTACCGAACCTTTAAACCGGAGCGCGATGGACTTTTCTGCGCCAAGATATTTGGCCCGGTTAAGGACTATGAGTGTCTGTGCGGTAAGTACAAGCGCCTTAAGCATCGCGGCGTGGTTTGTGAGAAGTGCGGTGTTGAGGTTACGCAAACAAAAGTGCGGCGTGAACGTATGGCGCACATTGACCTTGCGAGCCCTGTTGCGCACATCTGGTTCCTGAAGTCTCTGCCATCGCGCATAGGTCTGATGCTGGATATGACGCTGCGTGAAATTGAGCGAGTGCTTTATTTTGAGGCATTCGTTGTCGTTGATGAGGGCATGACCCCGCTTGAGCGTGGTTCCCTGATGAATGATGAGCAGTACCTTGATGCCATGGAAGAATATGGTGATGAGTTTGATGCTCGTATGGGTGCTGAAGCTGTGCACGCTATGTTGAAGACCATCGAGTTGCACAGTGAAGTAACCAAAGTGCGGGATGAGATCAATGGCACCTCATCTGAGACCAAGATCAAACGTTTGTCTAAGCGTCTGAAGCTGCTTGAAGCATTCCGTGATTCAGGCATTAAGCCTGAGTGGATGGTGTTAACTGTAATGCCTGTGCTACCGCCGGATTTGCGTCCGCTGGTACCGTTGGATGGCGGTCGTTTTGCAACTTCTGACCTTAACGATCTATACCGTCGAGTTATTAACCGTAATAATCGCCTGCGGCGACTGCTGGAATTGAATGCGCCTGATATTATCGTGCGTAATGAAAAACGCATGTTGCAAGAATCAGCCGATGCATTGCTTGATAACGGCCGTCGCGGTCGTGCTATCACAGGTACTAATAAACGTCCGCTGAAATCCCTTGCCGATATGATCAAGGGTAAGCAGGGTCGTTTCCGACAGAACTTGCTGGGTAAGCGAGTCGATTACTCTGGTCGTTCAGTTATTGTGGTGGGCCCAACACTGAAACTACATCAGTGTGGTTTGCCAAAGAAAATGGCTCTGGAATTGTTTAAGCCATTCATTTTCTCCAAGCTACAACTGCGTGGTGAAGCTTCAACAATTAAGGCTGCCAAGCGTCTGGTTGAGCGTGAAGGCTCTGAGGTCTGGGACATTCTTGCTCAGGTGATTCGCGAGCATCCCGTTATGCTTAACCGTGCACCAACTCTTCATCGTCTCGGTATCCAGGCTTTTGAGCCGGTATTGATTGAAGGTAAGGCCATTCAGTTGCATCCACTTGTCTGTACAGCATTCAATGCCGACTTTGATGGTGACCAGATGGCTGTGCACGTACCCCTTTCACTGGAGGCACAGCTGGAAGCACGTGCCCTGATGATGGCGTCAAACAATATTCTGTCACCCGCAAACGGTGAGCCAATTATTGTGCCTTCACAGGATGTGGTACTTGGTCTTTATTACATGACTCGTGAGCGTATTAATGCTCGTGGTGAAGGCATGGTCTTCTCCGATGTTTCCGAAGTGCATCGTGCGCGGCAGAATAAGGGTGATGATGGTGAGTTTGTTGTTGACCTGAATGCCAAGATCAAAGTGCGCATCAAAGACAGCGTCGAAACAGAAGACGGAGAAATTAGGCATCGTACCCGTACGGTTGATACAACAGTTGGCCGTTCATTGTTATCCGACATTCTTCCCGAAGGTATGAGTTTTGATAACATCAATCGGGACCTTAGCAAGCGTGCAATCTCTAACCTTATCAATACTTGTTATCGTCAGGTTGGCCTTAAGGCAACAGTCGTTTTTGCTGATCAGCTGATGTACACCGGCTTTGCTTACTCAACTCGTGCCGGTATTTCTATTGGTATAAACGATATGGTTATCCCAGAAGAAAAGCCTGCAATTCTGCGTGTTGCAGAGGATGAGGTCCGTGATATCCAGGATCAATATGCCAGTGGTCTGGTAACCGATGGTGAGCGTTACAACAAAGTTGTTGATATCTGGTCTCGCACTAATGACCAGGTGGCGAAGTCTATGATGGACAAGCTGGGCACCGATGAAGTCATTAACGCCAAGGGTGAGGCTGTTGAGCAGCCTTCATTCAACTCGATCTATATGATGGCTGACTCCGGCGCGCGTGGTTCTGCTGCGCAGATTCGTCAGCTGGCGGGTATGCGAGGCCTGATGGCCAAGCCTGACGGCTCTATTATTGAGACACCTATTACTGCGAACTTCCGTGAGGGTCTGGACGTTCTGCAGTACTTCATCTCTACTCATGGTGCTCGTAAGGGTCTGGCAGATACTGCGCTTAAGACAGCGAACTCCGGTTACCTGACACGACGTCTGGTAGATGTGGCGCAGGATCTGGTTGTTACTGAAGATGATTGCGGAACGGATAACGGTTTGTGGGTATCGCCACTAGTTGAAGGTGGTGATGTCGTAGAGCCCTTACACGAGCGCGTGTTGGGCCGTGTACTGGCCAAAGATGCAACGGCGCCGGGTTCGGATAAGGTTGTGATGGCTGCTGGTGTGGTGATGGACGAAAAGATGGTCCAGGTGCTGGAAGATAATGGCATCGATCACGTTAAGGTTCGCTCCGCAATTAGTTGTGCTACTCGTTACGGTGTTTGTGCTCAGTGTTATGGCCGCGACCTTGCACGAGGTCACAAAATCAATAAGGGTGAAGCAGTGGGTGTTATAGCAGCTCAGTCCATTGGTGAGCCTGGCACACAGCTAACTATGCGTACCTTCCATATTGGTGGTGCTGCTTCCCGAGCTGCTGCTGCGAATAGCGTTGAAGTAAAAAACGGTGGCACAGTGCGACTGCATAATGTGAAGACCGTAAAACACGCCAAGGGTCATCTTGTTGCGGTTAGTCGTTCAGGTGAAGTGGGTGTGATTGATGATAATGGTCGTGAGCGGGAACGCTATAAACTGCCTTATGGTGCCATGATTTCAATTGCTGACGGTGATAAAGCAGGCCCCGGTCAGATTGTTGCAACCTGGGATCCTCATACTCACCCAGTTATTTCTGAGGTGGCAGGTAAGCTTAAATTCGAGGATATCAAAGAAGGCTTAACGGTCATCGAAGAGGAAGATGAAGTTACCGGTCTAAGCAGTATTGTTGTTATGGATCCAAAACAGCGTCCTGCAGGTGGTAAAGATCTGCGTCCAACAGCCAAACTGATTGATGGCAAGGGCAAGGAAATCTGCTTTGCTAATACTGAAATACCGGCTGTTTATGCATTGCCACCTGGTGCACTGGTTGCTATGACTGATGGAGCGGATGTTTTGGTGGGTGATGTTATTGCCCGAATTCCGCAAGAGAGTTCAAAGACACGTGATATCACCGGTGGTTTGCCCCGAGTTGCTGATTTGTTTGAAGCGCGTAAGCCTAAAGATGCCGGCATTATGGCCGAACACACTGGCACCATTAGCTTTGGCAAGGAAACTAAGGGCAAGGTTCGTCTGGTTATTACCGATGAAACGGGTGAAAACCATGAGACGTTGATACCAAAATGGCGTCATCTTAGTGTCTTCGAAGGTGAACAGGTTGAAAAAGGCGAGTTTATTGCTGACGGTGAACCTACCCCGCATGATATTTTACGTTTACGTGGTGTTGAGTCGTTAGCTGAATACCTGGTTGGCGAAATTCAGGATGTATACCGTCTGCAGGGTGTGAAAATTAACGATAAGCATATAGAAGTGATTATTCGTCAGATGTTGCGCAAGATTGAGGTTGCAGATGCAGGCGATACAAACCTGCTGCGCGGTGAGCAGCTGGATCGCTCAAGACTGCTTGAAACTAATGAGGCTCTTGCACCAAACCTTACGCCGGCCACATATGAGCCATTGCTGTTAGGTATAACAAAAGCGTCATTGGCGACGGAGTCATTTATTTCTGCGGCATCATTCCAGGAGACTACTCGGGTATTGACAGAAGCAGCCGTGAAGGGCTTGCGTGATGATTTGCGCGGCTTGAAGGAGAACGTCATTGTAGGTCGATTAATTCCTGCAGGAACCGGGTTTAAGTTCCATCAGGAACAGCGACGTTCTCGTGAGCAGTTATTGGTTGATGAGCTGGCAGTTCTGGAGCAGGTCACTGCTGCAGAGGATGCTCCTGCAACTCCTGAGGTTGAGGTAGTGGCAAGTGAACCAGCAGCAGAAGAATCTGGCACTACAGCAAGTTAGCTGAAATTGCAGGGAAACAGGTAGGGAAAGTGCCTGTAAATCAGGCATTTCAGGCACATTGAGCGTATTTGTGCAGCTTGACAGGGTTTAGGCAGCACAAATAGAATGCGCAACCCGCTGGAGCGGGTTGGTAAAATATTTAGGGACAGAATAGTCTGTCCTGAAACCATATAACACTAGATAACAGGCAAGAGTTTATACATGGCAACCGTTAATCAACTCGTACGCGGGCAACGCAAGACCAAGCAGGTTAAAAGTAATGTGCCTGCACTGGATAGCAGTCCACAAAAACGTGGCGTATGCACCAGGGTGTATACCACAACTCCGAAGAAGCCAAACTCAGCAATGCGTAAGGTTGCTCGTGTCAGGCTTACTAATGGTTTTGAAGTAACGAGTTACATTGGTGGTGAAGGCCACAATCTTCAGGAGCACTCGGTGGTATTGATTCGTGGCGGTCGCGTAAAAGATTTGCCTGGTGTTCGTTACCACACTGTTCGCGGCACGCTTGATTGTGCTGGCGTAGGTGATCGTCGTAATGGCCGTAGTAAATATGGCGCCAAACGACCTAAGTAGCTTTTGCAGTAACACTATAAATATTAATTAACGCATGACCTGATCGAGTCTACACATGTCCAGACGTTCACAAGCACCTAAACGCGAATTACTCCCTGACCCCAAGCATGGTAGTCAGCGACTAACCAAGTTCATCAACATGATTATGAAGGACGGGAAGAAATCCGTTGCTGAGAATATTGTGTATGACGCGCTAACCACTATTTCTGAAAAAAGTGGTCAGACAGAAGAGCAGGCCGTAGAATTGCTCGGGCAAGCGCTGGAAAATGTGAAGCCTATGGTTGAGGTTAAGTCTCGTCGTGTTGGTGGTGCTACCTATCAGGTGCCAATCGAAGTGCGTGTAGCACGTCGTGACACGCTGGCAATGCGTTGGGTGATTGAAGCATCACGTAACCGTAGTGAAAAATCTATGTCTCAGCGGCTGGCAAATGAATTGCTTGATGCTTCTGAGAACCGTGGGGCAGCTGTTAAGAAGCGTGAAGATACGCATCGTATGGCGGAAGCAAATAAGGCCTTCTCACACTTTCGTTGGTAAGCTGTATAAAACCAATTTCTTAGGCGTACAGATGTGGCTCGTTCGACTCCAATCGACAGGTATCGAAACATTGGCATCATGGCCCATATTGATGCCGGTAAAACAACCACCACAGAACGTGTCCTGTTCTATACAGGGATTTCCCACAAGATAGGTGAGGTTCATGACGGTGCAGCCGTGATGGACTGGATGGAACAGGAGCAGGAGCGGGGTATTACGATTACCTCGGCTGCAACAACCTGTTTCTGGAAAGGGATGGACAAGCAGTTCCCCCAGCACCGCGTCAATATTATAGATACCCCTGGTCATGTTGACTTCACCATTGAGGTCGAGCGGTCACTGCGTGTACTTGATGGTGCCATTACGGTGCTTTGTTCTGTTGGCGGTGTTGAGCCTCAGACAGAAACTGTCTGGCGTCAGGCAAACAAATACAGTGTGCCGCGCATGATATTCATTAATAAGATGGATCGTATAGGTGCAGATTACCAGCGTGTCATAGCGCAGGTAAAAGAGCGTCTGGGTGCTAACCCTGTTCCTTTACAACTCAACATAGGTGCGGAGGAAAATTTTAAGGGTGTTGTAGACCTGATTCGCATGCAAGCTATTTACTGGGCAGAAGAAAATATGGGTACAGTATTTACATTTGCTGATATCCCTGATGAGTTGCTTGACCAGGCTCAAAAGATGCGCAGTGAGATGATAGAGGTGGCAGCAGAGGCTGATGAGGCTTTGCTGGATAAGTACCTTGAAACTGGTGAATTGAGTGAAGCTGAAATTCGTCAAGGTTTGCGTAGTCGAACACTGGCTAATGAGATTGTTCCTGTTCTGTGCGGTAGTGCATTCAAGAACAAGGGCGTTCAGGCAATGCTGGATGCTGTCATTGATTTTATGCCAGCGCCGACTGATGTGGCCGCCATTCAAGGTATAGGTGCAGATGGCAAATCAGAAGAAACCCGTCCATCAAGTGATGATGAGCCCTTTGCGGCACTGGCATTTAAAATAGCGACAGATTCATTTGTGGGAAGTCTGACCTTCTTCCGAGTGTATTCAGGTGTGCTGAAATCTGGTGACACTATATTTAATCCGATTAAAGGCAAGAAAGAGCGCATAGGCCGTTTGTTGCAGATGCATTCCAATGATCGTGAAGAAATTCAGGAAGTACGGGCCGGTGATATTGCAGCAGCAGTTGGCCTTAAGGATGTCACTACAGGCGATAGTCTGGTGGACCCAAAGCATGTTTTGACGCTGGAACGTATGGAATTCCCTGAGCCAGTTATTTCAGTTGCTGTTGAACCAAAAACAAAAGCAGATCAAGACAAGCTGGCAGTAGCTCTACAAAAGCTTGCCAAGGAAGACCCCTCATTTCGAGTGCATACAGATGAAGAGTCAGGTCAGACCATTATTTCAGGTATGGGCGAACTGCATCTGGATATTATTGTTGATCGCATGAAACGAGAATTTAGTGTTTCGGCTAATGTAGGTCGGCCACGAGTGGCTTATCGTGAGACTATCTGCAAGACCGTTGAGCAGGAAGGTAAATTTGTGCGTCAGTCCGGTGGGCGTGGACAGTACGGACATGTTTTCCTGCGTCTTGAGCCATTGGAACCCGGAGCAGGTTTTGAATTTTTGAATGAGATCACTGGTGGCGTAGTTCCCAGAGAGTTTATACCGGCAGTAGAAAAGGGTGTGCAGGAGCAAATGGAGGCTGGAGTGATTGCCGGTTATCCAATGGTTGATGTCAAGGTGACGCTGTATGACGGCTCCTTCCATGATGTTGATTCCAGTGAGATTGCATTTAAGATTGCTGGCTCAATGGCATTCAGGCAGGGTGCTGAGAATGCCTCACCGGTATTACTTGAGCCAATTATGAGCGTCGAGATTGTGACCCCGGATGACTACATGGGTGATGTAAATGGTGACCTGAACCGCCGCCGTGGTGTATTACAGGGTATGGATGAGTCACCGGCAGGCAAGATTATCCGGGCCGAGGTACCACTTGGTGAAATGTTTGGTTATGCCACACACCTGCGTTCTATGAGTCAGGGACGTGCGACTTACTCAATGGAATTTTTAAAGTACGCTGAGGTGCCAGCTAGAATTGTAGATGAGGTTATCCGGCGGGATTAGAGCCTTTATATTGCGCTGTGTCATTTTTCTGGCCCAGCCTCTGGCAATCAAAGCCCTTTGAAGTTTTGGTGTTTGTCGGCGAACGAAGTCACCGGGCTCTCACTCAGCCACAAGTGCCGCTACAAATTCCGCCAGATGTCTTTCTGCTTAGGCTATGTCTGAATAGAAAAATAGTGTCATTTAACCTCTGAAATCCTTGGTTTCCGTTGCTTTCCCGCGGTTCTTTAGGTACGATGCGCAACCGTTTGAGGCGGCAGAAAGTAAATAGACTAAAAAGTCTTATAAAACATTGGGTTACTAAATTGGCGACTAATCAAAATATTCGAATCAGGTTGAAAGCCTTTGATCACAGGCTTATCGACAACTCCACTAAGGAAATTGTTGAAACGGCGAAGCGTACAGGTGCCCAGGTAAAGGGCCCCATCCCTCTGCCAACTAAGATGGAGCGCTTTACAGTGTTGACATCACCGCACGTCAATAAGGATGCCCGGGATCAGTATGAATTACGGACCCACAAGCGGCTCATGGATATTGTGGAGCCAACAGACAAGACAGTGGACGCCCTCATGAAGCTGGAATTACCAGCTGGTGTGGATGTTCAAATTAAGCTTAATTAGAAATTGAACTAGCAGGAAATCCTGCTATACTTTCCGGCTCTTTAGGGTTCGGTGCAGGATTTAACCTGTGTCGGGCCTTACTTTGCTCTAGTTGTTGCTAAAGGCGAACATAAAAACGCCAAGCACGAATGGATTCCACCGGGTCAGACTTCGATTCTGAGTTCGCCACGACTGGCTAAAGCTGGTCGTGACACCAGAGACGGGGGCTGACCCTTGTTTATGAACAGCTTTATCGGTTTAGTTCAGTCTCTTTCACTTGAAAGCAAGTGATGGAACTGATCTGACAGAGGTTACGACCAATGGCTATCGGTCTCGTAGGGCGAAAATGCGGCATGACCCGCGTATTTACTGAAGACGGCAGGTCGATACCTGTTACCGTGCTTCAAGCCCTTCCTAACAGAGTGACACGGATTAAGACCACAGACAGCGACGGTTACGTTGCGTTGCAGGTCACCACGGGTACAAAAAAAGCGTCACAAGTAACTCGTACAGAAGCCGGGCAATATGCAGCTGCATCGTCTGAGTTGGGCGAAGGCCTGTTCGAATTCCGAATCGAAGAATCTCAATTAGAAGCATTTGAGCCTGGCGTCGAAATTACAGTGGAACGCTTTGAAGAAGGTCAGATGGTTGATGTATCTGGCACCTCTATCGGTAAGGGTTATGCTGGCGCCATTAAGCGCTGGAATTTCCGCGGACAGGATGCCACCCACGGTAACTCTCTGGCACATAGAGCGCCCGGGTCTATTGGTCAGAATCAGTCTCCTGGTCGTGTCTTTAAAGGCAAGAAGATGTCTGGCCATATGGGTAACGAAAGCTGTACCACCCAGAATCTTGAAGTTGTTCGTGTAGATGCCGAGCGTAATCTCATCCTAGTTAAGGGTGCTGTCCCAGGCCACAAGCAGGCCCGTATTGTTATCAAGCCCTCCATGAAACACCCTGAAGCGCAGGCTTGGGTGCCACCTGTAGTTGAGCCTGAACAGCCGGATGCTACTAATGATGCTGAGGAGGCTCAGGCGTCTTAAGCCGGGTTCCACGATATGAAATTAAATACCCAATCTGGTGGCAAGGTAGAAGTTGATGACACAGCCTTTGCTGCAGACTTTAACCAGGCGCTTGTGCATCAGGTTGTTACTGCATTCCGTGCTAAAGGTCGCAGTGGTACCAAAGGCCAGAAAAATCGTGCCGCTGTTCGTGGCGGCGGTGCTAAGCCATGGGCGCAGAAGGGTACAGGTCGTGCCCGTGCAGGTACTACCCGCAGCCCAATTTGGGTTGGTGGTGGTCGTACATTTGCTGCCAAGCCACGTGATTACAGTCAGAAAGTTAATCGCAAAATGTATCGTGCAGCCATGCGTTCAATTTTGTCAGAGCTGGTTCGTCAGGACCGGCTGCTTGTTATTGACAAGATTAAACTTGAAGAGCCACGTACAAAGTTGTTAGCCGCCAAGCTTGATGAGCTTAACGTAGGTCGTAATGTCCTTATTTTGGTTAAAAGCTACAAAACAAAATTATGTCTGGCGGCACGTAATCTGCCTTACGTAGATGTACTTGATTTACGCGAAGTAAATCCGGTTAGCCTGATTCGTTTTGACAAAGTGATTGCGACTGAAGATGCGATCAAGGCGCTTGAGGAGAGTCTGGTATGAGTAGCACTACCAAGGCAATGAATCAGGAGCGCTTGATGACTGTACTTGTTGGGCCTCATGTGTCTGAGAAAAGCAGTCTTGCCGCAGAAAAACACAATCAGATTTGTTTCAAGGTGCGTCGAGATTCAACGAAGAAGGAAATCGCCCAGGCTGTCGAAATGATGTTCGAAGTCAAGGTTGAAAATGTTCAGGTCTCGAATGTTCGAGGCAAGATCAAGCGTTTTGGCCAGACTCTTGGTAAACGTGCTGACTGGAAAAAAGCTTACGTCACTCTTGCTGAAGGTCATGACATTGACTTTCTCGGCGCTGAATAAAGACGTTAAGGATTAACGAACATGTCACTGCAACAATTAAAACCAACATCACCAGGACGTCGTTTTACGGTTCGGGTAAACAGCCCACAGTTGCACAAGGGTGCACCTCAATCGGGTCTGACTGCCACGCTGTCAAAAACAGGCGGCCGTAATAATGCTGGTCGTATTACCACTCGCCATAAGGGCGGTGGCCATAAGCGGCATTACCGTCTTGTTGATTTCAAGCGCAATAAAGATGGGATACCGGGCAAGGTAGAGCGGATTGAATATGATCCAAATCGTAGTGCTCATCTTGCATTGGTGTTGTACGTCGATGGTGAGCGTCGTTATATCCTGGCACCAAAGGGTTGTCGTGCAGGTGACCCTATTTTGTCAGGTAAAGATGTGCCGATTAAGCCGGGTAATGCATTACCTATCCGTAATATTCCCGTTGGTACGCAGGTGCACTGTATAGAGCTGAAGCCTGGTAAAGGTGGTCAGCTGGTTCGTGCTGCTGGTGGTACAGCGCAGCTTGCTGCACGTGAAGGTGCTTACGCTACCCTTCGTATGCGTTCAGGTGAGATGCGCAAGATTCATGTTGACTGCCGCGCCACAGTTGGTGAAGTGGGTCATAACGAACACAACCTGCGGAAGCTCGGCAAGGCCGGAGCAAAACGCTGGCAGGGTGTTAGGCCAACAGTTCGTGGTGTAGCCATGAACCCGGTTGATCACCCACATGGTGGTGGTGAAGGACGTACATCAGGGGGCCGGCATCCGGTATCTCCATGGGGCGTGCCCACTAAGGGTTATAAGACTCGCAGCAATAAGCGTACGGACAAGATGATTGCCCGTGGACGCAAGCGGCGTAAGTAACAGGTAACGGAAACGGAGAGTTTAGACGTGCCACGATCGATTAAAAAAGGTCCTTTCATAGATGGGCACCTGGAAAAGAAAGTCCAGGCAGCAGTGGCTAGCAATAGTCGCAAACCAGTAAAGACCTGGTCGCGCCGTTCGATGATTATTCCTGACATGATTGGGCTGACCATTGCTGTGCATAACGGCCGTGATCATGTGCCAGTGCTTGTTTCTGAGAACATGGTGGGCCACAAACTAGGTGAGTTTGCTGGTACCCGTACGTACAGAGGTCACTCTGGTGACCGGAAGACGAAGTAGGAAAGCAACGATGCGTGTTTCTGCAAAATTAAGTTATGCACCTATCTCGGCCCAAAAGGTTCGATTGGTTGCTGACGTTGTGCGCGGTAAACCTGTTGGCAGTGCTCTGCAAACGCTGAGTTTTATGCCAAAGAAGGGTGCTGCAATGCTCAAGAAGGTTCTTGAGTCTGCTATTGCCAATGCTGAGCACAATCATGGTGCTGACATCGATGAGCTTAAGGTTAGCTGCATAGAAATAAATGAAGGTCCGGGATTGCGACGATATCGCGCCCGAGCTAAAGGTCGTGGTACGCGAATTATTAAGCGTAATAGCCACATCATTGTTCAGGTCGCGGACGAATAAGGAACCAATATGGGCCAGAAAGTACATCCGATTGGCATCCGTCTTGGTATCACCAGAGATTGGACTTCTACTTGGTATGCAGATAGTAAGCAATATTCAAAATACGTATTTGAGGATTTTCAGGTGCGTGCATTTCTGAGGAAGCAGCTTAAAGAGGCTTCAGTTAGTCGTATACAGATTGAGCGACCAGCACGTAAGGCCAGTATTACTGTTCATACCGCACGACCGGGTATTGTTATAGGTAAGAAGGGCGAAGATATTGAGAAATTACGTGCAGAAATATGCAAGATGATCAACCTGCCGCTGCAGGATGTACGTCTTAATATCTCTGAAATCCGTAAGCCTGAACTGGATGCTCAGCTGGTTGCAGAAGGTATTGCCCAGCAACTTGAGCGTCGGGTGATGTTCCGGCGCGCTATGAAGCGTGCAGTGACCAACACCATGCGTCTTGGTGCTGAAGGTATCAAGGTAAAAGTAGGCGGTCGTTTAAATGGCGCAGAGATTGCCCGCTCAGAGTGGTATCGAGAAGGTAGAGTGCCATTGCATACATTCCGAGCAGACATTGATTATGGATTTTCTGAAGCAATGACTACCTATGGAATTATTGGCGTGAAGGTCTGGATTTTCCGTGGTGAAGTAATAGGCGGACAGCAGGAAGTTATTAAGCCGGCTGCTGAGCAGGCTGGACGATAGGACACGTAAATGCTTCAACCTAAACGAACAAAATTCCGCAAACAGATGAAGGGCCGCAATCGCGGTCTTGCGCATCGCGGAAGTACAGTAGCTTTTGGCGAGTTTGGCTTGAAAGCAACCAGTCGTGGTCGTTTGACAGCGCGTCAGATAGAAGCGGCTCGTCGTGCGATGACCCGTCATATTAAGCGTGGCGGAAAGATCTGGATTCGAGTTTTTCCTGATAAACCTATTACAAAGAAACCTCTGGAAGTGCGCCAGGGTAAGGGTAAGGGTAGCGTTGAATATTGGGTTGCCCAGATTCAGCCAGGCAAAATTTTATATGAAATGGAAGGTGTGTCTGAAGATGTGGCACGAGAAGCCTTCACGTTGGCGGCATCTAAGCTGCCTTTTGCAACGCGGTTTGTGAGCCGGCAGGTAATCTAATGAACGCAAGTGAACTTCAAAATAAGAGCCAGAATGAATTGCTTGAAGAGCTTGTTGGCCTTCGTCGTGAGCAATTCAATCTGCGTATGCAGCAGGCTACGGGGCAGATGGCGCGTCCAGACCAGTACCGAAAGGTGCGTAAGAGTATTGCACGGGTAAAAACAGTACTGCGGGCAAAGGAAATTGAGGCATCTAGTCAAGCAGGTGCTTCTAAATGAATGACAAGGCAGAAAATGCAGTGAGTGAAAACGCTGAAGACGGCAAGTTACGCACAGTTACCGGCAAGGTAACTAGTAGCAAGATGGATAAGTCAGTATCTGTATCTGTTGAGCGCCTGGTTAAGCACCCTTTGTATGGTAAATACATGCGCCGTACAACCCGCTACATGGCCCATGATGAAGATAACTCATGCAATGAAGGTGACAAGGTAGTAATTGCGGAATGCAGACCTTTTTCAAAAAATAAATCCTGGCGCCTAGTTGAAATTATTGGGCGCGCTAAAGCGTAAGGGAAAACGGCCTGGGCCGTTCGGTGATCAAACATGATTCAGATGCAAACAGTCCTTAACGCAGCCGATAACAGCGGTGCACGGCGTGTGATGTGTATCAAGGTTCTTGGTGGTTCCAAGCGCCGTTATGCAGGCATTGGTGATGTCATCAAGGTCAGTATTAAAGATGCAATTCCTCGTGGACGCGTTAAGAAGGGTGAAGTTTATAACGCAGTTGTTGTGCGTACTCGAAAGGGCGTACGCAGAGCAGACGGTTCTCTGATCCGTTTTGATGGCAATGCAGCTGTTTTGCTGAATGCCAAACTTGAGCCAATTGGCACACGTATTTTTGGCCCGGTTACACGTGAATTACGTGCCGGCAAGTTTATGAAGATTGTTTCTCTGGCTCCTGAGGTTCTTTAGTTTAGAGGCGTCCGGAACAGGTACTGATAGAACCATGAACAGAATTAAAAGAAATGACGAAGTGATCGTTATCGCAGGCAAAGATAAAGGCCGGCGCGGTACCGTGATTCGTATCAATGATGAAGACGATACGGTGCTGGTTGAAGGCGTCAATATTGTAAAGAAACACCAGAAGGGCAACCCAAATGCGGGTGTGCAGGGTGGAATTATTGATGAGGCTCGAGCTATCCACATTTCTAATGTGATGCTGTTCAACCCTGTCAGCGGTAAAGGTGATCGGGTTGGCGTTAAGACACTTGAAGATGGTCGCAAGGTGCGATTCTTTAAATCGGATAATGAAGTTGTTGACGTTTAGTTAGGCTTCTTTTAAAGAGAAAGACAGAGTAAAAGACAATGTCCAGGTTGCAGGAATACTACAAGACCACCGTTATGCCCAAGCTTCAAGAAGAGCTTGGTCTAAAGAACGTTATGGAGGTCCCGAAAATCACCAAAATTACGCTTAATATGGGTGTAGGTGAGGCTGTCAATGATAAGAAGATTATTGAAAAGGCCGTTGGTGATATGACTCTGATTGCTGGTCAGAAAGCAATGGTGACGCTTGCACGTAAGTCAGTTGCATCCTTTAAGATTCGGGACAACTACCCTATCGGTTGCAAAGTAACACTACGGCGAGATCAGATGTATGAGTTTCTTGACCGTTTAATCAGTATTGCAATTCCACGTATTCGGGATTTTCGTGGTTTGAATCCCAAGTCGTTTGATGGTCGTGGCAACTACAGTATGGGTGTACAGGAACAGATCGTATTTCCTGAGGTTGATTACGATAGCGTTGATTCAGTTCGTGGTATGGATATTTGTATTACCACGACAGCAAAAAATAATGAGCAGGGCCGTGCCTTGCTAGATGCATTTAGCTTCCCTTTTAAGAAATAGATCGGAAACCAGGTAAGAGAATATGGCAAAGAAGTCCATGATCGCACGTGAAGCAAAGCGCCAGAAGATGGTGCTGCGGTTTGCTGCCAAGCGTGCCGAACTAAAGCGAGTTATTGCCGCACCAGCATCAAGTGATGATGAGCGTCGTGCAGCAATGGATAAGCTGAAAAAGCTGCCACGTGACTCGAGTCCGGTTCGTCAGCGGAGTCGCTGTGCATTAACCGGCCGGTCAAGGGGCTACTACCGTAAATTTGGTTTGTCACGTACAAAATTGCGTGAGCAGACAATGGAAGGAAATATTCCGGGCTTACGCAAAGCAAGCTGGTAAGGCTGCTTGTTTAACCCTGGTATGAGGACACGAATATGAGCATGACAGACCCTATTGCCGATATGCTGACACGGATCCGTAATGGACAAAACGTTGCGTTGGAATCCGTCAGTATGCCGTCATCACAGCTTAAAGAATCCATCGCAGGCGTGTTGGAAGCAGAAGGTTACATTGATGGATTCGAGGTTGTAGACCAGCCCGGTAACAAGCGTGAACTAACGGTTTCCCTTCGCTACTTTGATGGCAAGCCGGTCATTGAGAAAATTCAGAAAATCAGTAAGCCAGGTTTGCGTATTTATCGTGGCAAGAGTGAACTGCCTAAAGTTATGAACGGATTGGGCGTTGCGATTGTTTCAACGTCAGAAGGTGTGATGTCAGATCGCAGTGCTCGTGCAAAAGGCTTTGGCGGGGAGGTGCTCTGCATCGTTGCCTGATGGTTACGAAGCAGAGTTAAGAAACATGTCCAGAGTTGCAAAAATGCCGGTTGAGTTGCCTAAGGGCATAGAAATCAACCAGTCACCCACCGGAATAGTGATTAAGGGCCCCAAGGGCGAAATGATCTTGGAGCTTAATTCAGAAGTGACAATGAATATTGCAGACAACGTTGCGACCTTTGAGCCCAAAAGTGGCTCCCGATTCGCAAGTGCCGTAACCGGTACTATGCGTTCGCTTGTAAATAACATGGTTGTCGGTGTTTCTGAGGGCTTTGAACGTAAGCTGGAGCTTGTTGGTGTAGGTTATCGTGCCAAGATACAGGGCAAGAAACTAAACCTGACTCTGGGCTTTTCACACCCCGTCAATTATGACGTCCCGGAGGGTATCACTATTGATACACCCAGCCAGACTGAAATTGTCGTTAAAGGTATTGATAAGCAAAAGGTAGGGCAGGTTGCGGCTGAGATTCGTCATTATCGTCCGCCAGAGCCTTATAAAGGTAAGGGCGTTCGCTATGCCGGAGAACGAGTTGTTCTTAAGGAAGCGAAGAAGAAATAAGAGTCAGTTTCAGGCAAGTGATGTACTGACATCTCACAGATTTTCGGTAAAGAGTAATGGACAAGAAACAAAACAGATTACGCAGAGCCCGTCGCACCCGAGCAAAAATTCGGGAGCTGGGCGTGCCCCGACTTTCGGTGCATCGTACATCGCAGCATATTTATGCGCAGGTTATTGCGGCAGATGGCAGTACTGTCATCGTGAGTGCATCGACCATACAAGCTGATATGCGTAAGTCTTTGAAGGGTACTGGCAACGTTGAAGCTGCACAGGCAGTTGGTAAAGCAATAGCTGACAAAGCTAAATCAGCCGGTATTGAACAGGTGGCATTCGATCGTTCGGGTTTCCGTTATCACGGTAGGGTCAAGGCGCTTGCAGATGCGGCGCGTGAGCAGGGCCTAAAGGTCTAGCAGGGTAAAACACATGGCAAAACATGATCATCAGGGTGCGGGCGACGACTTTATTGAAAAGCTCGTTACGATTAACCGCGTAGCTAAAGTTGTCAAAGGCGGTCGGCAGTTTGGTTTTACTGCATTGACAGTTGTTGGTGATGGTAAAGGCCGCGTTGGTTTCGGTTACGGTAAGGCTCGTGAAGTGCCTCTGGCTATTCAGAAGGCAATGCAGGCAGCTAGAAATCAGCTTGAACGTGTATCACTAAAAGATGACACGTTGCATTACGAGATGATTGGTCGTCATGGCGCAACTAAGGTTTATATGCAGCCAGCATCTGAAGGTACTGGTGTAATTGCTGGCGGTGCTATGCGTGCTGTGTTTGAAGCGGCAGGTGTGCGTAATGTGCTGGCAAAGAGTTATGGCTCACGTAATCCCATTAATCTGGTGCGTGCAACAATTAATGCATTGCGTGGAGCTCAGTCACCAGAGCGGATTGCTGCAAAACGTGGCAAGTCAGTTGCTGACATCACAGGTTGAGGTCATGGCTAAAGCAAAAAGCAAAGCGGGAAAAGTTAAAGTTACTCTTATTAAGAGTAAGTACGGACGTTTGAAAAATCACCAGGCGTGTGTGGCAGGCTTGGGTTTACGCCGTATCAATCACAGCGTAATTGTTGATGATACGCCAGAGAATCGTGGGATGATTAATAAGGCTTCTTATCTCCTGCAGGTTGAGGACGTATAAATGAAACTGAACTCAATGGGTCCTGTTGCAGGTAGCAAGCCAACGAGCAAACGCCTTGGGCGTGGCCATTCAGCTGGTCAGGGCAAGACATGCGGACGCGGCCAGAAAGGCCAGAAAGCGCGTTCTGGTGGCTACCATAAGGTTGGCTTTGAAGGCGGCCAAATGCCGATTCATCGACGTCTGCCAAAAGTCGGTTTTCGTTCGGCTAAAGCCCGAACGTACGCAGAGGTTCGCTTGAGTGAACTGAACGCGATTGAGGAAGAAGAAATTGATTTGCTGGCGCTTAAGCGTGCCGGTGTCATTGCACAACAGAGCACAAGGGCAAAGGTTTTTGCCAGCGGTGAAGTAAGCAAGGCCGTAAAGCTGAGAGGCGTAGGTGTTACCAAAGGTGCACGTGAGGCCATTGAAAAGGCCGGCGGCAGTATAGAAGAATAGGTGGGGTCCCAGGCCAGATCACGGCGAAGCCGGGTTGATGGGCAAGAGCACCAATATTAAGGCAAACAGAGAAAAAAGTGGCAAAAGGTAAACTAGAAAACCCGGCATCTGCACTTGGTGAAGCTTCCCGCTTTGCTGATTTGCGTTCGCGCCTGTTTTTCTTGGCGGCTGCTCTGATTGTCTATCGTATCGGCACCTTTATACCTGTGCCGGGTATTGATCCGGTTGCACTTGAGCAGTTCTTTCAAGAGCAGTCAGGCACCATTCTGAGTATGTTTAATATGTTCTCTGGTGGCGCACTGCAACGACTTAGTATTTTTGCATTAGGCATCATGCCGTATATTTCTGCTTCTATTATTATGCAGATGGCTGGCGTGGTGGTGCCGCAGATTGCTCAGCTTAAGAAAGAAGGTGAGGCAGGGCGGCGAAAGATTACCCAGTACACACGTTATTTCACTGTAATTCTTGCCAGTGCTCAGGCTTTTGGTGCAGCGGTAGCTTTCCAGAATCAGGGTGTGGTTATTAATCCTGGCCCAAATTTTGTTTTCACGGCCGCTGTTACGCTTGTGACCGGAACCGTATTTCTGATGTGGCTGGGTGAGCAAATCACTGAGCGTGGTATCGGTAACGGTATCTCCATGATTATCCTCTCCAGTATTATTGCAGGACTGCCATCTGCAATTGGTGGCACTCTTGAGTTGGTAAATACAGGTGAGATGTCACCAACACTGGCATTGGTGCTAATAATATTGGTGCTAGCGGTAACTTATTTTGTTGTATTTATGGAACGCGGCCAGCGCAGAATTACGGTCAACTATGCCAAACGACAGCAAGGTCGCCGTATGATGGCCGGCCAGACAAGTCATCTGCCATTCAAGATCAATATGTCAGGTGTTATCCCTCCGATTTTTGCAAGTAGTTTGATTCTATTTCCGGCTACTCTGGCTCAGTGGGGTGGTACCAGTGAGTCGATGGCCTGGTTACAGACTATTGCTGCCAAGTTATCACCGGGTCAGCCCATCTATATTTTTCTATATGCCTCGCTGATTGTGTTTTTCTGCTTTTTCTATACAGCATTGGTATTTAACTCACGTGAAACAGCTGACAACCTGAAGAAATCAGGTGGATTTATTCCGGGTATACGTCCGGGTACACAGACAGCTGAGTATATTGACAAGGTGCTTACGCGGCTGACCTTCTGGGGTGCAATCTATATTGCCTGCGTATGTTTGCTGCCTGAGTTCATGATTTTGTATGCGCAGGTGCCATTTTATTTTGGCGGTACATCACTGTTAATTATTGTTGTTGTAACCATGGACTTTATGTCACAACTGCAGGCCCACATGATGTCACAGCAATATGATGGCCTGTTGAAGAAAGCTAATTTGCATGGCTATGGCCGTGCCGGTCAGGCTCGTTAAGGCGAGCCTGAAGAAGATCTGGAGAGAACGATGAAAGTTCGTGCATCAGTTAAGAAGATCTGCAGAAACTGCAAGATCATCCGCAGAAAAGGTGTGCTGCGTGTTATCTGCACCGACCCGCGGCATAAGCAGCGTCAGGGTTAGTCGTTAAGACTAACTGCTAACGTTAACGGAGATTAAGAATGGCCCGTATTGCAGGTATAAACATACCTTTAAACAAGCATATCGTGATTGCGCTTACGAGCGTTTATGGCATCGGCCGTAATCGTGCTGCTGATATTTGTGCAGCAGCAAAGATTGCACCTGATGTTAAGGTTAAAGACCTTAGTGAGCCCGAGGTGGAACTGCTTCGTTCTGAAGTGGCAAAATTTATTGTGGAAGGTGACCTCCGTCGTGAAACTGCCATGAGCATTAAACGGTTGATGGACCTTGGTTGTTACCGTGGTATTCGGCATCGTCGGGGTCTCCCCCTGCGTGGTCAGCGTACCCGTACAAATGCTCGTACCCGGAAGGGACCGCGTCGGGCAGTTCGTAAATAATTGATCGAATAACGGATTAGATTCGTATGGCAGAAGAGAAAAAAAAGAAGGTTAAGAAGCATGTGGTTGATGGTATCGCCCACATTCATGCGACTTTTAACAACACAATTATCACGATCACAGATCGACAGGGTAATGCGTTGGCCTGGGCAACTGCGGGTGGTTGTGGTTTCCGTGGTTCACGTAAGAGCACACCGTTTGCCGCTCAGATAGCAGCTGAAAAAGCCGGGCTTGCAGCTCAGGAATATGGTTTGAAAAACCTGGAAGTAAGGGTTCAGGGTCCTGGGCCTGGACGGGAGTCGGCTGTACGATCATTGAATAACGCGGGGTATCGCATCACTAATATTGAAGATGTAACACCGATCCCCCATAACGGATGTCGTCCGCCCAAGAAGCGGCGAGTGTGAGGAAAGTCTGATGGCCAGATATCTGGGACCAAAATGTAAGCTCTCACGTCGTGAGGGTACTGATCTTTTTTTGAAGAGTGGTGTACGGCCGCTTGATTCCAAGTGCAAGCTGGAAACGCCTCCAGGCCAGACAGCTAGCCAGGGAGCACGTCGCAGCCGCCTATCTGATTACGGAATGCAGTTGCGTGAAAAGCAGAAGCTGCGGCGTATGTACGGTGTATTGGAAAAACAATTCCGTAACTACTATAAGAAAGCTGCCCAGCAAAAAGGGTCAACAGGTGAAAACCTGCTTCGCCTGCTGGAAGGGCGCCTCGATAATGTTGTGTATCGCATGGGTTATTCCGCTACTCGTGCAGAGGGGCGCCAGCTGGTGAGCCATAAGGCCATTACAGTGAATGGCACAGTTGTGAACATAGCGTCATACCAGGTAAGTGCTGGTGATAACGTTAGTGTTCGTGAGAAGGCGCAGAAGCAAATGCGGATTAAGAGCGCTATGGAAATTTCGACTCAGATGGGCTTGCCAGAATGGGTTGAAGTTGATGAAAAAAAGCTGACTGGTGTTTTACGTTCTTTACCGGAACGAGAAGATATTCTTCCGGATATTAATGAAAACCTAGTTGTTGAGCTTTACTCCAAGTAATTGCAGGGGACAGTATCAAATGTCAGAAATTAATGAATTCCTTAAGCCCCGCAGCGTGCGGGTGCAATCTCAGACTGAGAATAAGGCACGTGTTGTCATAGAACCATTTGAACGTGGTTTTGGGCATACGCTGGGCAATGCCCTGCGACGTGTATTGTTATCAAGCATGCCTGGTTGTGCTGTCACAGAAGTTGATATTGATGGCGTATTGCATGAGTACACCAGTATTGAGGGTGTGCAGGAGGATGTTGTTGAAATTCTTCTGAATATTAAAGATATTGCTATCACCATGCACTCACGTGATCATGCAGAGCTGATTTTGCATAAATCTGGTCCAGGTGAAGTTACAGCAGCTGATATTGCAGTTGACCATGATATTGAGGTTGTAAACCCTGACCTGGTAATTGCTAATTTGACCAGCACGGGTGAGCTCAATATGCGGCTTGTTGTTGAGCGTAATCGTGGTTACCGCCCAGCAGTACGGGCAGTGAGTCTGGAGGATCATTCCGGACGTATCGGACAGCTACAACTTGATGCCTCATTTACGCCAATACGCCGGGTCAGCTATACAGTTGAAGCGGCACGTGTTGAACAGCGTACTAATCTGGATAAGCTGCTTATCGATATCGAGACTAATGGCACTATTGACCCTGAAGAAGCAATTCGTCGAGCCGGCAACATTCTGAAAGAGCAGTTAGATGTGTTTGTTGACCTGCAGGGTCAGGATGAAGCGGATGCAGCCGCAGCTGAATCACAAGTTGATCCATTACTGTTACGTCCGGTTGATGATCTGGAGTTGACTGTTCGCTCAGCCAATTGCCTGAAGGCTGAAAATATTAATTATATTGGTGATCTAATTCAGCGTACTGAGGTTGAGTTGCTTCGCACGCCAAATCTGGGCAAGAAGTCCCTCACCGAAATTAAGGAAGTGCTCGAAAGTCATGGCCTTTCCTTAGGTATGCGTGTAGAAAACTGGCCACCTGCTAGCCTGGTTACTGGTGACGACGAAGTTGCCGCCTGAATAACCAGAAATAAACAAGTTAAACGGTAAAGAACCATGCGACATCAAAAGTCAGGCCGTACCCTCGGTCGCAAGAGTAGTCATCGTAAAGCCATGTATCGAAATATGGCTTCATCGCTGATTCAGCACGAGACTATTCGTACGACAGTAAGCAAAGCAAAAGAGCTGCGCCGGGTCGTTGAGCCATTAATTACTCTTGCTAAGGAAGATGGTGTAGCTAACCGTCGTCTGGCCTTTGACCGTTTGCGTGACAAAGTATCAGTTGGTAAGTTATTTAATGAGTTGGGGCCACGTTTTAAAGCGCGACCAGGTGGCTATCTGCGTATTCTGAAAGCTGGTCATCGGGCAGGTGATGCTGCCCCAATGGCAATTGTGCAGCTACTTGATCAACCGGAAAACGCTGCTGAATAGGCTGTAAGCACGGTATCAGCTCAAGGGAAAACCCGCCTCTTGCGGGTTTTTTTTTATTGAATTTTTAGCAGTACGTGAGGCATTTATAATGTTGATGCAGCTTAAATGCTTCAGCAGATGTAAACCTACCAAATGTCTTTATGCTCAGGCTGTATCTTATATATAAGTATCTTTCTAAAGCCTATTACTATATATATCAATAATTCCACCCTGCATTTGTCATGTATAGGATTATTGGCTGATTAGCAGTAATACTATATGGGTCCTATTTTCATCATCTGTGGCAGTTATATGCAGGTTATCTTTAATCTAAATGTCACCAAATAGTTGTGTCAGCAACCCGTCACCCCATTCATTTGCTGGTCTGCAGCCTGGTGCTTCATGGTGTTAGTAGTAGGCCAGAAATAGAGCTCAGGCTTTATTGTTAATATATTGCCAGACCGCAATTTTCAGGTCGGGTAGCAGGCTGCCTTGTTGTAAAATCCACCGATATTGCAGGTAACTATAATCTGGATGTCGGTATGCTTTAGAATGCGGCGGGTAGTAAACCTCAATGGCGGAGTATATGAGTAAGCAGACAGTACTGACAGGCATTACAACAACCGGTGCGCCACACCTTGGAAACTATGTGGGTGCGATCAGGCCTGCTATTCAGGCAAGCCGCTCCGGGGATGTGCAGTCTTTTTATTTTCTGGCTGATTATCATGCATTGGTTAAAAATCAGGAACCTGGGCGGTTGCGTCAATCCTGCCTTGAGGTTGCCGCAACCTGGCTGGCGCTGGGTCTTGATACAGACAAGTCTGTCTTTTATCGTCAATCTGATGTGCCTGAAATAGCTGAACTAAATTGGATCATCAGTAGTGTTACGGCTAAGGGGTTGATGAATCGGGCACATGCGTATAAAGCAGCTGTTGCAGATAATGAAGAGGTAGGTAATCGTGATCCTGATAAGGGCATAACAATGGCCCTATTCTCTTATCCGGTTTTAATGACAGCAGATATTCTGATGTTTAATGCACATAAAGTCCCTGTTGGAAAAGATCAGATTCAGCATGTGGAAATGGCGCGTGATATTGCCCAACGGTTTAACCATATCTATGGCGAGACCTTTGTTTTGCCGGAGGCCGTGGTTGATGCTAGGGCAGCAGTTTTGTCTGGCCTTGATGGACGAAAGATGAGTAAGAGCTATAACAATACTATTCCACTATTTGAGCCGGCCAAAAAGCTACGTAAGCTGATTATGAAAATCAAGACTAACTCTCTTGAGCCTGGGGAGCCCAAGGATCCAGATGACAGCGCTTTATTTGATATCTATAAAGCATTTGCCAGTGAGGCTGAAGTAGTTGCTTTCAGGCAGAAGCTTCTGGATGGGGCTGGCTGGGGTGATGCCAAACAGGAGTTATTTGAATACCTTGATGCACATTTGGCGGCCCCACGAGATGAATATAATAGGTTGATTTTAGACCCTGCACATATTGAAAGCGTTCTGAAGAAAGGTTCGGCACGTGCCCGGGAGTATTCATCAGCCGTTATTGCTGAAGTACGTGCGGCTGTTGGTATAGCCCCACTGGCCTGATCTTTTAGGTGCTGAGTAAGTCATGGGTAATAATGAACTGCATATGGATTTTTTCCGGAATAAGCTCATTAGCCGCCAAAAAGAATTGGTGGATGTGCAGGAGGCAGGGAGGGAGTCGGCCATCACTGTTGAACTAGATCAGGCACGGGTTGGACGTTTATCGCGTATGGATGCCATGCAGGCTCAGGCCATGTCTCAGGCATCTAATCGACGCAGGGATGCAGAGCTGTATGCAATCAAAACAGCACTAATAAGAATAGATACGGGTGAGTATGGGAATTGCTTTGAGTGTGGCGAGCCTATTAATCCGCAGCGACTCAAAGTGCAACTAACTGTACGCCACTGCATTAATTGTGCGGGTCATGCTGAGGCGTCCGGGGGCTAGTCAGGCATTAAGCTAATATATCTCCGCCCAGGCTGATTCATTAGCCAAAAAAACCTGCTTATAGAGCGGGTTTTTTTTTGGGCAGGATTTCCGTTCAGGGTGGTTCTGAGGTCTGGTCAGTGCCGTAAAGCTGGCTTTTTGCATAACGCCAAAGAGGCTGATGTCTGTCTTTGACAGTAATCCTTGTTATTTCAGGTGGTTGAATATGTTTAAAATAAAGTTCACATATTTTATGGACAAATATTCGTACTTCCAGTAAGATATTTACAGTTGTAAATGTATAGTTATTTAAATATTTTTATTTTCAATAGTTTGTAAGATGTAACCAAGCAGTACATTTGCATATTTAAGCGTATATTTTCACGTGCTTTAATTTTTCTTGGAGAGAAGGTAAATGATTCGTTCTTACACCATTAATGAGTTGGAGGAATTGACTGCTGTTAATAAACGGACAATCAGCGACTACATCACTAAAGGGTTGCTGTCTGGCCCATCACATCGTGGACGTGGGGCTGTCTACTCGCAGCGGGACTTTAATATCTTAAGAGTCATTCCGAAGCTACGTTCCTTGCTTAAGGATGAATATGGCTCATTAAAATTAATTTCTATTTTTCTTGCGCAGCTGTCTGTACCCGACATCCAAACCCTTGCGGCTAGAGATACAGAGCGGAGCTTTACAGTTGAAGTGCGTAGGTTGCGTGTGCGGCTGTCACTAATGGGGTTAATGCCGCATGTATCGCCAGAAAAATTTGATCAGGTCCTTGATCACCTTAGCCCGGAACAAATATGCAGTATCGATACAGGCCGTGTGCAAATTGGCACAGTCATCGATTTGAGTAAGTTATTTTCCCTTGAGCGGGAATTATCTGGAGGAGTTAGTTCAGAGCAATTGAACCGCTTCACTACTGATTTTGAAGATACAGATATTCTGCCCAGGTTATCTGGAGATTTTTTCCCTGAACAAGGCCTCGAGGAAACCATTCCCGTTCGTTCTGCATCATCTGCACTAAAGGTCAACGGGCAAGATGATAACGCTAATGGTCCTGAGGTTAAAAAATTGCTTGTACTAAAGCTCGAAGAGATTGCTAATCGCCTTGATCGTGTGGAGCAGATGTTGGATTCCGAGGCAGGCCAATAATTTTCTAATGAGATTAATAGAAAGCTTTTCAGTTAGAACAGAACAAAATTTATAGAAATGAATTGAAAAAAATAAGTATCTAACCAGAAAAATTATGACTGGTATTGATATGACTAATCGTTAGTTAGTGCTTTTTATCTGTTACGGCAGAAGAGCCTGACATTAGATCGGCGCCATAAAAGACATTGCTGGCTAACGGAACCGAATACAGGAAAGGAGTAACAACATGCTTTACAGGGTTAAGAAGGGGTCAGCAGTAGCCTTGCTGGTAATAATGATGTGTATTAGTCAGATGGCCAGCGCGACATTGGTTGAGCGAGCTGGTGGTCAGGCCTTTTATGACACGGTGCTGGATATTACCTGGCTGACTAATGTCAACCTTGCTCAAAGTGAAGACTTTGGGGTTGCTGGTATCAGAGCATCCGGCCTCATGACTCTTGATACTGCCAATGAATGGATTGGTGCTATGAATTCTGCAGGTTACCTTGGTTTAGATACCTGGCGCTTGCCTTCTATCACACCAATTAATGGCGCTATGTTTAATCGGAACTGGAGTGTAGACGGTTCAACAGATCGTGCACAGAATGTGTCTGCAGCAGGGTCCGCCTTTGCTGGTAGTACTGCCAGTGAAATAGCGCATCTGTATTTTAATACACTTGGAAATATCAGTAAAAAAGACGTTAGTGGTGGAGACACCCCTTGTAGTGACCCGACTGTTTCCTGCCTGTCAAATACCGGCCCATTTACAGGTCTGCTCAATGAAGCTGGCTTGAACAATTCCCGTACCTGGTCTAGCGCCAATCCTTTTGAAGACGGCAAAGTGATGTTTTTTAACTTCAACGGAAATCAGAACGAGGTGTTGCCAAATGAATTGATTATTGGAAGCGCATGGGCTGTGGCATCTGGTGATGCCCTTGTGCCAATTCCTGCAGCTGTTTGGTTGTTTGCTTCAGGTATAGGGCTGTTAGTTGGCTGGAATCGCAAACAACAAGTACGGATAGCCACCTGAAGTACGCATCACGCAGGTAGCCAAGATTTATCAAGATAACAATATGAAAAATAAGATGATGATTATCACGGAAGACAGATAAATAATTGTAATTCAAGGAGTTAGATAATAATGAAAACAATAATAAAAACATGGATTAGGTTTACATCAGCAATTATTACTTTCAGCCTTTTGGCATTACCGAGCTTGGCCGCAACGATTTCCCTTGTGCCTTCAACAAGTTCTGTGAGCGAGGGTGAGCAATTTACGGTTGATCTTGTCATGGATGCAGCTGACGAAAATATAGGAGAGTATGTGGGTATATTCCGTGGCAAAGTGCATGTTACGTTTAATGAAACTCACGCAAGCTACGTGGGCTTCGAATACAACTCTCCAGCTATCGCATTTGGTAGCACAACTATAGATACGGGTAGTGTTAAGTTGGGTTTTGATAATTCCAGTCCGACAGCAACTATTGGTACCTACACTTTCGATACATTGGGCTCGGCTGGCAGCACTATAAGCCTAGACCTGGGTGATGCTCTGCCCTACCTTGGTAGCTTCTTTAATCTCAATCCCAGTCCCCTTAAGTTTACGCCAGCTTTTAATGGTGCTGAGGTTTCTGTTGTGCCCATTCCGGCAGCAGTCTGGTTATTTAGCAGTGGGTTGATTGGGCTGTTTGGTGTGGCTAGAAAGAGAAAAGTAAGTAAGTAAGACAAGCTGTGCCTCCTTGAAAAGGCGCATCATAATGATGAGGTTTAATATGAAAAATTATAATAAGTGTTGCATATTACTGCTGTTTTTATTTATGGGCGGTACAAGTCAGGCCACGGTAGTTGCTCTGGAAACATTTGAGGGCGGTGCCAATGGCTGGTTGGATAGAGATAGTGTTGCACCTACTGAGCATGCAAGTGGGGGCCATGATGGTGGAGCTTATATAAGTTATACCGGTGAAATTGCAACCAATACAGCTAGTTTTGGCTCCGCATTAATTCAGTTTCGCTGTCAAAACACGGCATGTGTGAATGGCAACACCTTTATGGGTGACTGGATAAGTGAAGATGTTACAACCCTGAGCTACTGGTTTAAGCATGACTCAGATATATCACTTGAGGCATATGTGCGTATCGGGTCATCAGCTGGTGGTGCAGCAAGCTGGCTATCCGGGGTTCTTATGCCGCCTGATACCTGGTATCAGCTTGTGTTGCAGATAGATGATCCATCAATTTTTGATCCAGGGTTTGGTGGTAAGACTTATAATCATATTTTTACTCAGGTAGGGAAACTTCAGCCGGGTATCTTTTTTGCCGAGCCTGTTGTCTACACTGAATCGGCAGTTACTTTTTCAATTGATGATGTTCAGCTAAATGCTGTACCTATTCCAGCAGCAGTCTGGTTATTTGCATCAGGACTTGCCATGCTTGGTTTTACCCGTCGTAAAAAAATACTTACGAGTTAAGTGATTTGGTTAGCAGGTTAATCATTTTGAAAAACCCCGCTTTTAGCGGGGTTTTTTTGTTCTATGGTTTATGAAACGGCGGCTTTATTCTTATTGTGGTTTTTGAGTAAAGGTGCCAAGTATTGTCCCGTAAATGATTGCTTATTAGCAGCCACATCTTCAGGGGTACCTGTAGCAACTATCGTGCCACCGCCATCACCACCCTCGGGCCCCAGATCAATAATCCAGTCGGCTGTTTTGATGACATCGAGATTATGTTCGATAACAACGATGGTATTGCTCTGGTCACGTAATTTCTGCAGCACATGAAGTAGTTGTGCAATGTCATGAAAATGTAGACCTGTAGTGGGCTCATCCAGTATGTAGAGTGTGCTACCAGTGCTTCGTTTGGACAGCTCTTTGGCCAGCTTTACTCGCTGAGCTTCACCACCCGACAGGGTGGTAGCACTTTGTCCAAGACGTATGTAACTCAGACCTACATCCATCAGGGTTTGCAGTTTTCGGGCGATAACCGGTATATTCTGAAATATTCCCAGAGCATCCTCAACGGTCATATTGAGCACCTTGTCGATACTGTGCCCTTTATATTTTATTTCCAGTGTTTCACGGTTATATCGCTTGCCTTTGCATAAATCACAGGGTACATAAATATCTGGTAGGAAGTGCATTTCTACTTTAATCACGCCATCACCCTGGCAGGATTCACAGCGACCGCCTTTTACATTGAAGCTAAAGCGACCCGCTTTGTAACCACGGGATCTGGCTTCCTGTGTCCCTGCAAACAGTTCGCGTACGGGTGTGAATAATCCAGCATAGGTAGCCGGGTTAGAGCGTGGTGTACGACCAATAGGGGACTGGCTGATATCAATAATCCGATCAATCTGATCCAGACCCTCAACTGCTTTGCAGGGGGCTGGGCTATGGCTGCTGTTATTGATTAATTCAGCTGCTTTTTTATACAGAGTGTCGTTAATAAGTGTGGACTTGCCGGAACCGGAAACACCCGTAATGCAGGTTATTGCCTCAAGAGGGATGTCTGCGTTTACCTGCTTAAGGTTATTGCCGCTGGCACCCCGGATACGTAATTGTTTTTTCTTGTCTATTGCGGTCCGGTTGGTAGGTATTTCAATGCATCGCCGTCCGGAAAGGTACTGGCCGGTAAGAGATGTTGCATTATTTTTTATTTCCTGCGGTGTTCCTTCAGCTACGATATGGCCGCCATGCACGCCTGCTCCGGGGCCTATATCAATGACATAATCAGCAGCCATGATGGCTTCTTCATCATGTTCAACCACCATGACCGTATTGCCCAGATCCCGTAATCGAATCAGGGTATTCAGTAAGCGTGCATTGTCCCGCTGGTGCAGGCCTATTGATGGCTCATCTAGAATGTACATGACACCTACCAGGCCTGAGCCTATCTGACTGGCAAGACGGATGCGTTGTGCCTCGCCACCTGAAAGAGTTTCAGCACTGCGATCTAAAGTCAGGTATTCCAGTCCTACATCAGCAAGAAAGCGCAGACGTTCACTAATTTCTTTAATAATTTTATCGGCAATTTCTCCTCGGGCCCCTTCCAGGTGGAGTGCATCAAAGAAGTTGAGTGCATTAGCAACTGATTCTCCAGTGATTTCAGGGATGGCTCGCTTGCTAATAAAAACATTGCGAGCGGCTTTATTGAGTCTTGTGCCATTGCAGCTGGGGCAGGGTTGAATGCTGAGATATTTTGCGAGCTCTTCACGAACCTTGCTTGAGTCTGTTTCACGGTAGCGGCGCTCAAGATTAGGAAGTACGCCTTCAAATGCATGCGTACGTTTAAAGCTTGCACCACGTGTCGACCGGTAGATGAATTCAACTTCTTCATTGCACCCGTGCAGCAGTATTTTTTGTGTTTCTTTATCCAGTGATTCCCAGGGGGCCTCAATATCAAAACCAAAATGATCGGCGAGGCTCTGTATAACCTGGGAATAGTAAGAATTACGACGGTCCCAGCCACGTATGGCTCCACCAGCAAGGCTGAGGGTGGGGTTACGAATTACTCTGCCGGGATCAAAAAACTGCTTTGCACCAAGACCATCACAGGCGTCACAGGCACCAATCGGGTTATTAAAAGAAAACAGCCGTGGTTCAAGTTCTGCAAGAGCATAGCCGCATTCCGGGCAAGCAAATTTATCTGAAAAAACCAGTTCTGTATGTGCGGGTTTATCCATCCATGCGATACGGGCAACACCCTCCGCAATACTCAATGCTGTTTCAAAAGATTCTGTAAGGCGTAATCGCATGTCATCATGTATCTTGAAGCGATCAACAACGACGTCAATATTGTGTTTGCGCCGCAAATCCAGCTTTGGTGGGTCATCCAGTTCGTATACTTCCCCATTGATGCGGGCACGTACAAACCCCTGAGAGCGTAGGTCTGCCAGCAGCTGTAAATGTTCACCCTTACGGTTCTGAACTACAGGAGCGAGTAGTAATAAGCGTGTGCCATCTGCCAGTGCCAGTACCTGATCAACCATCTGGCTAACTGTTTGTGCCTGCAGGTCATTGTGATGTTCGGGGCAGCGTGGTCGGCCTACTCGTGCGTAGAGTAAACGCAGGTAATCATATATCTCAGTTACTGTGCCGACAGTGGAACGTGGGTTGTGTGAGGTTGATTTTTGCTCAATGGCAATTGCTGGGGACAAACCTTCGATGTGGTCAAAATCAGGTTTTTCCATCATCGACAGAAACTGTCTTGCATACGTGGATAATGATTCCACGTAACGGCGCTGGCCTTCAGCGTAAATTGTATCAAAGGCAAGTGATGATTTACCTGAACCTGACAGACCAGTAATTACAATGAGTTTGTCACGGGGCAGGTCCAGATTTATGTTCTGGAGGTTGTGAGTTCGGGCTCCCCGGATGCTGATATTTTGCATGGTTTGGTCACTATGCTGATCGAACCCGTAAATATAGCTTGTTTTGTTTGATGGTGTGGTGGTAATGAGCTTACAAAATATTTTGCCGGGTCTTTCATGGAGAGGATGTCCCTCAGCTTATGCTTCCTGAGGCACAAGGCCTGAACTAGTTGGCAGCTTTGACCACGGTCTGTGGGGTATTGTTTGACCTTATTTCTGATATGTATGGGGTTAGTATAATGTGCCTCAGTAAAATTATTGGGTAGCGCAGCTAAACAATTTCCAGTGCTTTCAGTCATTAATGGGCGTGTGTTTTTCTCCCTGAAAGCATACAATGAGCAGATACCGTTGTTAGCAACAACAATCAGAAAAATAAACATATAAAACAAATAGATAGGAATAGGGGAGCAGTATGGCGCGCGGAGTTAATAAGGTCATTCTCGTCGGAAACCTGGGTAAGGATCCAGAAACAAAGTACATGCCCAGTGGTGACTGTGTCTGCAATTTTAGTCTGGCCACAACAGATTCATGGAAAGATAAGACCAGTGGTGAAAAGGTTGAAAGGACCGAGTGGCATAATATTGTTATGTTTAAACGGCAGGCTGAGATAGCAGGTGAATACCTGCGTAAGGGCTCCCAAGTTTATATTGAAGGTAAGCTGAAAACCCGTAAGTGGCAGGATAAAAACGGTAATGACCGCTGGACCACTGAGATTGAGGCCCGTGATATGCAGATGCTGGGTGCTCGTGGTGGCAATGCAGGTATGGGTGCTCCGGCCGCCCAGTCAGCTCCGCCGCCTGCTGCAGCTGCACAATCAGGTAATCCGCCTTTAGATGATGAGATTCCCTTCTGACCCGGATTCTTTTGGTTTTACCTGATGCCTATGTCTTTTCCGGTTAGCGTCATACTGGAATCCTGAATTATGGTCATAAACCTGCACTATCACGATATAACCATTTAGTATCAGTCGCCTCAGACGTACGTGCTAATTTACGCGCCCCTGAACAAAACCCTGACGGGTACTTCAGGCTAGTTGAATAAAATAATAGCGACGTCAGAGAGGCGTTTAAACCTTTAGGATATTTTCGGCACACATACCTGTGCAGGTGTGTGTGCCGAAAATATTTTCCACACAAAAGCTTAACAAAAAATTTTTAGGAATGAATATCATGGGTGCTTTTAAAGAACCACACGGCGGCGAACTTAAGAATCTTTATCTTGGTGATAAAGAGGTTGAACAAGTAAAAAAAGAAGCATTGGATTACACATCCTGGGACCTGACCGATCGCCAGCTTTGCGATATAGAGCTGATTCTGAATGGCGCCTTCTCGCCGCTGGACGGTTTTTTGAATCAAGCTGAATATGAAAGTGTAGTCAGTGAAATGCGTCTTCCGAGTGGCGTACTGTGGCCCATGCCCATTACACTTGATGTTGGTGAGGAATTTGCTGGCAGTGTAAAGGCAGGCGAAAAACTTGCACTACGTGACCCAGAGGGGGTATTGGTTGCTGTTCTGGAAATAGCTGATATCTATAAGCCTGATAAGGCAAAAGAAGCACGAGAGGTGTTTGGTTCAGAAGATGAAGCGCATCCGGCAGTACACTTCCTAAATAATATTGCTGGTCCGGTTTATATCGGTGGTAAGTTACAGGGTGTTGAAAAGCCTACGCACTACGATTTTAAATTGTTGCGTGATGACCCTGCTGATCTGCGTGCGCGCTTTGAAAAACTGGGCTGGCGCAAAGTAGTGGCATTCCAGACCAGAAACCCGTTGCATCGTGCCCATCAGGAAATCACATTTCGGGCAGCAAAAGATGTGGAAGCAAATCTGCTTATTCAGCCAGTAGTTGGTCTAACCAAGCCAGGTGATGTTGATCATTACACGCGGGTTCGTTGCTATGAGAAGGTGCTGGAGCAGTATCCGGAACAGACTACAACCCTAAGTTTGCTGAATCTGGCTATGCGTATGGCTGGCCCTCGCGAGGCAGTCTGGCATGGCATCATCCGTAAGAATTACGGTTGTACTCATCTGATTGTCGGTCGCGATCATGCGGGACCTGGTAATGACTCTAACGGTAATCCATTTTATGGGCCATATGATGCTCAGGAATTATTTGAGCAGCATGAAGAAGAAATTGGTATCTCCATGGTGCCATTTAAAATGATGGTCTATGCAGAGAATAAGGCTCAGTACATTCCTGCTGATGATGCGAGTGATGACGATAAAGTGCTGAGTATTTCGGGTACAGAATTCCGTCGTCGACTTCAGGAAGGCCTTGAGATTCCGGATTGGTTCTCTTACCCAAATGTGGTGGCAGAGTTACGTAAGTCATATCCACCACGTCATAAGCAGGGCTTTACCGTATTTTTTACAGGACTGTCCGGTTCTGGGAAGTCCACAATAGCCAATGCATTGCTTGTTAAGATGCTTGAAGCAGGCGGTCGGAATGTGACGCTACTTGATGGAGACCATGTTCGTCAGCATCTTTCCAGTGAACTGGGCTTCTCGAAAGAACATAGAGATCTGAATATTCAGCGTATTGGCTATGTGGCCAGTGAAATCACCAAGCATGGTGGTATAGCAATTTGTGCGCCTATCGCACCCTATACCACTACTCGTCGGATTGTGCGAGATATGTGTGAGGCCGGTGGTGGCTTTATTGAGGTGCATGTTGCGACGACACTGGAGACCTGTGAGGAGCGTGATCGTAAGGGTCTGTATGCTAAAGCACGTGCTGGTATTATTAAGGAGTTCACCGGTATTAGTGATCCTTATGAAGCCCCTGAGAATGCTGAGGTTGTTATCAAGACCGAGGAACTTAGTGCAGACCTTGCAGCACAGCGTATTCTTGTGAAGCTGGAAAGTATGGGCTTCATCCGCTAGGCTGGATTCCATCTAATCAGTCATGCGGGAAGCGGGAGCAAGGGTTCCTGGGTATGCCGGGTAAGCTCTACATAAAGACCTTCGGGTGTCAGATGAATGAGTACGATTCCACCAAAATGGTGGACGTGCTGCATGTTAGTCATGGCCTGGAATTGACAGATGACCCTCTACAGGCAGATGTATTACTGTTGAACACCTGTTCTATACGTGAAAAAGCTCAGGAGAAAGTTTTCCATCAGCTAGGCCGCTGGAAAAAATGGAAAAATGACCGGCCAGAGCTTGTTATAGGTGTGGGTGGTTGTGTCGCCAGTCAGGAAGGTGAGGCAATTACCAAGCGTGCGCCTTATGTTGATATGGTGTTTGGTCCCCAGACCTTGCATCGTTTGCCCGCTATGCTCGATGAGGCACGTGGTAAAGCATCTTCAGTTGTTGATGTCAGTTTCCCTGAAATAGAGAAGTTTGATAATTTGCCCCCGTCACGCAGTGAGGGCCCTACGGCGTTTGTCTCTGTTATGGAAGGCTGTAGTAAGTATTGCAGTTTCTGTGTGGTGCCTTATACAAGGGGTGAGGAGATTAGCCGCCCACTTGATGATGTTGTTGCAGAAGTTGCGGGTCTGGCTCATCAGGGTATGCGAGAGGTAACCCTGCTTGGTCAAAACGTCAACGGCTATCGTGGCGTAATGCATGATGGCAATATTGCTGATCTTGTTACGCTGATCCATTACGTGGCAGCAATCGATACTATTGAGCGTATACGTTACATCACTTCCCATCCTGTGGAGTTTAATGATCGCCTGATCCAGGCATTTGCAGATGTGCCTAAACTAGCTAATTATCTGCATTTGCCGGTACAAAGTGGTTCTGATCGTGTACTTGCTCTTATGAAGCGTGGCTATACCGTACTTGAGTACAAACAGAAGATACGCAAGCTTCGTGAATTACGTCCGGATATTTGCTTGTCCACGGATATTATTGTGGGGTTTCCGGGAGAAACTGAAAATGATTTTGCTGCAACAATGGCGCTGGTAAAGGAGATTGGTTTTGATCAGTCTTATAGCTTTTTATACAGCGCCCGGCCAGGCACTCCGGCAGCATCCTTTGCTGATGAGGTGGATCTTGATACCAAGAATGCACGCCTGAAACTCTTGAAGGAAATGATCAATGAACAGGCACTGGCTATCAGTGACTCAATGGTTGGCACTGTGCAGAAAGTGTTGGTTGAGCGCCCATCAGTACGTAATAACCGTGAAATGGCTGGTAAGACTGAAAATAATCGTTGGGTTAACTTTCAGGCAGATCCAGAGGTAATAGGTCATTTTGTGGATGTAATTATTACGAAAGCTGGGCCTAATTCTTTACGCGGGCGGCTCTATCTTGAATCAGAAGCTGCCTGATCTTATGCGAGGACGGAAATCGTTTAGCCTTTGAACGCCGCGATAGAAACAAGGGAGTTCCTTCTGGAACCCGCCAATAACAATGTTTTGGCCAATCTTTGTGGCCAGTTTGATGAACATCTCCGGCAGATAGAACAACGTCTTGGCGTGCACATAAGCAATCGTGGGAATCATTTTCGTGTGGTGGGCCCGCGCCATGCTTCTGCTATGGGGGAGCAGGTTATACAGGAATTGTATGTACTGGCCACAAAGGAAACACTTAATTTACAACGTGTCCATATATGTTTGCAGGAAACAGTCATGAATAATAAAGCAAGTGATAAGGGTGACGGTAAGTCAGACCAGAATAGCCGTGTAAGATTGTCTTCTGAATCTTTGTCTGGAGTTGATGCACAGGTTATTTCAACTCGCCGTGTTCGCATTCAGCCACGAGGATCTAATCAGAAAAACTATGTGGCAAACCTGCGAAGTAAAGATTTATGTTTTGGTATAGGGCCGGCCGGTACAGGTAAAACATATCTGGCAGTAGCCAGTGCTGTGGAGTCACTGGACCAGGAGCATGTGCGCAGGATTGTTTTGGTCAGACCTGCCGTAGAAGCAGGTGAAAGACTGGGGTTTTTGCCTGGTGATATGTCCCAGAAGGTCGATCCTTATCTGCGGCCTATGTACGATGCGCTTTATGAAATGCTTGGCTCTGATCAGGTTGCACGATTAATTGAGAAAAATATTATTGAGATTGCCCCACTTGCTTTTATGCGCGGACGCTCTCTTAATGAGTGTTTCATTATTTTAGATGAGGCGCAGAATACAACTGCCGAACAAATGAAAATGTTTCTGACCCGGATGGGTTTTGGCTCTCGTGCTGTGGTTACGGGTGATATTACGCAGATTGATTTACCAAACCATCAGGCTTCAGGTTTGAAGCATATTGCTGACGTATTGACGGATGTTGAGGGGGTATCGTTTGATTATTTCAGTTCCCGGGATGTTGTGCGTCACCCATTAGTACAGAAGATTGTGGAAGCCTATGAAGACCATGAATATAGAACTGGTCCAGAATAGTGAAAGCTACATCTGACCCGTTTCGAGTTACATTGCAGGTGGCGGTTGAAACCAGTGATGAATTGCCGGGTGAATCGGAATTCGCCCGGTGGGTTAATACTGCACTAAGTGAGGTGCCTGGTGTGGACTTGCCGGAACAAGCCTGCGTTACAATAAGAATTGTGACCAGCACTGAAAGTAGTAAGTTAAACAGTAGTTTCCGCGATACCCATCATCCTACAAATGTGTTGGCATTCCCTGCAGGTATAAATGCGCTTCCTGAGGAGGCTGATTGTGAGGCGGAACTCGGCGACCTTGTTATTTGTTATGACGTTGTTAGCAGGGAAGCAGAACAGCAAAATAAAAATTTTTGTGCTCATATGGCGCATATGACCGTACATGGAGTCCTGCATTTAGCAGGCCTTGATCATTATGAAGAAGCAGAGGCCAACATGATGGAGCCATTGGAAATCCAAGTGCTTGAAACACTTGGATTTGAAAACCCGTATGCAGATGTGGGTCTGGATACATCCGGAGCTTAAGTCCGGCAGGCGCTAAATAACTATGAATGATAAAAATTCAAAACCGAAAGGTACTGACAGTAGTCTGATTATGCGGGTTCGAGGATTACTAAAAGGAAAGCCTGATAGTCGGGCTGATCTGATTGAGTTGCTGGATGATTCACGGTGGAAATCTGTGTTGGAGCAGCAGGAATTACGCATGCTCAAAGGCGTCCTACAGGTATCTCACATGCAGGTTCGTGAAGTTATGATTCCACGCTCACAGATGGTGGTGTTGGAAAGTGACGCACCTATGAATGAATTACTTGGTGCTATTGTTGAGTGTGGTCACTCACGATTTCCAGTAATAGGTGAGGATCGTGATGAAGTTATGGGTATTTTGCTAGCTAAGGATGTGCTGCGGTTTATTGTTGAATCCCCTGGTAAATCACTTGACCTGACTGGTTTTCTCCGCCCGGCTACCTTTATCCCTGAGAGTAAGCGACTGGATACGCTGTTGCAGGAATTCCGTAGCAGTCACAATCATATGGCAATTGTTGTCGATGAGTATGGTGGTACCTCTGGCTTGCTCACAATTGAAGATGTACTTGAAGAAATTGTTGGTGAAATTGACGATGAGCATGATCCTGAGGCAGCAGATGCCATTCAGGAACAGGGTAATCACTGGAATGTCATGGCGCTCACACGTATAGATGAATTCAATGAGTATTTTTCTTCACAGCTGGATGATGATGATTATGAAACTATAGGCGGGCTGGTTATGCGTGAGTTTGGCCGTTTGCCCCGGCGTGGTGAAGTTGCCCGCTCTGAAGGGTTTTGTTTCAGAGTCGTACAGGCTGATCGTCGCCGTATACACCGACTGGAAGTAACGCGGGAAGATATTGCGGAATCTATCGAGTGAAGTTGTTGCGCCTGCATGATTTTGCAGGGCCAGTAAACGGTCGCTGGGTTGCTCTGGTTGCTGGCGCTCTTCTGGTTACTGCATTTGCTCCTTTTGGCTGGTACTGGATTGCACCTTTGCCTTTGGCATGTCTTCTGCTCTTGTGGGAGCGTGCTACTCCCCGTCAGGCCGCCTGGATTGGCTTTGCTTTTGGTGTTGGCTTGTTTGCGGCAGGCACCTGGTGGCTTTATATAAGTCTCAATATCCTGGGTGGTTTATGGCCACCACTGGCACTCTTGATGATGCTGGTTTTTATTATTGCCTTAGCCAGTTTTGCTGCATTGGCTGGTTATGTGGTTGTACGTTATTCCCGGGCTAATAGTGTGTTGCGCTGGTTGCTTGTATTCCCTGCCGGCTGGGCACTGGCAGAATGGCTGCGGGGTTGGGTGCTAACCGGCTTCCCCTGGATGAGTATAGGCTACAGCCAGACCGAAAGCGTTCTGGGCAGCATTGCGCCCTTGGTAGGCGTGTATGGAGTTACCTGGGTCACAGTATTACTGGCCGGTGGACTTGTGGCTTGTGTGGCAGGCAATACATGGCAGCGCCTCACAGGGCTGGGCATTATTGTGTGTGTTGTTGTTACCACGACAGGGCTACATAAAAGTATATGGACTCAGGATACAGGCAAGAATTTTCATGTGCGTCTTGTGCAGGGAGCCATCCCGCAGGAGAAGAAATGGTTGCCGGAACAGCTTGGGCCTACGCTTAGCCTTTACCGCGAGCTGAGTGTCAGTGATAACCCGCTTGATTTAATTGTATGGCCGGAAGCAGCTATACCGGCATTGCCTTATGAGGTCGAAGAGTTTCTGCACTCTTTGCATGATGAGATGGTGATGCGTGATACGCAATTATTTGCAGGTATCCTGACGTATGATTTTGAAAATGATCAGTTTCTAAACACCCTGTTGGCACTTGGAAAAGAAGAGGGTCGTTATTACAAGCGGCATCTGGTTGCTTTTGGTGAATATTTCCCTGTGCCGGATTTTGTTCGTCAGATAATGCGTTTGGTTAATCTGCCATCAGAGAGCATTTCCCCGGGTAGTGAGATGCAAGAGCCACTGTACGCAAAAGGAGTGCCGGTGGCGCCTACTATCTGTTATGAGATTGCATTTGGAGCAGAGCAGTTAAGTTTTTTTCCACAAGCACAGTTACTGGTTAATGTGAGCAATGATGCCTGGTTTGGTAACACAATTGCACCCCACCAGCATTTGCAGATAAATCAGTTTCGGGCACGGGAAACTGGACGTTATATGTTGCGTACAACCAATACCGGCATTACTGCTGTGATTAATCCGGCTGGTCATATTGAGCAGCGTATTCCTCAGTTTGAACCTGGTTTTCTTGATGCTACAGTTCGTCCTTATGCAGGTCAGACACCCTACATGCGTTTTGGTAACTGGCTTCCCATAACAGGCATGGTGTTGCTTATGGTCGGTGGTAGTTGGTTTTCACGACGAAAAACGGACTAAAATCCCTCCAGTCTTAAGGCTTTTCTGACCAATTTGGCCATGCGGTACGCTGGTGCTCTGGTGTATCCTACCCGGCCTGCTTGCCATAGCTGGTATTAAACGACGGAGATCGAGTTGGAAACAGCACCTTATAACCCCACAGAAATAGAAGCCGCTGCCCAGAAATTCTGGGATGACAGTAAAAGTTTTGCAGCTATTGAGAATGATGAACGGGAAAAATTTTATTGTTTGAGTATGTTTCCATACCCCAGTGGTCGGTTACATATGGGGCATGTGCGGAATTACACCATTGGTGATGTAGTTTCCCGATACCAGCGTATGTTGGGCCGGAATGTTATGCAGCCCATGGGCTGGGATGCATTTGGGTTGCCTGCAGAAGGTGCGGCACTAAAGCATGGTTTGCCACCGGCGCAATGGACACGCGAGAACATTGATTACATGCGTGTACAGCTAAAGCAACTCGGTTTTGCTTATGACTGGGATCGGGAACTTGCTACCTGTGATCAGGATTACTACCGTTGGGAGCAATGGTTCTTTACCCGGTTATTTGAGAAAGGGCTGGCCTATAAAAAAGCAGCAGTCGTTAACTGGGATCCGGTTGATCAGACTGTGCTGGCAAATGAACAGGTTATTGATGGTAAGGGCTGGCGCTCTGGCGCAGTTGTAGAAAGGAGGGAAATACCCCAATGGTTCCTGCGAATTACTGATTATGCAGATGAACTGCTAGCTGGGCTTGATGATCTGGATTGGCCGGAACCGGTCAAGATTATGCAGCGTAACTGGATTGGCCGTTCTGAGGGTCTTGAAGTTGATTTTGATGTTGCAGGCTCTGAGCAGACTTTACGAATATATACAACGCGTCCGGATACCTTGTTAGGTGTTAGCTATATGGCGGTAGCGGCTGAACACCCGTTGGCCATGGAAGCTGCAGAAGGTAATCCTGAGTTACAGAAATTTTTGGAAGAGTGTCAGCACAGTGCTGTTTCAGAAGCCGTTGTTGAGACGATGGAAAAAAAAGGTATGGCATTAGGTATTAATGCTGTACACCCTGTTACAGGAGACAAGGTGCCTGTCTGGGCGGCAAATTTTGTATTGATGGGGTATGGCACGGGTGCAGTTATGGCTGTTCCGGCACATGACCAGCGGGATTATGAATTCGCACATGAATATGGTTTGCCGGTGCGGCAGGTTATTGAGCCGGCCGGGAATGAAGTCTGTGATCTGAACTCAGAAGCTTTTGTTATAAAAGGTAGACTGATTAATTCAGGTAAATATGATGGATTGAGCTCAGCAGAGGCATTTAATGCATTGGCAACTGACCTGGAAGCTGATGGTAAAGGCGATCGTCGTACTAACTATCGTTTACGTGACTGGCTGATCTCCAGACAACGTTATTGGGGTACGCCAATCCCGATAATCAATACTGCAGATGGTCAGCAGAAAACTTTAGCAGATGAGGATCTGCCAGTTGTATTGCCTGAAGACGTTGCACTTGATGGGGCCGGCTCGCCATTAAAAAATATGCCCGAATTTCTTGAAACAGCAGATTCTGCTACGGGCGAGAAGGCACAAAGAGAGACTGATACTTTTGATACTTTTATGGAATCATCCTGGTATTACGCTCGCTTTTGCTGTCCTGATGCCACCAATACAATGCTTGATGAGCGGAGTAACTACTGGCTGCCGGTTGATCTTTATATAGGTGGTATTGAGCATGCTATTCTACATTTACTGTACGCACGTTTTTATCATAAGTTGCTGCGAGATCAGGGCCTGGTTGACACTGATGAGCCCTTTAAGCGTCTGCTGACACAGGGCATGGTGCTAAAAGATGGCGCCAAGATGTCCAAGTCGCTTGGTAATACGGTAGACCCTGAAGAACTTATAAATAAGTATGGTGCTGATACTGTACGTCTGTTCACGATGTTTGCTGCCCCACCGGAGCAGTCACTTGAGTGGTCAGATGAAGGGGTGAAGGGCGCTTTTCGTTTTATCCGTCGTTTGTGGGACTGCGTACAAATACATATATCTGGTGAATTCTCTGGCAAGAAAAAAGATCTGAATGGGCTTGATGATCGGCAGCAGGAATTACGTCGTTTGGTGCATGACACAATTGCTAAAGTTGGTGATGATGTTGGTCGTCGCTATACTTTTAATACAGCAATTGCTGCCACGATGGAGTTGGTTAACGCAGTGAATCGTTATAAGACTAATAATTCAGTTGATTATCAGCTGATTCATGAAGCACTAGAAAGTGTTGTGCTGTTGCTGGCGCCTATTATTCCGCATGTATGCCATTCTCTGTGGCGGCAATTAGGCCATGAGGAAGCCGTTATAGATGTAGCATGGCCGATAGCAGACGAAGCAGCACGTGTATCAAGCAGAGTGACGCTGGTAGTGCAGGTGAATGGCAAATTGCGGGCACGTATTGAAGTTGCTGCTGATGCATCGAAGGATGCTGCTAAAGAAGTGGCACTGAATGATGAGAATGTACAACGGTTTATTGCAGGCAATGAAATACAGAAAGTTATTGTTGTTCCCGGGAAGCTTGTTAATGTGGTGGTTTAAACAAAAGGCAGCCTATTTTCGCTTTGCCATCTTGCTGCTGGCATCACTACTGGCTGCATGTGGGTTTCGTTTGCAGGGTACAGATGAGTACCCTGCCAGTATGGCCAGCACCTATATTGATGCAGAGGATCATTACACATTCTTTTATCGTGACCTTCGGGTAGCGCTTGAGCAGGGCGGGGTAAGGCTTGCAGGTTCGCCCATTGATGCTGATGCCGTCATTCGTATTGAACGGGATGAATCGGGACAGAAGGTGCTGACTATTTCAGTACGTAATGTGCCGACAGAATATGATGTTTTCTATACAGTTAGATATTCTGTCTGGATTAATGGCGTAGAGGTTCTGCCATCGCGGACCCTTTCATTGAACCAGGATTACACCTACGACGAAACGCAGACGCTTGGTAAGAACAGGGAAGCAGAGGGAATTCGTAAGGCAATTTCGGCGGATATTGTCAGGCAGGTTGGCCGCGAATTGTTACGGTTAAAGTAGGCGGCACAGTTAATGAAAAAAGTTTTATTTCGTTATCTGGCGTATGCATTAGGAGTGACTGTTGGCACCGTGCTTGTAATGTTCCTGGGGGCACGCTTACCAGGAGGGCTGCAGTTTGATCGTGAAGTATCCGGCGTGATTACCAGTGAATTTTCACCGGTTGAGTTATTACAGAATCTACTCTTAATATTTTGTGCGAGTGTATTTAGCTGGATTGCCTTTCGTGATCGCCTGCGGCGTCCTATGGTAATTGGCTTTGGCATACTCTTTATTATATTCCTGATTCGTGAGCTGGATTTTTTTCTGGATGTTTACCTGCTTGATAATCTGTGGCAGGTGCTGTGTGCAGTGCTACTTTCAGTGGTTGTTGTATATGGGGTACGTAATCATGATCGATATAGTCAGGGCTGGCGAAGGTCATGGCCGTCAGCAGGGCTGGCACTTATTATAGGGGGGATGATTTTACTCATTCCTTTTGCCCAGCTTATTGGTCATGAACCACTGTGGAAAATTATTATGGGCGATGAGTATGTGCGGGTTGTGAAAGTTGCTTCAGAAGAGTTTATTGAGCTGGGTGCTTACATAATCATCACGATTGGTACGATTGAATTTTTATATGCCTGGTCACGGTTGCCACGAACTCGCAATATTGATGGGCGGCCGAGACGGCGTCGGTAGGGACTTTTAAATTCTATCGTCTATAGCCGGCATCTGGCTTTTTGAAGCCTTTTATGGCCGGTATAAAAGGCTAACTTTATCGGCCAGAAGGAATATCCTTTAACGCTGAGAGTTTGATTGGCAGCGTATGAGATGCAGGGGGGTGTTTAGTACAGTACGAGATGTAAATTCTGCTTTATATATTTCCGGGCGGGCTATGCCCAACCAGAAAGAAGGCGTCATCTGATTTATAGCTTGGTAGGGTTTTCCACACCCGGATAGACATCTTCTGGATCAAACACTTTTTCATGTTCGGTGAATTCAAGTGTCAGTGGACCATCTGTATTTATTTCTGGGCCTGAAGGGATGGTTCTGTAAAAGCAGGAGCGATAGCCCACATGACAGCTTGCACCACCTGTGACATCAACACGCAGCCAGATACAATCCTGATCATCATCAATTTTTAGCTCACGAATCTTCTGCGTAAGGCCACTGGTAGCGCCTTTATGCCAGATAGCCTGGCGGCTGCGACTGAAATAGTGTGCCTCACCTGTGGTGATAGTCAGGGTCAGTGCCTCAGCATTCATATATCCATGCATCAGTAGTTCACCAGAATCATGGTCGGTTGTGACGGCCGGTATAAGGCCATTTGCATCAAATTTAGGTGCCAGTTTGCTGCCTTCCTCGACCTGCTCAACGGTTTGTCGGGCACTAAAAATCTTGTTTAATTCCACCTTGTAGCTCTCCGCCTGCTATTACCGGGGTTGGGCCGGCATGTAGTGATATAGTTTTATACTGTTCCGGGTAAGATTTTCCTTAGAAATGTTTCTGCGAATCATGCCTAGGAGTCTCGCCAAAATTGGTATTATACCGGGCTGTTCTAAATAAAAGTGCCCTATGAGTCTTAACCTTCATAACACCTTATCCCGTAGCAAGGAAGAATTCGTGCCTGTCACCCCTGGCCAGGTCTCGGTATATGTTTGCGGGCCAACGGTCTATAACCGTCCACATATTGGTAATGCTAGGCCGGCAGTGGTCTTTGATGTCTTGGTCCGTTATTTACGGACTCGCTATGCAGTCACATATGTCCGCAATATTACTGATATTGATGACAAGATTAATACAGCTGCGGAATCCTCTGGAGAGGCTATAGAGGTGATTGCGGCACGCCATGTGGCTGATTATCATGCGGATATGGCCTCACTTGGGGTGCTGCCTCCTGATGTGGAGCCCTATGCAACTCATCATCTGGCTGAGATGATTACGATGATAGAGCGCCTGGTTGAGGGTGGACATGCCTATGAAGCAGAAGGGCACGTGCTGTTCCGGGTGGCTTCATTTGATGAATATGGCCAGCTGTCACGTCGTGACAGTCGCCAACTTATAGATGGTGCCAGGGTTGAGGTTGCGCCTTATAAGGAAGCACCTGGGGACTTTATTTTATGGAAGCCCTCTGCAGCTGAACAGCCTGGCTGGGATAGCCCCTGGGGGCGTGGCCGGCCTGGCTGGCATATTGAGTGTTCAGCGATGGTGGCAACGCACCTTGGTACCACTATCGATATTCATGGGGGTGGGAATGATTTGATTTTCCCGCATCATGAAAATGAAATAGCCCAAAGCAGATGTGCTCACGAGGGTGAAACCTTTAGCCGTTATTGGTTGCATAATGGTTTTGTTAATGTGGACAGCACCAAGATGTCCAAGTCTTTGGGTAATGTTGTGCTGGTTCGGGATTTGCTGGATGAGGCACCAGGTGAGGTAGTCAGGCTTGCCTTGTTGAATGCACATTACCGGCAGCCACTGGACTGGTCAGATGATGTACTGGTTGAAGCGCGCCGTAAACTGGATCGTCTGTATAACGCACTTCGTAAAGTTTCCGGGTGGGAATCTGATTGGGTTGAGACAGCGCCATCCGTTGATTTTATTACAGCTATAGAAGATGACATTAATACGCCACGAGCCCTGGCTGCTTTATTTGCACTGGCGCGTGAAATTAACCGGATTGATGATGGTCCCGAGGCGATACAACTGGCACAACAGTTACGTGCCAGTGCTGAGCTACTTGGCCTGCTTGGTAGTGACCCGGTGGCCTGGTTTGAAGCTGGGGCAACGCAGGATACTGATGCAGCAGAGATTGATGCTTTACTGGAGCAGCGCAGTGCCGCGCGCGTTTCTGGGGATTATGCTGAAGCGGATCGTATTCGTGACCAGTTGACAGATATGGGCGTGGTTATTGAAGACAGTCCGGATGGTCCGCACTGGCGACGTGCGGGCGCCTGAGGTAATGAATATGAGTAATGTTGATATCACCCAGGCACAGGTAGATTTGATTAATGATTTTCAGTTATTTGATAACTGGCTTGATCGCTATGAGTATCTGATTGATCTGGGCCGTAAGCTGCCAGAATTTCCATCGGACTGGAAAACTGAAGAATATAAACTGCATGGTTGTCAGTCTCAGGTCTGGCTCAAGGCAGATGAAGCAAATGGTAAACTAACCTTTCATGCCATTAGCGATTCGGCCATTGTGTCAGGACTGATAGCTGTGCTGATTCATGTTTATAGTGATCGCAATGCTGATGAGATTCTTACTACCCCACCTGATTTTATTGATGCTATTGGCTTACATGAGCACCTGAGCCCAACCCGTAGTAATGGGCTGCATGCAATGATTGATGCAATCCGGGGGCATGCGGTTGCAATTCAGTGCGCTGGTTAATTCATATTTATCGACGCTATATCTCGCCTTTCATGGCCCCGCGGTGTCGCTTTCAGCCCACCTGCTCAGAATATGCAGATGAAGCAATAAAGCGGTATGGCAGCCTGCGGGGAGGCTGGCTTGCGCTAAAGCGTATCCTGCGCTGTCAGCCCTTTGCTGCCCATGGGCATGATCCGGTGCCTGAAGTATTTAGCTGGTGGGGTATCAAGGATCAGGACTGAAAAGGGCTATTCCACAGACAGTTATATGTCTGGTAGCCGCCTTGTTGTGGCAGGCTGATGTAGAATTGAAGTTATGTAGCAAAGATTATTTAACTCTGAGTTAGAGACAACTGATCAGGGGTAACAGGTAATAACCTATGGATAACAGATTACTGGATATTTTGTGTTGCCCCATTACCCGACGGCCGCTTGTCCGTATGGATGAAACGCTGCTGGCAGAGATCAATACGGCTATTGTTGCAGGCAAAGTACGTAACCATGGCGGTGAGTCTTTAACAGAAATTTTGACCGGGGGACTGGTAAGTCAGGATGGTGACCTTGTGTATCCGGTCCGTGATGATATCCCGGTATTACTTGAAGAAGAGTGCATTCACTGGGCTGCCTTTAAAGGCTGATCCATCTGGATAAAATACGGAGTGCCGATTAAAGAGTGAAACTGACAGCCAATAAGATTAATCAACAGCTTTCAAAGGGCTTGTCACCGATTTATTTCATTTCAGGCGAAGACCCGCTGCTTGCGGGTGAAGTTGCAGATGCCATTCGTGTGCAGGCGCGTCGTCAGGGATATGACGAACGTGAGTCACACAGTGCAGATGCTAAATTTGACTGGCAGTCTCTGCGTGCTGGTTTGGATAACCTGTCATTGTTCGCCAGTCGTAAAATTGTTGAAATACGTTTAACTACCGGTAAGCCTGGTCGTGAGGGCGGTGCTGCAATTGTTGAGCTGGTTGCAGACCCACCTGCTGATACCTTATTTATTATTACTGCGCCAAAAGCTGATGCTAAAGCCAAGTGGGTGAAGACCCTTGAAAAAGATGCGGTTTGGGTAGCTATTCGGATGCTGACACCAGAGCAGTTACCAGGCTGGTTGGCTAATCGTATGCAGGCAGCTGGACTTAGTTTTGACCAGGAGGCTATAGAAATACTGGCTGCCCGGGTTGAGGGTAATTTGCTGGCAGCCCAGCAGGAAATTAGCAAGTTGGTATTGCTTGCAGATGGGCAGCAGGTTACGGCAGAAATCGTGCAGCAAAGTGTTGCTGATGGTGCCCGGTTTGATGTATTTCAGCTGGCTGATGCGGCTGTTGGCCAAGATGTTACCCGAGCAATAAGAATTCTCTATGGTTTACGTAAAGAAGGCATTGCTCCGGCTTTGACACTTTGGGCACTGGCACGAGAGGCAAGTCTGCTTGTCTCACTATGGTCACGAGTTCAACAGGGTGCATCGCCTGGGCAGGCAATGAATGAGGCGCGTGTGTGGAATGCTCGTCAGGCATTACTGAGCAAAGCGCTGCATAATCATGATGAACGCAGTGTGCGAAGACTGGCGGCAAAGATGGGTTTGACTGATCGTATTGTTAAAGGTGCCAGCCCGGGTCAGCCGTGGAATGCTTTACTGGAATTACTGTTATGTCTGGCGCAACCACAGCAGGTCAGGTTGGCAGGTTATGAGGTATGAAAAATTCAGGTGCTGATAGAACCCGGCCTCTTGCTATTATGGGTGGTGCTTTTGACCCGGTGCATTACGGGCATTTACGAACTGCTGTGGAGCTGAATGATCTTTTACATCTGGGGGAATTACGTTTTGTGCCCTCAGCAAATCCGCCGCATCGTTCGCCGCATCTGGCCAGTGGAGAACAACGGGTCAAAATGCTGGAAGCAGCAATTAGTGAACTGCCCTGGTGTAGTGTAGATGATCGTGAATTTAAGCGTCAGGGGCCTTCATGGTCTGTACTGACACTTGAAGAAATACGCAGTGAAATTGGTATACAAAGCCTGTGCATGATTCTTGGGATGGATGCTTTTCTTGGTTTGCCTAACTGGCACCGCTGGACAGAAATTCTGGAGTTTGCACATATTGTGGTTGCCTGTCGGCCTGGTTCACAACTACCGACAGATGGCTTGTTGGGCAAATTACTTGCCACGCATGGTACTAAGACATTATCTGATTTACAGCATGCGTCGGCTGGGTGCATCCTGGTGCAGGAAGTAACACAGCTGGAAATTTCATCATCTGTAATACGTGAGTTGCTGATACATCAGCAGGAGGTACGTTACCTGTTGCCAGAAACAGTAGTAAATATTATTGAAGCAACGGGTTGTTATACAGCAGATATCACAGCCATAAAGGAGCAAAGACCATATGCAAAGTGAAGTATTACTGAAGCTGACCCAGGAATCACTGGAAGATCTCAAGGCACGCGATATTCAGGTGTTGGATGTGCGGCATCTTACTTCAGTAACAGACTATTTGTTGATAGCCAGTGGTACATCAGACAGGCATGTACGTTCAATGGCTAATAGTGCTGTACAGATAGCAAAGGCTGCTGGACAGGCTCCTCTTGGGGTTGAGGGTCTGGATGCGGGTGAATGGGTACTGGTTGATCTGGTTGATGTTGTTGTCCATGTTATGCAGCCACGTGTCCGAGAGTTTTATAAGCTTGAGGATTTATGGGCAGTGGGTGCTGATGACAGTGATGCCCCTGCAAAAACCCAGGCAAAAAAACCCGGCTCCTGATGAAGTTTTTCTAATGCAGATCAATGCGCTTGCTATAGGAACGCGTATGCCCAATTGGGTAGAAGAGGGTGTGCGTAATTATCAGAAACGTCTGCCCCGGCATGTGGACCTGACGTTTCAGGCACTACCAGCGGCCCAACGAAGTTCAGGTAGTACCCAGGAAAAGCAGAAACAAAAAGAAGGCGAGTTAATGCTAAAAGCATTACATGAGCCAACGTATGTTATTGCTCTGGATGAACATGGCAAGAACTGGACGTCAGTAGAACTTGCCCGGCAACTTGAGAGCTGGCTGGCAAATCAACCGCACGTGACCGTGTTGATTGGTGGTGCAGATGGCTTGGCAGATAGTTGTAAACAGCGGGCTGATTACACCTGGTCTTTATCATCTCTTACTTTGCCTCATGCCTTGGTTAGGGTTGTGCTGGCTGAACAAATATACCGTGCCTGGACCCTGGTTCAGGGGCATCCCTACCACCGCGAATGACGGTATTACAGGTCTTGCAACCCGGTGAGTTGATACTTGCTTCAGCTTCTCCACGGCGTCGGGAACTACTGCTGCAGCTGGATGTCAACTTTACTGTGCGACCAGCCCAAATAGATGAAACGGTGTTGCCAGGTGAAGCACCGGAAGCCTATGTGCGGCGTATGGCACTGGCAAAGGCAGCTGCAGGTCTGCATTTAGCCCGGCCGGGAGCATGTGTACTGGGGGCAGATACAGCTGTGGTAATCGGTGAGGTTATTCTCGGCAAGCCACAAGACCGTGAGGATGCGCTGCAAATGTTACAGATGCTCTCAGGTCAGACTCACAGGGTTTTGAGTGGTGTTGCAGTGACAGATGATGACCGGTTACAGGCTGCACTGAGTATTACTGAGGTAACTTTTGGTGTTATTAGCCCAGCAGCAGCCGCTGCGTATTGGGATACAGGTGAACCGGTTGATAAGGCTGGTGGCTACGCTATTCAGGGTCGTGGTGTAGTATTCGTTCAGCATATTATGGGCAGTTATTCGGGTGTGGTAGGGCTGCCGTTATTTGAGACCGCGGAACTGCTACACCACTTCGGCTATACGCCTGGATTCCCTCAAGATTAGGCGGTTACCATCCTGATGGGTGGCCCGGTGGCTATGAAAGCAGAAATTCTGATTAATGTTACATCCCGTGAGTTACGTGCAGCGGTCCTTGAAGATGGCTTATTGCAGGATGTCTTTGTTGAGCGATTGGTACATACCGGTTTACTTGGGAATATCTATAAAGGACGGGTCATACGTGTCCTGCCGGGTATGCAGGCTGCCTTTGTGGATATCGGCCTGGAAAGAACAGCCTTCTTGCATGTAGCTGATATTCAGACTGCCAGCGTAGATATACAAAAACCTGATATCAGTAAACTGCTGCGGGAAGGTGATGAGCTCTTGGTACAGATCGTCAAAGAGCCGCTGGGCAGCAAGGGTGCGCGTTTGAGTACCTTTATCACTATCCCGTCACGTTATCTTGTATTGCTCCCTAACTGCCCCGGGGTTGGTATATCTTCACGTATAGAAGATGAAGCTGAACGTGAACGACTAAAATCAGTAGCAGAACAATTGCTCATTGATCAGCCCCATGGCTGTATTGTAAGAACCGCGGCTAAAGACTGCAGTGTGCAGATGTTACAGATGGATATGCAGTTTGTGCAAAAACTCTGGGCCCTGGTTGAACAGAATGCGGTGGCACAGTCGGGCATTCATAAGTTACATACAGACCTTCCTTTAGCTATCAGGGTAATTAGAGATCTGGTACATCAGCAGGTTGAGCGTGTGTGGGTGGATTCACAAGACTGTTTGGAAGTCATGTTGAATTTTGCTTATGAATTTATGCCTGCTTTGGCAGATCGAATTGAGCTCTATGAAGGCACCGGCCCCATCTTTGATAAATATGCTGTTGATGAAGAAATTAATTTGGCCTTAAGGCCCAAAGTAGAGCTCAATTCGGGTGGTTACCTGATCATTGAACAAACTGAGGCGATGACAACTATAGATGTCAATACAGGTGCTTATACTGGTCAAAGTAATCAGGGAGAGACAATTCTTCATACCAATCTTGAAGCTGCGACTTTACTTGCCCGGCAGCTTAGATTACGTAACCTTGGTGGCATTATTATTATCGACTTTATTGACATGCAGGCTGAGTCTCACAGACTCCAGGTACGGGAGGCTTTGGAGGCAGCACTAGCTCAGGATCCTGCACGTAATCAGGTTTCACATGTTTCATCACTGGGGCTTGTGGAAATGACGCGTAAGCGGACACGTAAGAGCCTCGAGCATATCTTATGTGACGCTTGTCCAGCCTGTGATGGTCGTGGGCATATTAAGTCCCCGGAAACGCTTTGCTATGAAATATTTCGGCAAGTTTTGCGACTGCATAACCAACTTCCTGCAGGCGAGCTCGCTATTCTTGCTCATGATGATGTGATTGAAAGGCTCCTGGATGAGGAATCGGATGGTTTGTCCGATCTTGAGAAGCAGACAGGCAGGTCTATACAGTTGCAGGCGCACTCAATGAGTGCGCCTGATGATTTTGATGTGGTGGCGATGTAATGAAGTACCGGATAGGTATCTGCTGATGCAGCTAATAAAAAAACTGTTGCGTTTGTTGCTGCAGTTTGCAGCTGGCTTTGTCATTTTTCTGGCATTGCTGGTTGGTATTGCAAGGTTGTTTTTACCTGAGGCATCAAGCCTGACAGATGATATCAAGGTGGGTGTGCGGGCTGCTACAGGTTTCAATATTGACTTTCGGTTTATCAGTGCGGGTATCTCTTTTTACGGGCCCGAAATAAGGCTGCTGGATGTCACCCTTAATTGGGCAGATGGTGCTGAGATTGTGGCAGCCAAGAAATTAGTGGTTAGTGTTGATGTGTTTGAATCAATCGCGAATCGCACTCTGGTACCGGGCCGTATTCTGGTCAGGGGGGCTGAGGTTGATGGTCAGGTTTCTTCTAAAGGTGGTCTGCTTATACAGGGACGACCATGGCGTCATTTGTTGCCACCGGGTGAAACGACTGAGTTGGCAGAATTACCTGATTTGCGTTTACAGCTGAAAAATATTCGTTTTGGTTTTCGTAACCGGCAACGAGCTGGCCCACGGATTAATGGCAAAATCCAGCAATTTGAAGGCTATTTGAATGATGGCCAGATTGAAGTGTTTGTTGATATAGACCCTGGTCAGGAACTGGGGCAACGTTTGAAGGTTGAGGCTGAGGTGCCCCTTCAGCTGCTATTAGAGCCTGAAAGTATTGCAGCTGATGACCCCTGGAATCTTTTTGTATCTGCTGAAGATTTTCGTCTGGACCCCTGGTTGATACTGGCAAATCTCAAAGAGTTGCCGGTCATTGGTAGTGAGGGCAGTGTCAAGGCACAGGCCCAGTTCCATGGGCTACAGATGACCGCAATACAAACAGAGCTGGATCTGGAAAAGGTTGTACTGGTGCAGCCATCAGCCGCCCCGGTGGTTATTGACTGGGTTGAAGGTGAATTTAACTGGCGGCTTGTTAATGGTGGCTGGCTTGCTGTGGGTGAGGGTCTGCAATTGGGTCGGGCAGATCATGTTTGGGATAAGACAGATTATTCTGTGCGTTACGTAAAAGGCTCAAAAGGCAATGCGGAACGCTATATTGCGGAAACAAATTTTATTCGTGTAGAAGATCTGCTGCCGTTTATAAGAGCAATTGCTCCTGGTGTACTTGCTGATGCCGGTATTAAGGGTTCCATTGCAGGTGATCTGAAAAATCTTAATGCTGAAATTTCTCTGCTTGATGGAGAGGTAGGCGCCTATGATTTCAAAACTAAATTTACATCACTTGGCTATATGTCTGTGGAGCAGGGTCTGGAGCTCACGGGTTATGCGGGGGAACTAACGGCTGATCAGAATGGTGGTGACCTGTCTATAGATACACAGGATGGCCGTTTTGGAGTTGTCAGTTTGTTTCGTCAGACCTTCGATATTAGCAAACTACAAGGGATTGTAGTCTGGCGCGCAGGGGCTGATGGTTATAGGGTATCGTCCAATAGCCTGGATCTGAAAACACCCCATGGAGGGGTAAATGCATCTCTAGAATTAACTACAGGCCCTGGGTTTATAGAGCCAATTATTGATCTGAATGCTACGGCCCAGTTTGAAGATGTAGCAGAATTGCCCCGCTACCTGCCTAAAATTCTTCCTGCTTCAGTAATTAAGTGGCTGGATGTGTCATTGGTTGCCGGTAAGGTTCCCCTGACCACCTTAAAGTTAACCGGGCCGTTGAAAAATTTTCCATACGTTGATGGTACGGGTGACTTTCTTATCAAGGTTAATGTTGATGATGGTCTTTTGGACTATGCGCCTGACTGGCCAGTTTTGAATGTAGCTGGTGGGCAGATTGTTTTTGATAAAGTTTCCTTATACAGCACACGTAACTCGCTAACGATTTCTGGTATTAATTTACAGCAGGTTGAAGTGCGCATGGATGATATGCGTAATGGTATTCTGACGGCGAATGGAGCTGGGCAGACTGATTTGGCAAATGTCCTTGATTTTATGCGGGCATCTCCTGTGGGCGAGACACTTGGCCCCGTATTTAATGATGTTTATGGGGCAGGTAACATAGATGCAGACCTTGACCTTATGCTCCCGGTGAAGGACTTATCTGCCTGGCAATTTAATGTTGCTTTTAGTGCTGAAAATATGACTGCTGGAATTACTGGTATTGAGCCAGAGTTTACGAGTCTGAGTGGCAAGGGAACCCTCAACAATGCTCGTTTAACGATACCTGCAGCTCAGGCAACACTGCTGGGCGAGCCGGTCAGCATCTCTGTGCGTCCGGCAGCAGAGGGTGAGACAAGGTTCAGTCACCTGGCTGATATAAAGGGCACTATGCAGGTTCCCCTGGTTTGGGGTGCATTTACTTTACCAGCTGTTGATTTGTTTGGTGGTAATGTTGCAGTAGATGCACAGGCTTTTTTCCCAACGTTGGGTGATGTGGATGGACTGCCATTTCGTATAGAACTGTCATCAGATTTGCTTGGTGTCACCACCCAGGTGCCTTATCCATTTTATAAAACCGCAGGAAATATAAACCCTATGCAGGCAGAGGTACGGTTTCCAGAGCAGGGCATTATTGATGTAACAGGTTCGATGGAGCGTGGTTTTGTCTGGGCGATGCAACTGCATGATATGGGTAAGACAGCTGGTGGCTGGACTATTGAACGTGGTGCCATTACGCGAGATGAATTGCCACCTGCGTTGCCAGAAGATCCGGGTATTTTGGTGTCAGCTTATCTAGACTCAGCCGTACTGGATGACTGGATTAAGGCATTTGACTTTGAAGAGCCTGAGCAGGATTTAGATTATGGAGAATTTGCCAACTGGCAACAAAAGTTCTCGCTAATTGATTTGCAGATAAGTGAACTGGCTGCGATTGAGCACAGGTTTGTAGATGTTGATTTGCGTATTCGTCCGCTGGTTTCAAGATGGGATATTGAACTTACGGGCCCATGGGTTGAAGGCCGAGTACTTATTCCATTTGATTTTCTTAGTAATGAGACCCTTGAGTTGGATATGCAGCGTCTGTTGTTATTGGAGCCACTGGAAGGTGGCGCTGATGATGAACTTGATCCGCGTTTATTACCGGCAGTAAAGGGCCGGATAGAAGAGTTTGCTTTGGGTGCCATGCAGTTTGGTGTGCTCGACCTTGATGTGCAGCGCACAGAAAACGGCTTAAAAATAGTAACAGCCCAAACCAAAGCAGACAGTTTTACTACAGAGAGCTCCTCTGACTGGGAAGTTCTGGGCAATGCACAACGTACTCGTTTGCATATGGAATTACGTAGTAATGATTTTAAGGAAACCCTTAAGGACCTTAATTATTTACCGATGGTAAGTGCTGAGCGTGCCACCGTAATTACAGATTTGTTGTGGGAGGGCCCACCGGGTATGGGTATGGTCTATGAGTCCACAGGGCGGGTGGAATTGACTATCCGTGATGGTGCTGTTGATGAGGTAGATGCGGGTAGTGGGCGTTTGCTGGGCTTACTTAGTGTTACGGCATTACCGCGTCGACTCTCGCTGGACTTTAGTGAGCTGACTAATTCAGGTCTGACCTTTAACAAGATTTCAGGTAGTTTCAGGATTGATTTTGGCAATGCTTGGACTTGTGATCTTGGGTTGGAAGGAGATATGGCTGATATGGGTATGGTTGGGCGTACTGGCATATTAGCTGAGGATTATGATCAGGTTGCAGCTGTTCGTCCCCATGTTTCTAATGTGGCCGCTGCGGGTGCATTCCTGGCAGGACCGGTGGCGGGGGTTGCGGCATTACTGATAACACAGATATTTAAAAAACCACTCAGTACTATAGGAGGTAGTTATTTCACCATGACGGGTAGTTGGGATGAGCCGCTGGTTACCCCGGTAGATCGGTTGGACCTGGATACAGCAAGGTTTGCAGATTGTGAGCAGGAATTGCCTGAGATGTCACCTGAAGAAATTCAGGCTTTGGAAGAACTGTTGAATCAGGAGCCAAAAGAACCCGTTGAGCCAGCTACGGCATCACCAATTGGTTTTCAACTGCCGCCGATATTTCCTGTTCTGGGGCCCTCAGAAGATGCTCCTGTAGAAATCAGCAAAGATGCCCAGGAAGATTAGTAGGGTGCGATGACTGACAGCATTTCCATTTTGATTATCATAAGTATGTCAAAAATCGTTAGAATACGCCTCTTATCAGTCGTTGTATGATGCGTTTGTAATGCTAATGAAGCTTAAGTGTTTCAGTAGATATAAATTCCACCTCAAATTTTATTGGTCAGGCGCAGCCTGATGAGCAAGCTTTTGTCATTTAACCTGGAAACGCTGCATGGATTCGAACAAGCATGAAAGTCCTATAGCCATTGCCCGGCATTGCTTACTAATGCCAACAGGCTTGGAAGATCGGCATCTGGATGAGGCGCTGGGTCAACTTTTGACGGGCGGTGTGGATGCTGCTGATTTGTATTTCCAGTATGTGCGGAATGAATCCTGGTCGCTAGAAGATGGCATCGTTAAAGAGGGTAGCCATAGTATTGATCAGGGTGTGGGCGTGCGTGCAATGGCAGGTGACAAGACCGGCTTTGCCTATTCGGATGAATTGGTACTTCCTGCATTAATGTCAGCATCCAAAGCAGCCAGCGCTATAGCCCGTCAGGGCCAGGCAGGTGAGTTGCAGGCATGGCAGGCAAGAGCAGGCCACCAGCTATATCCTGCTATTGATCCACTTAACACGCTGAATGATGCAGCCAAAGTTGAACTGTTGCAGCAGGTTGATCAACATGCCCGCAAACAGGACCCACGTGTTAAACAAGTTATGGCGGGGTTGGCTGCTGTATATGAAGTAATTTTAGTGTGCGGTAGTGATGGTGTATTAGCGGCTGATGTTAGGCCATTGATCCGTCTTAATGTATCCGTCATTGTTGAGTCCAAAGGGCGACGTGAACAGGGCTCCAGTGGTGGTGGTGGTCGGCATGCTTATGACTATTTCCTGGAGAGTGACCGAGCACTGGATTATGCAACTGAAGCCGTACGTCAGGCACTGGTGAATTTGGAAGCAGAGGCCGCCCCAGCGGGTGAAATGACCGTAGTGCTGGGGCCTGGCTGGCCGGGTGTGCTACTGCACGAAGCTATTGGTCATGGGCTAGAAGGTGACTTTAACCGCAAGGGTACTTCGGCATTTGCAGGCCGTATGGGTGAAAAAGTGGCTTCAGCGTTTTGTACGGTTGTGGATGATGGATTGCTTCCTGGTCGTCGTGGCTCACTCAATATTGATGATGAGGGTACACCTACACAACAAACAACATTGATAGAGCAAGGTCGGCTGACGGGTTATATGCAGGATAAGCTTAATGCACGTCTTATGGGTGTGCAGCCTACAGGTAATGGCCGGCGCCAGTCTTTTGCACATATGCCTTTGCCACGGATGACTAATACTTACATGTTGGCCGGGCCACATGACCCTGCAGAGATTATTGCTTCTGTTGAGCGGGGCGTTTATGCCCGTAATTTTGCTGGTGGTCAGGTTGATATCACCTCCGGTAAATTTGTGTTCTCTACCAGTGAGACTTACCTTATTGAAAACGGTCGTATAGGCAAACCACTAAAAGATGCCACGTTAATTGGTGACGGGCCATCGGTACTCACTGCAGTATCCATGGTGGGTAATGATCTTGAGCTTGATGCAGGGATTGGGGTCTGCGGTAAGGATGGACAATCCGTGCCGGTTGGCGTAGGTCAGCCGACACTTAAGATTGACAGGCTAACTATTGGTGGTGTTGCAGGTTAAAAAAGGCTAATTTGTGACCCGAGCGCTTGACGGCGCCGTGCTGCAGTGGGATATAAGTTGCTATGCGTATCTGGTTATCAAAACCGTTTTATGAATTATTGCCTTACTTTTATCTGGCATCCGGGCTGAGCCTGCTGCTAGCATCGCTGTATCTCAATTATTGGCACTGGCCAACTATCTGTCTTGTCTCAGGCATCATCTGTCTGGTGATTGGCTTATTTGTTTTATTACGCCGCCGTGATTTTCGTAGTGACAGTCTGAAAAAGCCCATTAAATAACTTTTTCATCATGCATCGTAAAAGCGGTGCTTCTTTGATGTAAATTCCGCCTTAAACCTTTCCGCTCAGGCAAAGCCTGATCAGAAAGATGGTGTCATTTAACTTACTGATCAGGCGGTGGCATATCTGCAATAGTTTGGGTTTGTTCTGCGCGAAACTTTTCCAGTGCTGTACTAATTTGCTCATCACCCAGTGCCAGAATAGCTGTGGCCAGCATTGCTGCGTTGATAGCACCCGGTTTACCGATGGCAAGTGTGCCGACAGGAATACCAGGGGGCATTTGCACAATAGCCATCAGTGCATCCATACCGCCGAGACCTTGTGAAGCTTCCAGTGGAACACCAAGTACGGGTAGTGATGTATGCGCAGCTGCAACACCCGGCAGCGCAGCGGCCAGGCCGGCACCACAGATTAGAATTTTTATGCCGCGGTTACGTGCTGACTCACAGTACTCGGTTAGAAGTTTGGGTGCCCGGTGTGCTGAGATAACCCTGTTCTCACTACCAATGCCAAATTTATCCAGGGTGGCTGAGACACTCGACATGACGCCCCAGTCCGACTTAGAGCCCATGATGATGCCAACTTGTATACTTGTCTGTTTGTTCATGCGCTAATTGTATATGCACTCGGCTGCTTAAGAAAACACCGTATCTCTGTTTATGGTCAGTATATCGTTTAGAATCGCCCGATTGTTTTACACAGCACTATTGGGATGATTACTGAACGTGACTGATATAGATATACACGCACGCCAGGCACAGCTTGAAGCCACCATTGCTGATGTCCTGCGCCAAGCAGAGGAAGCCGGCGCCAGTCAGGCAGAGGCAAGTGCCAGCGCAGGTGCCGGGCTTTCCGTAACGGTGCGTAAGCAGGCCGTTGAAACACTTGAGTACCATCGTGATCAGGGCCTGTCTGTGGCGGTTTATTTTGGCCAGCGTAAGGGCAGTGCAAGTACATCTGATATGCAGCCAGACTCATTACAGGAAACGGTACGTAAGGCCTGTGCTCTTGCGCAATACGGTGCCAAAGATGATGCGGCAGGGCTTGCTGATCCGGAACGTATGGCGCGTTCTTTTCCGGATTTGGAGCTTTACCATCCCTGGGCACTGGAGACTGATCAGGCTATAGATTTAGTTACCGCATGTGAGGCTAGTGCACTTGAGCAGGATGGACGTATCAATAATTCTGAGGGTGCTTCGGTCAGCTCGCATGAAGGCTGTAGTGTTTACGGTAATTCACATGGTTTTCTGGCCGGTTATCCGGACAGTCAACACAGCTTGTCCTGCGCAGTTCTGGCGGCTGAGGGGTTGGATATGCAGCGGGATTTTGAATATACCGTTGCACGTGACCCGGGTGACCTTGAAGGCGCAGAGAAGATTGGCCGTGAAGCGGCACACAGAGCTCTGGGGCGACTCGGAGCACGTAAGCTTGACACATGTGTAACACCGGTTATTTATCCTGCCCAGCTTGCACGTGGTTTGTTTGGTCATGCAATCGGTGCATTAAGTGGTGGGGCGTTGTACCGGCAGGCAAGTTTTCTGCTGGATTGTCTTGAGCAGCCAGTGTTTGCACCGCATATCACCCTCACTGAAAAGCCTTTCTTGCCTAAGGGCCTCGGTAGTGCAGCCTTTGATGGTGAAGGCGTGGCAACACAGGAACGTAAGCTGGTTGAAGCGGGTGTTTTAAAAGCTTATGTGCTCTCCAGTTATTACGCTCGCAAGCTGGGGCTTGAGACTACTGGTAATGCTGGTGGCATCCACAATCTGCAGGTAAGTGATACGGGTGTCAACTATGCGGATCTGGTTGAGGAAATGAATACTGGTTTTATTGTTACTGAATTAATGGGGCAGGGGGTTAATACAGTGACTGGTGATTACTCTCGTGGTGCCAGTGGTTTCTGGGTTGAAAACGGAGAGATAGCCTACCCGGTACATGAAGTTACTGTTGCCGGAAATTTACGGGATATGTACAAAGGTATTGTAGCTATTGCGACTGATCTGGATTGCCGTGGTGGCATTCGGTCCGGGTCATTACTGTTGGATAAAGTAACGATTGCAGGTAATTAGTATTTTGGGGCAGACCCTAATCAGTTTTGATTTAGCAAATCGTAAAGTGAGCGTGCTTCCAGTGATCTGCTTACCTGCCTGTCAATGTCTTCAAGCACCTGGTTAACTTGCTTTGGCCAGGTGCCACTGCGGTAGACATCTGTGGTATTTGCTGTGCGGACTGCAGCAATCACATCCAGTAGCATAATGTTCCCTGGGTCACGAGATGGCAGCAGGTGATCTTTTGAGGTTACTTCCAGCAAGCCCGCTGCCTGCAGTCGGGTTTTAATCGGGCCGAGCAGAATGCTGGGTAGTTTAAGTCGTTGACTGATTTCTTCTGTCTTGATGATTGTACTCTTGTCTTGGAAGGCTTCGGCAACCATGAGCATCAGGCTTAGTGCAGCCTGTTCCCGAATCTGGTTACCCACATTGAGCTCCCGATAGCCGACCCTTTGATACTCAGGCTTTTGGGCATAAAAAGCAGCTTGTGCCCCAATGAGTAATATCAGCCAGGAAATATACAGCCACATCAGAGCAACAATTGCGATGGCAAAGGATGCATAGATACTGGCGTTACGGGTGGAGTTAACCACGAAGGTGGCAAAGAGTACGCCACTGGCAGCCCACAGCATGCCACCAATCAGGCCGCCCAGCAGGGCGTAGTGAATCTTTACGCGCGTGTTGGGTATGAACCAGTACAGCATGCCAAAAACCAGGCTGACCAGCAGATAGGGGGTGAGCTTGCCAATTATGACGGCAGTTGGGCCGAGTATTGCGTTGTCCATCATCTGGCTGACCAGCGCATTACTGCCGACTGTCGCAATCAGGGCAATAGCTGTAAGCATTATAACCGGGCCTACCAGTACTACACTCAGGTATTCCCCAAAACGCTGTACCAGGCTGCGGGCGCTGTCCACGCGCCAGATATGGTTTAGGCTTTCTTCAATTTTTCGAATCATGGATACGGCGGTGTAAACCAGCAGTATCAGACCCACACCTGCGAGCAGACCGCCCTGTACATTGTCGACAACATTGATGAGCTGGTGGGTAATCTCTACGCCTTTATCGCCCAGTGGCTCGAGTACGTTGAGCAGGGCAGGCTCAATACTGGAACGATGAAAACCAAAACCCTTGAGTCCGGCAAATATAAGTGCAAGCAGGGGCACAATGGAAAGAATGGTGATGTAGACGAGCCCCATTGCACGGAGTGTTAGGGTGCTGAATAAAACATCACGCAAAATGGCATAGCAAAACCGGATTGTTTTGATCGTAATTTGTGGGATTGCAGGCAGGTCGTTTATTTTACGACTCCAGAGCAGTGCCTCAATTTTCAGCAGCAGATCGTCCAAGCAAATTTCTCCTGACAAAACTTATGTATCAGATTGTACCTGAGCACTAAATCAAGGCGCAGACAGGTTTAATAGCGCATGAGGCGTTTGCGTTGTCGATGAAGCTTGAACGCTTTATCAGACATCAATTTCGGCATTTAGCCTTTGGGCGCGACAATGTCAGGGCAAATGCCTGCCATCACTTAATTTAGCTGGTTAACTGATCCAGTGCCTGCTGGTATTTCTCAGCAGTTTTGTTGATGACATCTTCAGGTAACTTTGGTCCGGGTGCTTTTTTGTCCCAGTTCAGGGTTTCCAGATGATCACGGACAAATTGTTTGTCATAGCTGGGCGGACTGATACCGGTGGCGTATTGATCTGCCGGCCAGAAGCGGGATGAATCAGGCGTAAGTACCTCATCGATAAGGTATAACTCACCAGCATTGTCAAGACCAAACTCAAACTTGGTGTCTGCAATAATAATGCCGTGCTGGCGTGCATATTCGGCACCGTGCAGGTAAATCTTAATCGTCAGGTCACGTACCTTCTCAGCAAGTTCCTGACCCACCATGTCGCACATACGGGCAAAATCAATATTTTCATCATGATCGCCGACATCGGCTTTGGTGGCTGGTGTAAAAATTGGTTCGGGTAATTGTGCCGCCATTTCAAGTCCTGCTGGCAGTGCAATACCACAGACCTCACCAGTTGCCTGATAGTCTTTCCAGCCGGAACCAATCAGGTAACCACGCACAACGGCTTCAACAGGTAGCGGTTTGAGTCGTTTGACGACAATAGCGCGGTCGCCAATAGTGGCACGTTCATCAGGGTCTGTTATCACGCTGGTAAGGTCTATATTGGTCAGGTGATTTGGCACGATATCGTTGGTGCGCTCAAACCAGAAATTGGACAGGTTGGTGAGTACAGCACCTTTACCTGGAATTGGGTCGGGTAAGATGACATCGAAAGCAGAGAGCCTGTCAGTCGTTACAATAAGCAGGTGATCATCATCAACCGCATAGATGTCTCGCACCTTACCTTGGTTGATTTGTTGCAGACCTGATAAATTTGATTCGTAGAGAGCGTTGCTCATAGCGTAAAATTGTAAATCCTTAAATGTTGCCCGCTTGCGGGAATTACGAGACCGGGTATTTTAGCCTCAGAAATTTTACTATGGCTAGGTATTGCAGATATTAATTGTCTTCTAATTCAGTTCCAGAGTTTTTTATGATCTCAGTAGTCTTTATTGGAAAAATTGTCGGCATGGTGCTTGGCTATATGGTTTTTAAGCACTGGTTTGGTGCTTTGCTGGGTTATTTTGCTGGGGGATGGGCTGTAGGGCAGATACTACAAGGGCTGAATTCGCCTGCAGGTACTGGCAACTATACCTTTGGCAGTAATGCACGGGAACGTCAGCAGGTCTTTTTTGAGAGTTTTTTCCTCGCCATGGGGCATCTGGCCAAGGCAGATGGGCACGTATCTGAAGAGGAGATACAGGCAGCACGCAGCACCATGCACCGCTGGCGCTTACGACCAGAAGATGTACGGGTTGCGATTGAGCTGTTCTCACGTGGTAAACAAGCGGATTTTCCGCTGCAAGCCCAGATGGTAAAGCTGGCTGCCGCTTGCCAGGGGCAACCTCAACTGGTGCGTGCATTTCTGGAGAACCTGCTTGAGATGCCCCTCAGTTCCGGTGGGATCAAAGCGTCTGAACGGGATGTATTATGGCGTATAGCCTCGGGTCTGGGGGTTAGCAGGGTAGAGATGGCCCAGCTAGAAGCACTTGCCCGGGCCCGCAGGAACTTTGGCCAGCAGCCACACCCATCAATGTCCAGTGAGGATGAGCTTGAAGAGGCTTATAAGGCATTAGATATAGAGTCTTCGGTGACGGATAAAGAAGTTAAGACAGCTTATCGGCGGCTCATGAATCAGCATCACCCGGATAAACTGGTCTCCAAGGGTTTGCCGGAATCCATGATGGAAGCTGCTAAGGAACGCACCCGGGAAATTCGAGGTGCTTATGAAATTATTAAGGAACGGAGAAGGTTTAAATGACATCATCTCTCTGGACGGGCAGCACCTGTCCAGAGAGATGATGTCATTTAACATGGTAAAATTCTGCCTGCACCGTAAACTTGCGCATCAGATGACCAGCAGGAAGTACAGATGACTAAACAGCTTATAGCACCATCAATTTTGTCGGCGGACTTTGCTCGCCTGGGTGAGGAAGTCGATGCCGTGCTTGCCGCCGGAGCGGATGTGGTGCATTTCGATGTCATGGACAATCATTATGTGCCTAACCTGACTATTGGACCGTTGGTTTGTGAGGCTTTGCGCAAGCATGGTGTGACAGCACCAATTGATGTGCATCTTATGGTGAACCCGGTAGACCGGCTGGTGGGAGACTTTGCAGAGGCAGGTGCCAGCTATATTAGCTTTCACCCGGAAGCCAGCGAACATGTGCACCGTACGATTTCACTTATACGTGAAGCAGGGTGCAAGCCTGGGTTGGTATTTAATCCTGCTACATCACTAAGCTGGCTCGAGCATTGTCTGGATGATCTTGACCTGGTGTTAATCATGTCAGTGAACCCGGGCTTTGGCGGGCAGAGTTTTATCCATTCGAGCCTGGATAAATTACGTGAGGTTCGTAAACGTATCAATGCCTCTGGCCGTGATGTGCGCCTGGAAATTGATGGTGGCGTTAAGGTTGATAATATTGGTGAGATCGGTGCTGCGGGTGCGGATATGTTTGTTGCCGGTTCTGCTATCTTTGGTAGTGATGACTACGTGAAGACAATTGCAGCTATGCGGGCAGAGCTTAGCTAAGCTTTTTTAGTTGGGGTGTTTATTGATTCGATGGCTCCCTGTGGTGTGCACACAAATGGCACCAACACCAATATCCTTCAAAAGTTATGTTGGTTAAATATGGTGGACACAAAAAAGCCGTGCTGCGAAAGCAGCACGGCTTTTTTAATTACTTAGCTATGAAACGCTGGCAGTAGCCGATAGTGTTGGCTTGGGCCGTGCGTTATAGACTACGATGGTTTTACCGCTGGCTGAGACCAGACCCTGTTCTTCAAGCACTTTGAGTACCCGGCCGGCCATTTCGCGGGAACAACCCACAAGACGGCTCAGTTCCTGACGGCTGACTTTGATTTGCATGCCATCCGGGTGGGTCATGGCATCTGGTTCATTACACAGGTCCATGATGGCGTGTGCCACCCGGCCGGTGACGTCCACAAATGCCAGGTCGCCAAGTTTGCGGTTGGTGCGATCAAGACGAAGTGCCAGTTGTGTTGCCAGTTCAAACACCAGTCCGGGGTTCTCACTCGCAATTTGCCGGAAGCGGGGATAGGTCAGCTCTGCTATTTCTGACTCTATGCGTGTGCGTACCCATGCGCTGCGAGAAGGCTCTTCATGGAACAGACCCATTTCGCCAAAAAACTGACCTTTATTAAGGTACGCGAGTACCATCTCATTGCCGTCTTCGTCTTCGATCATGACTTCAACTGAGCCACTTATGATGTAGTAGAGACTGTCAGGCAGATCTCCGGCATGAATCATCACGACTTTGGATGAAACAGTGCGCGTACGACAGTACGTCAAAAAGCGATTAATGGCTGGTACATCACTTAGTACCTTTCCATCAGTGGACATATGTATCCCCTTACCCAAGTTAACAATAACCTAATAAACCCAAGGCACTTTGTAACTGTTTACTGGCCTTAGAGCAAGCCGCCTGACGTATTTTAGACCCGGTGTGACAGTGTGGTCATGACCTTTGATGCTGCCTGCATGGCTTCTTTGATGGGTTTGGGCAGTTTTGCGCCACCTCTTTCGGTGGCCTGGTTGCCGTGCCTGATTTCATCTTCACGCATTTGTTCAAGGATGGCGCGGCTCTGATTGTCCTGCTTTGGAAGCTTTTTAAGGTGTCCATCAATATGTTTACTTACCTGACGTTCGGTTTCAGCCAGAAAGCCAAGGCTGACCTTGTCGCTGGTTAAACCGGCTGCCATACCAATAGCAAAGGAGCCGATATACCAGATGGGTGTCAGCAGGCTGATAGGACTGCCAAGTTCGGTGGTGCGCTGCTGGCACCAGGCCAGGTGATCGTGTTCTTCATCTGCCGCATCCAGTAGTTCTGCGCGCAGTACTGGGTTTTGTGCAACCAGGGCTTGCCCGCGGTACAGGGCCTGGGCTGCTATTTCTCCTGAATGGTTGACCCGCATCAGTTGTGCACTTAGTTTGCGCTCATTATCATTCAGGGGGTCACTAAGACTGTTATCAGGCGTATCATCTGACTTTGCTGAAGGTGTGGCGCGGTGTGCGTGAGGTTTTGCTGCAACCACCCGCATGGCCGAACTCAATTCGATTAACAGGCGATCAGTCAGGTTGAAATGACGCTGGCTCATTACTTTTGCCTAAAAATATTGGAAACAGATTTTTGATGGTCAAGGTCTTTATGATACGCATCTTGAAAATATATCCCAACATGCACCCAGTCTAAAAAATAACTAAGGTGTGCTGAGGGCTCAGCTTGGAGGAAGTCCATTGTTTTATATTGTGTTTACTGATGTCGCCGCTGTCTTACAAAGGATAGCGTTGTTCGTTTTATTGTTGCCAATGGCCGCTCTTGCACAGGATAGGCCAGAGGCTGAAGAGGCAGTATCAGGCCCCTGGTCAGGTGAAATTGCTTTTGGTTATCTCTCATCGGATGGTAATAGTGATAGCTCCAGTGCCACGGGGCGGATGAAAGTAGGGTATGTCAAAGGCAATTGGGAGAATGAGCTTGAAGCAAAGCTTTTCGGCTCAAGTGATAATACGGGTACTACCGCAGAGTCCTATCAGGCTTACTTTAAGAGCCTGCGTAACCTGAATGAACGAAATTACCTGTTTGGTGATCTGGAGTGGAAGAAGAACCGTTTCAGTGGTTATAAGAAGCAGCAGTTTGAAACACTGGGTTATGGTCGCCGCATTTTGACTGGCAAGGTGGTTCAGCTGAATGTTGAGGTGGGTGCCGGCCTGTCGCAACAGAAGAAATTTATCAGCAAGGACCCGGATGTGCTGGAGGATGAGGACAATCCGGTCTTAAATCTTGGCGCTCATTTGAACTGGGTTGTCAGTGAAACCTCCAGTTTTGAGCAAACCCTGTCATCTAATACTTCCAGCGATAACACCTACTGGGAGAGTATTTCCCGGCTGAAGCTGGATGTCGTGGGTGACCTGAAACTGGCAATAGGCTATACGATTCAGGGCAATACTGATGTGGAACCGGGGATTGAGAAAACGGATCGCTATACTGCAATAACTCTGGATTATGCTTGGTAATAGGGCTTTTGAGCGTATCAAGGGGCTATTGGGTTGTTCTTATGGTGTTTCAAAGATGTCTAAGGGCTATATAAATCATTGAAAAGGCGGGGTCAGTCCGATAGAATGGCGCGCTTTTCCGCGGTCAGGGGCATCTATTCCGCACTTATAAAAATAGCCCCGTAAGACAGAATTTACTAGGAATACTCATGAATACCTTTTCTGCCAAGCCTGAAGAAGTCAGGCGCGACTGGTACGTTGTTGATGCAACGGGTAAGACCCTGGGCCGCTTGGCTACAGAGCTTGCGTCACGTTTGCGTGGCAAGCACAAACCTGAATTTACACCGCATGTGGATACGGGTGATCATATTGTTGTTATTAATGCCGCGAATATTCGCGTCACCGGTAACAAGCTTAATGACAAGATGTATTACCGTCATACAGGTTATGTTGGCAATCTTAAGTCGACTAATCTGAAAACGCTTATGGAGGATACTCCTGAGGCAGCGCTGAATTTTGCAGTGAAAGGCATGCTGCCAAAGAATCGTCTGGGTCGTGCCATGATGAGCAAGCTGCGTGTTTTTGCTGGCCCTGAACACACCCATGCGGCACAGCAGCCTAAACCGCTTGATATTTAACAACTAATTTAGAATCAGAACAGATTAAGAGCAATACTTAATGAGCACAGAAACTTTTTACGGTACCGGTCGACGTAAGTCTTCAACAGCCCGCGTTTATTTACGTCCTGGTAAAGGCGAGATTACCATCAACAAACGTCCACTTGATGTTTTCTTTGGTCGTAAGACGGCTCGCATGATTGTTAAGCAACCGCTGGAAGTTGCCAACCTTGAAGGCAGCTTTGATGTATTAATCAGCGTAAGCGGTGGCGGCACCACAGGTCAGGCTGGCGCTATTCGCCATGGGCTTACTCGTGCATTGATGGAGTATGACGAGACACTTCGTTCGACTCTGCGTAAGGCAGGCTTTGTAACACGTGATGCCCGTGAGGTTGAACGTAAGAAAGTTGGTCTTGTTAAAGCCCGCCGCGCCAAACAGTTCTCGAAGCGCTAATATTTATTAAATATATTTTTAAGTATTTTCGGTTTCTCCGAATTGGGGGATCGTCTAGCGGTAGGACTACGGCCTCTGACGCCGTCAACCAAGGTTCGAATCCTTGTCCCCCAGCCAAATAAAAAGGGTCCTCTATGAGGGCCCTTTTTATTTGGCTGGTATCACAAAGGCATTGCTATCCACTTTGCGCACCAATACTGAATTTTCAGTACTCACGGTAGCTGGCATCGCATTAGCAATCAGTAGTGCGGGTATGAGGCCAGCTATTTATTTCTCAGCTTATTCCACATCATAAAGGCGGTGATTAGGCCTGTTATGGTGCTGACGGGCCAGACGAAGACGGTGGTTAGTATGGTGTCAAACTGAACATTTGTTGTATCGGCCTGTTTTACAGCCTCAGGGTTCATGGCTTCAAACTGACCTACGAGCAGGCTGAGCAGAAGGTAGCAGATAAGAAAGCCTGCCAGAGCGGCTAAACAGGATTTGAGTAGCTTTTTGTTGGTTGAGTCCACTATTTACTTCCGTAAGGTATGTACCTGTTTATTGTCAGCCATGAGGATGATGTCAGCGCCACGGTGGGCAAAGATACCTACGGTGACGACCCCTGGAATACGGTTGATACGGTCTTCCATTTCGACTGGGTTGATAATATTGAGATTGTAGATATCCAGAATATGGTTGCCGTTGTCGGTTTTGAAGCCTTCTCTATATATAGGTTGGCCGCGTAGTTTGATGAACTTCTTGGCGATGTAGGCGCGAGCCATGGGTATGACTTCTACTGGTAATGGGAAGGCGCCCAAGGTGCCGACCAGCTTGGTGTCATCAATGATGCAGATAAATTTGCGCGAGTAGGCGGCTACAACCTTTTCGCGGGTGAGTGCACCACCGCCACCTTTGATCAGATGAAAGTGCTTGTTAGCTTCATCCGCACCATCTACATACAGATCGAGTTCTCCGGTGTCTCCAAGACTGGAGACTTCAAAGCCGAGTTTTTGCAGTCTTTTGGTGGAGGCTTCTGAACTGGATGCTACAGAGCAAATTTTGCTGCGGTAGTCGGGTAAGGCATCAATGAAGTAATTAACGGTTGAGCCGGTGCCTACACCCAGTTGGGTGTTGTCTTCAATATATTCAAGTGCGGCTAGGGCGGCCTGACGCTTTTTCTCGGATTGGTGCATTTAGGTACCTAAGTTATCCCCTTAAAGGTGGGGCAATTATACATAGCCGCGCGCACAGAGGGGTGGGAGGATTTAGGAGATATTTTCAGGAGGTGGAAATGAATGTGCCCGCACTAGGCGGGCACATTCTTGAAAGCACCACCTTAGGTGGCTGAAGAGAAATTACTTCTTCTTCGATTTGCGCTTAGCTTTTTTCTTCGCTTTGCGTTTAGCTTTCTTTTTGGCCTTTTTCTTGGCCTTTTTCTTTACCTTACGCTTAGCTTTTTTCTTAGCTTTGCGTTTGGTCTTTTTCTTAGCTTTCTTTTTGGCCTTTTTCTTGGCCTTTTTCTTAGCTTTCTTTTTGGCCTTTTTCTTGGCCTTTTTCGTTACCTTACGCTTAGCTTTTTTCTTCGCTTTGCGTTTAGCTTTCTTTTTAGCCTTTTTCTTGGCCTTTTTCGTTACCTTACGTTTAGCTTTTTTCTTAGCCTTGCGTTTGGTCTTTTTCTTAGCTTTCTTTTTGGCCTTTTTCTTGGCCTTTTTCGTTACTTTACGTTTAGCTTTTTTCTTAGCTTTGCGCTTGGTCTTTTTCTTAGACACTTTGCGCTTAGCTGTCTTGCGCGCTACTTTCTTTTTAGCCTTACGTTTTGCCTTCTTTTTTGAAACTTTCTTTCGAGTTGCCATTGCAATCTCCATGTCGGGTTAACCGCGTTTGAGTATATACAAGAGAGTCAAAATTTCCAGCAAGTCCATGGATATGCGAAAACAGACCGCAACTTGGAAAAAAGCAAAAATAAGGGATATCTGAAAAATATTTCTGGGGAAATAAAAACTCAGTTGGGCTGAGGCCTGTTTATATTTTTATAAGTGAATGGCTAAAAAATTATTGGGCAGCTCTAATACATCAATGACTTCCGTAGCATTCCTTCTCTGTTACTACAGCATCAAGTGGCACATCCCAGGTTTGTGGCTGAAGAGCGCTGACGCGCTGAAAGTCATATGCCACGCCTATTAGGAGAGGTTTGCGCCATTTTTGACGGTGTTTTCGAAAGGCAAAACTGCGATCGTAAAAACCACCACCCATACCAAGGCGATTACACTGTTTATCAAACGCAACCAGTGGAACAATCACAATATCCAGGTCGCATGCTGCTATAACTTCTCGTTTTTTATAGACAGGTTCCAGTATCCCATAGTGGTTTTTTAGCAATTTTCCGCCCGATTTTAGGGGTAAAAAAATTAGTTTTGATTTAGCCAAAATGGGCAAAAAAATGCGCTTTTTGCGCAATTTTCCGAAATTTAGGAAATGTTGGCAATTTACCTCACCACCAAAAGGCATGTATGTGGCGATATGAATTGCACGATTTATAACGGAAAATTTACTAAGACGATGTGCAATTTCCATTGCAGCGAATGTTTGATATTCATCATCAAGCAATTGGCGTTGCTGTTTTTTTTCCTCGCGTATGTCAGAAATGCTTTTATTCATTGCTGTGGTATTTGTATAAAAGAAATTAAACAATTCAGAAAGTAAGAGGCTCCTCCCGCGTATGCCGTCACGGACCATTGCTCTCGAACCAGAGCGGAAAGTGGGGTCACCGCGTTAGCCCAGGCTCTCCGCCGAGGCGGTTATGCACACAGCTAGCTGCAGGTTTACGACCCCGATCTGAAGTTTAGGGTCGAGGGTCTTCCAGTTCCACATCGAACAATGCAGGAGGAGCCAAAAAAGGTTCTACGCCCGTAAGCGGGCACCGTTATATTTCGAGCTGTTGCCCAAACTGCAGTGCAGACTCGACGCGTTCACGCATAGCCTGAAGTCGACCTGCGACATCTGTTTCCAGATGTTCTCCATGACCTTGTGCTGTGATAAGTTCGTTGGCCATGTTAAGTGCCGCCATTACGGCGATTCGATCCAGACCGGTTACCTTGCCGCTGTTACGGATTTCCAGCATTTTGGAATTTAGTAAATCGGCTGAGTCAAGCAGGGCAGCTTTCTCATTTGCTTTGCAAGAAATCTGATACTCCTTGTCCAGAATCTTCACGTTGACGTGAGCGTACATCTCACTCATGAGCCATGCTCCATTGCCTTAAGGCGGCTAATCATTGCTTCAACCCGGGCGCGTACTTGCTCGTTCTTTTGCAGTAGCGTTGCCCGGTCAGCAATCAGAGTATCCTGACGCTCTTTGAGCGACCGATTCTCATCTTTTAGTTGACTACAAATCACCACAAGCTCATCCAGCCGTTTTTCCAGCCGTGCGAGCTCCTGACCAAAATTTTGTTCTGCTGATTCTGACATGTGGACAAATATAGTGTGTACGTTGTACTACGGTCAATACGCGGTTATAGGTTAAGCCTAAAGCGAGTGATAGGATATACATCCTTTTCCACAGGGTGGCCGAAATAACTGCTTTCTGAGCCCCTTAGCACTAAATACTATGACTGAACCTGAAACCCCTGATTTTGATGCTATAGAACACTTATTGAGCGCTTCAGGCGCCTCATGGGAGGCGGCTGAAGCACATGGCGCCTTCTGCGGGCGTGCCTGTTTATCCGGTGTTGCATCTATTCGTACCTGGGTAGATGAACTGCTGGCTGAGGGTGATGTAGGAGATGTACTGGCCAAAGAGCGCGCAAAAATTCTGGAGACGCTGGCTGCTAATACGATATTGCAGCTTGAGGCGGGTGATATGGGGTTTAAGTTACTTATGCCGGGTGATGAAGAGTCCCTGTTTATAAGAACAGCCGCGCTGGTTGATTGGTGTCATGGTTTTATGCACGGATTGGTAACGGCAGGTGGTGCAGATGAGGGGCCACAGTCAGATGCACTGGAAGTTGAGGTTGTGAGTGAAATTCTGGATGATTTCAGTGAGATCACCAAGGCAGGTGCAGGTGAGGATGAAGGTGAAGAATCTGAAAATGCCTATGTTGAACTTACTGAATATGTTCGGGTATCCGTACAGCTGGTCTATGATGAAACAGTTCCTTTGCGCGCTAAATATACAGGTAGTGGTTCCGCATGAATCCACGTGAGTTTGCCAGACGTCGGCGCGCCCTGATGCGTATGATAGGCAAGGGGGGTGTGGCGATTTTGCCAGCTGCATCCATCACTATTCGTAATCGTGATGTGGAGTACCCCTTTCGTCAAGACAGTGATTTTCAGTACCTGACCGGATTTGCTGAGCCTGATGCGGTGGTGGTACTGGTGCCGGGACGTGAGCAGGGTGAGTTTTTACTATTTTGTCGTGACCGTGACCCGGCTAGGGCGCTCTGGGATGGACCTCGTGCGGGTCCGGACGGAGCGGTCAGTGACTATGCAGCTGATGCCGCATTTCCGTTTAATGATGTGGATGAGATTCTGCCGGATATTATTGAGCAGTGTGACCGTGTCTATTACACGATGGGTTTGCAGACTGAATTTGATGCCAAGCTAATAAGCTGGGTAACTGAATTGCGCCAGCGTGGTGGTGGCACCCATACGCCGGATGAATTTATTGCACTTGATCACCTGCTGCATGATTTACGACTCTATAAAAGTCGCAGTGAAATAAGTGCGCTTAAAAAGTCTGCAAAAATTGCCGTTGGTGCACACCGCCGGGCAATGACGCACTGTCGTCCCGGTATGTATGAATATGAACTTGAAGCCGAATACATTCATGAGTTTCGTAGTCATGGGGTTGAGTGTGCCTACCAGCCGATAGTGGGTGGAGGGGCCAACGGCTGTACGCTGCATTACATAGAAAATAATAAGTTACTTGAAGATGGTGACCTGGTGCTGGCTGATGTGGGTTGTGAGTACGATTACTATGCATCGGATATCACCCGCACCTGGCCTGTAAACGGACAGTTCAGTACAGCGCAGCGGGAACTCTATGAGGTGGTTTTAGAGGCGCATGATGCGGCCATTGCAAAGCTTGAGCCGGGCCGTCACTGGAATGAGCCTCACGATGCGGCTGTCCGTGCCATTACCCGTGGCCTGCAGCAACTGGGCTTATTAAAGGGCAACCTGAAGACGCTTATTAAAGAGGGCAAGTACCGTAAATTTTTTATGCATCGTACCGGACACTGGTTGGGTATGGATGTACATGACGTGGGTGATTACAAGGTATCGGACCAGTGGCGTTTACTGGAGCCTGGCATGGTGATGACGGTAGAACCGGGTATTTATGTGCCAGATCTGCGCAGTATTCCAAAACGCTATCGCAATACAGGCATCCGTATAGAAGATGATGTGCTGGTAACGCGTGCCGGTAATGAGGTGCTGACGGCAGCCTTGCCGGTAGACCCGGATGAAATAGAGGCGCTGGCCGGTAGTGCTGGATAACGATGGGTGATACCCCTGTAGCCGATGAATTTGATGTGGTTATTGCCGGCGGCGGCCTGGTTGGTGGCAGCCTGGCAATTGCACTTGCTCAAATTAAGGCTCAAACAAACTGCCGGGTTGCGCTTATAGAATCAGTGCCGCCGGAAAGTGATGCTCAACCCAGCTTTGATGACAGAACCATTGCTTTATCGCGAGGCAGTTATCGTATTCTCAGGCAACTGGGTATCTGGTCGCATATACAAGTCAGTGTGTGGCCCATACAGAAAATTCATGTGTCCCAGCAGCAGCACTTTGGCACCAGTGTTATTGATGCAATTGAACAGGGTGTGGCTGAACTGGGCTATGTCATTAACAGTCGTGTGCTAGGTGAAGCTTTGTGGGAGCAGATACGTGCATTACCCGACGTCACTGTTTTTTGCCCTACCAGTGTTACAGCCACCGAAATTGATAGGGAGTATGAGGATGGTAGGTGCCGAGTTGAATTGCAGGGTGCTGATGGTACGCAGAGCATAACCACCAGATTATTGGTGGCAGCAGATGGTGCGCGTTCTCAGGTACGAACGGCCCTTGGTATTAGCGCTGAAGACCGTGATTATAAACAGGTTGCGGTGGTCGCCAAGGTGCAGATAGATGCGGAGTATGTCGGTCATGTTGCTTACGAAAGGTTTACCAAGGAAGGGCCACTGGCAATGTTGCCGGGGCCTGATGGGCAATACACCGTAGTGTTGGCACGTAATGTCGAGACCGTTCAGTCAGTGATGGATATGAGTGATGAAGCGTTACTGACATTGCTGCAATCATTGTTTGGTTTTCGATTGGGTCGCTTGCGCCGGTTGGGCAAACGGCAGGCTTACCCATTGCATCTGGTTACGGCAGGGGAAATTATGGCCGAGCGTTCGGTCATTATTGGTAATGCTGCTAACGGGCTTCACCCGGTTGCTGCACAGGGTTTTAATCTGGGTTTACGAGATGTGGCAAGCCTGGCTGAAATTATTGCTGATGGACTAAGAAATGACATGCCTGGTCAGGGACAGAAGTTTGATCCGGGTGCAAAGGAAACTTTACAAGCTTATGCAGACTGGCGACAGAGAGATCAGCGTAGGGTTGTTAAATTTACAGATGGACTTATTCGTTTATTTGGGGTGCAGGGTGGAGCAGCTGCCGCAGCCCGGGGTTTAAGTCTGGCTGCATTTGATGTGTTACCGGGCGCTAAAAAAGAGCTGGCGCGTCAGACCATGGGGCTGGCGGGCAAGATGAGTCGTTTGGCACGAGGTTTACCTTTATGAGCACAGCTCAGAACAACATAACTGACTTTGATGTTGTTGTTATTGGCGGGGGTATAGCCGGGCTGGTTTTTACTGCATTATTGGCTGATCTTAGTGCGACGCGTACACCTGCATTACGTATTGCCTTGTTGGAGTCATTGCCGCCCGGCCCGATGGCTGCAGATGCTGAGCTGGATTTACGGGTCTTGGCACTGGCACCGGCTTCACGGGCAATACTGCTCAGGCTTGGGCTCTGGCAGTTATTGCCAGCAGCACGTGTTAGTCCCTATAGCCGTATGTGTGTCTGGCAGGCAGCAGGGCAGGCTGGTGACAGTCGTTCTATTAGCTTTGATGCAGCGGAACTGGGTGAGGCTGAGCTGGGTTATATTGTTGAGAATCGTGCACTCAGGCAGGTAGCCTGGCAACACATTAAGAATCTGAAGGGTGTTAGCTGCTTTACTGATGCTGCGCCAACTAAACTGATTCAGGATACTGATAACAGTACCATTACATTTACAGGTGGACAGGCCATTACAGCGAAGCTGGTGGTTGCGGCTGATGGTGCTCGGTCATGGTCGCGTCAGCAGCTGGGTGTTGAATACCATGAGCGAGGTTATGGGCAGGTAGGCATAGTCAGTCACATTATTACTGAGCAGCCACATCAGGCAACGGCATGGCAACGATTTCTACCAGAGGGCCCGGTGGCTTTGCTGCCTCTGGCTGATGGTCGCTCTTCGTTGGTGTGGTCATGTCCCGATGAGCAGGCCAAGGAATTGCTTGCAGCTGATGCACAGACATTTGCCAGGCAGCTTGAGACTGCACTGGATGGTGCTTTAGGGCGTATTGAGTGCACGACACCCCGGGTAAGTTTTCCGCTCGCCAAAGGCTATGCAAAAGCATATACAGGGCGACGGTTTGCACTGATTGGTGATGCGGCACATAGAGTGCATCCGCTGGCAGGTCAGGGTGCTAACCTGGGTTTACTGGATGCGGCTTCATTAGCTGAACAACTGGCTATCCATCTGCAACTTCCACTGGCTGATCCGGGTGACCTGCGGGTACTGCGCCGTTATGAGCGCGCTCGCAAGGGTGACAATCTGCTAACCATGGGTGCAATGGATTTACTGAATCAGGCGTTTATGCCGCCGCTGGGTGAGTGGGCGGGTATGGGTATGGAGATGGTTGATCGGCTGCGCCCGCTTAAATCTCGACTGGCCCGTTATGCGATGGGGCAGGCGCGTGACTTGCCTGCCGTAGCGCAACCCCTAATCGACTAATTCAGGTGAAATAACCCGGGTTAAATAATCCAGACCGAACAATATGGCCATTTGTTACTGGTACAGTCAATGAACTTTTGGTTATCATGTGTGTTCAATCTTTCAGGCTCGCGTGAGAGAGCTGCCGATCTTTAATCTTTGCATTAAAGCCAGCTGCAGTCGCCGAAGGCGCAACTCGCTCGGAAACGCTCAGGCAAAAGGACTGCGAACCTGGATTGACTCTGGAGAGTGATCGTATCATCGATCCGCCGAAGGGGTGCGGTTAAGCGTTGATTGTTCTTGTCATCGCCAGGCCCGATCTCTCAGGTAACAGGACAGAGGGGCAGCAGACTTAAGGTTAGTCTGAGGCTTTTCTGTGTTTACTTTTTGTTACCAGCAATTATTACCGAAGATCGGTAAGCATAAATCGGGACTATTCATGGGCAAACAAACAAGTCTGTATCAGCGCCACGTTAGTGCAGGTGCGCGGATTGTCGACTTTGGTGGTTGGGATATGCCGCTGCACTACGGGTCACAGATTGATGAACATCATGCTGTGCGTAATAAAGCGGGCGTGTTTGATGTTTCACATATGACGGTAGTTGATGTGACGGGCTCAGGTAGTCGTGACTGGTTGCGCAAGCTGTTGTCCAATGATGTAGACCGTCTGACAACGCCTGGTAAAGGGCTCTATAGCTGCATGTTGAACCCGGCTGGCGGCATTATTGATGACCTTATTGTTTACTGGCAGGGGGGTGCAGCTTATCGCGTTGTTGTAAATGCCGCTACACGAGATGCTGATCTGGGTTGGATGGAAAAACAGGCAGCTGATTTTGATGTTGAACTGAATGAACGTATTGATCTGAGCATGCTTGCTGTGCAGGGTCCACAAGCTAGAATTATTGCAGCACCGTTGCTACCTGCAGAATTAGGTGAGGCAGCATTGACACTGGGCAGTTTTGTATCGGTTGAAAAAGACCAGGTGTTTGTTGCACGTACTGGTTACACTGGTGAGGATGGCTGGGAAATATTATTGCCTGCAGATGCTGCAGATGTTTTGTGGGATGACCTTATAGGTGCTGGAGTCCAGCCTTGTGGGCTCGGTGCTCGCGATACCTTAAGGCTTGAAGCCGGGCTAAATCTTTATGGTCAGGACATGACCATGAGTACATCACCACTGGAAAGTAATCTTAGCTGGACCATTGCATGGGAGCCTGTGGAGCGTGATTTTATTGGCCGCCATGCATTAGTAGGACAGCGCAATGCTGGGTTGCAAAGCCGCTTGGTAGGGCTGGTTCTTGATGGCCGTGGAGTTATGCGTGCTGGACAACGAGTAGCTACGGATGCCGGTGAAGGTCAGATTACCAGTGGCGGATTTTCACCCACCTTGCAATGTTCGATTGCCCTTGCCCGCCTGCCGCTTGCAGCAGGTCGACACTGTGATGTAGAGATACGTAATAAATTAAATCCTGCTCGGGTGGTGCCCCCATCCTTTGTGAAACAAGGGCAAATAAAGATTGAAAGTGGAGAGTCGTAATGAGTGAAGTACCTGATAATTTTTTGTACACCAAAGACCATGAATGGCTGGATCTGGATGATGATGGGGTCGTCACGGTTGGTATTAGTGATCATGCTCAGGAAGCCTTGGGTGAATTGGTGTTTGTTGAGGCGCCTCAAGCAGGTGTGATATTTGCCAATGGGGATGCCTGTGCTGTTGTTGAGTCAGTTAAGGCAGCCAGTGATATTTATTGTCCTATCACAGGTGAAATAACAGAAGTTAATGCCGCACTTGAGGATGAACCTGAACTGGTTAACAGCAGCCCTTATGAGGCTGGCTGGGTTTTTCGTATTCGTCCTGATGATGTTACTGCTCTGAATGAGTTGATGGATGCAGAAGCATATGAAACTTTTCTTGCTGAGCTTGAAGACTAATCTCTGGCCAGTAAAAAATATAAAGCAGACCGTTTAGTAAGGAAAACAACGTGCCATTTATTCCACATACTGATACTGATATTGCCAGGATGTTGCAACGTGCAGGTATCAGTGACATCAGCCAGTTATTTGATGAAATTCCGGTAGACCTTAAGATTGATGGCCTTGAGGCTATTGGCCCTGCCTTAAGTGAAGCTGAAATTGCACAGCTTATGCAGCAGCGCGCCCGCGCGGATGGTGAGCCATTGTGTTTTATGGGTGCAGGAGCCTATGAACATTACATACCGGCAGCGGTTTGGGATATTGCTACGCGTGGTGAATTCTATAGTGCATATACACCTTATCAGGCAGAAGCGAGTCAGGGTACGCTGCAGGTTATTTATGAATTCCAGACGATGATAGCCAGCCTGAATGGGTTGGATGTTTCCAATGCATCACTTTATGACGGAGCAACTGCTTTTGCAGAGGCCTGTTTGATGGCGGTACGTGCCAACCGTAAAAGCAAGTCAAAAAAGATTCTTGTCTCACGGTTATTGAGTCCGGTATTTCGCTCAGTGGCTACAACTATTTTACAAGGGCAGCGTATAGAGCTTGTAGAGCTTCCCATACGTAATGGACAAACAGATATAGCAGCACTGAAAAATTTTGTGGATGAGGATTTTGCGGCAGTGGCCATTCAGAATCCAAGTTTCCTTGGCACTTTGGAAGATGTGGATACGTTGACTGACTGGGCGCATGAGCATGGGGCGCTGGTTATAGGTATCACCAATCCGATGTCACTGGCATTGTTAAAAGCACCAGGACAGTGGGGTACTGCGGGTGCAGATATTGCCTGTGGTGAGGGGCAGCCGATGGGCATTCCGCTGTCCTCGGGCGGTCCCTATGTTGGATACCTGGTTTGTCGTAAGGCCATCATGCGGCAGATGCCCGGCCGCATTGTAGGGCGTACGGTTGATATTGAAGGTAAACCTGGTTTTACTCTGACACTGCAAGCCCGTGAACAACATATACGTCGTTCTAAAGCGACGTCTAATATTTGTACGAATCAGGGTTTAATTGCTACTGCTGCAACTATCTATATGTCGCTGATGGGTGCAGAGGGCCTTAGGCAGGTGGCTCATAGTTGTAATGCCAATACGCATATGCTGGTGGATGCGCTGTGTGCATTACCAGGCATCTCACAACCCTTTGATACGCCGCTATTCCATGAGGGTGTAGTGCAGCTGGATCGACCGGTTGCAGGCTTCTTGATGGAATTATCCCGACAGGGAATTTTAGGTGGCTATGATCTTTCAGCTGATTATCCGGAGCTTGGTCATGCGCTGCTTGTTTGTGCAACTGAGCAGCGGAGTGCTGCAGATATAGCAAGCTATGTAGCAGCTGCGGGTGCTGCACTGGAGGTGGCGGTATGAGTGAGCCACTGATTTTTGAATATCAGTCGGTGTCGCGACAAGGTTTTGTTGCCCGCTCAGCTTCTGAGTCACGCTTGCCTGCGGATGCTTTACGTACGGATGAGCCGGTTCTGCCACGTGCATCTGAACTGGAAGTTGTGCGGCATTTTACCCGCTTGTCCCAATTAAACTTTTCTATTGATACCCAGTTTTATCCACTGGGTTCCTGCACCATGAAATACAACCCACGAATTTGTAATCGTCTGGCGATGTTGCCGCAGTTTTTACTGCGTCATCCGCTGGGAGGTGTTGAGCATGGGCAAGGTTACCTGCAAACCATGTTTGAGTTGCAGGAGATGTTGCAGGTAGTGACCGGTATGGAAGCTGTATCACTTACACCCATGGCAGGTGCTCAGGGGGAGTTTGCCGGTGTAGCTATGATTCAGGCATACCATGCAGCACAGGGCGATACTGAGCGCACCCAGATTATTGTGCCGGATGCCGCGCATGGAACGAACCCTGCTACCGCAACCATGTGTGGTTGCGATGTGGTGGAAATTTTTACAGGCGTAGATGGTGATATAGATCTTGAGGCTTTGCGCGCTGTGGTTGGCCCGCAGACGGCTGGCATTATGCTTACTAACCCATCAACCCTGGGTGTTTTTGAGCGTCAGATTCAGGAGATTGCTGCTATTGTTCATGAAGCTGGTGGTTTGCTTTATTACGATGGCGCCAATCTAAACGCTATCCTCGGCAAGACGCTGCCTGGAGATATGGGTTTTGATGTTATCCATATGAATCTGCATAAAACTTTTTCTACACCCCATGGTGGTGGTGGCCCAGGCTCTGGTGCAGTGGGAGTCAGCAAGCGCCTGAAACCATTCCTACCTGTGCCTTTTATACAAAAAAAAGGTGACCTTTATGTATGGGCGACAGAAGAGTCGTGCCCCCAGAGCATTGGCCGTCTGTCAGCTTTCATGGGTAATTCAGGTGTGTTGTTACGTGCCTATATCTACATGCGCATGCTGGGGGGTCAGGGTATGGAGCGTGTTTCCGACTTTGCGGTATTGAATGCCAATTATTTGTTGCATGCTCTGCAGGAGGCGGGTTTTGAAATTGCTTTTCCTGAGCGGCGTGCTACACATGAATTTATTGTTTCACTCAAGAAGGAAATGCGTGACACGGGTGTTAATGCCATGGATTTTGCCAAGGCATTACTCGACCATGGGTTTCATGCGCCCACCACCTATTTTCCAACGCTGGTGCCTGAGTGTTTGTTGATTGAGCCTACTGAAACGGAATCCCAGCATGCGCTGGATGGTTTTGTTGCGGCAATGATCAGCATACGTAAACAGGCTTACACTGACCCGGACAAAGTTAAAGAGGCACCATTGACCTTGCCAGTACGTCGACTGGATGATGTTCGAGCAGCGAAGCAACCGGATCTGATTTGGCAACCCGCAGAAAATAATACAGAAAATACAACGGCTGGAAGTTAAGCTTCAGTTATAAAGGCTGTGCGGCCAGAAAATATATAAACAGGAGTTTTAAATGTCAGCACTGATATGTGGGTCGATGGCCTATGACAACATTATGGTATTTCCGGGTCGTTTTCAGGAGCAAATACTGCCAGACCAGATACACATATTGAATGTTGCTTTTCTGGTGCCGGAATTACGACGTGAGTTTGGTGGCTGTGCTGGCAACATTGCCTACAACCTGGGTTTGCTGGGTGGTGAAGGTTATGCCATGGCTACTGTTGGTGATGATTTTGTGGCCTACCAGGACTGGCTTAATAAACAAAAAATTGATGGCCGTTATATTCGGGGGGTTGAGGCTACGCTGACAGCACAGGCATATATCACAACAGATCTGGATGATAATCAGATTACGGCCTTTCATCCGGGTGCGATGGATCACTCACATATTAGTGACATACCAACAGATGCAGGTATTTCTATTGGTATGGTTTCGCCCGATGGGCGGCAGGGCATGATTCAGCATGCCCGGCAGTTTGCTGAGGCGGGTATTCCCTTTGTCTTTGACCCGGGTCAGGGCCTGCCCATGTTTGACGGTGATGACCTGCGAAACTTTATAAAGCAGGCTAGTTGGGTTGCAGTAAATGACTATGAGGGACAAATGCTGCAAGAACGTACTGGCTGGTCTGAACAGGAAATCAGTCAGCAGGTGAAGGGTTTGATTGTTACCCGTGGTGCTAAGGGCTCTACAATTTTTAGCGGTACAGAACAGTTTTCAATTCCTGCTGTAGTTGCTGCTGAGGTAAAGGATCCAACAGGGTGTGGTGATGCCTACAGAGCAGGACTTTTGTATGGCTTGCTTAATGATATGAAATGGGAAGATACAGGTCGTCTGGCAGCTGTACTTGGGGCTATAAAAATCGCCAGCCTGGGTACGCAAAATCATAGTTTTACCCCGCAGAGTATCAATGATCAGTTTGCAGAAAGTTTTGGGTATCAGCTTGGCTTGTAACCGTATGAAACTGAAATCATGCAGAAAACATGCGGTTTATTCTTCCGTTTTAGGAAGGTGTTTATTTTTGCGTTGATATGAGCCTGTACCCTTGGCAGGTTTTTCTACCCGGGAGCGAAAGCGGGGTTGAGCAACCGTACGTTTGGCCCGATTAATGCGACGTTTTTTCATTGTCAGCCCATTGGTTTCTTCGTGTGCATCCTTTAACTGTTATCAATAGGTTATCACGGCTTTGGGCTTTGAGTTGTTTGCACCAGCAGTGTTATTTTTGCTTCGTTGACAGATGCCTGCTTTTTTGCAATGCCACCAGTAATGTTAAGACAATAATTTTACCGTGTAATGTTTGCAGGTATTTACTCAGGCTGAATTCCTGATTTTAGACAAGTATGGTAATACTTGCGTGAGTATTACGGTTTACGTATATAGGATGCTATCGTTACGGCTAGGAGCATGTATGTAGCCTTTGTAATGTAAGGAAATAAGTACTGCTTCATGGTTACAATAGCTCATGGAGAATCGACAGGAAATACTGTAAGTAAATTGCCTTTACTTGGGCGTTAATTGTTGTTTTATCCCCTCCTTCTGGGAAGGTCATACTGTGAAATCTCTGCAAGGTGCTCCCTAACTATGGGCTCGTTCTTTACCCGTTTAACTGATCGTCTGATTATTGATCGTCCCTGGCTGGCATTAATTTCCATAGCTGTGGTTACTGGAATGCTGGCCTGGTTTATTCCGTATTTTCAGCTTGATGCCTCAGCTGATTCTCTGCTGCTAGAGGAAGATGCTGACCTTCGTTACTACAGTGGTGTGGCAGCTCGCTATGGCTCAGAAAATTATCTGGTTATAACTTATACCGCCCGTGATGATTTGTTTGCTGAAGATACCCTGACTGATCTGACTGAGCTGCGTGATGAGTTGGCAACACTGGATAGTGTTGAAGAGGTCATCAGTATTCTGGATGTGCCACTCATTGATAGCCCGCGTACTACTCTTGGTGAATTGCAAAAATATGTACGAACACTGGAAGACCCCACAACTAACCGGGATCTTGCCCGTACTGAACTACGTAATAGCCCTATTTACAGTAATTTGTTGATGAGTCTTGATGGGAATACCACGGCAGTAGTGGTGCGCTTTGTTTCTAATGAGGAATATACAGCTTTGCAGCTTGAGCGTGATTTATTACGTGAGAAAATGTTAACGACTCCATTAACCCAGAAGGAGGAGCAGGCCAAGAAAAGAATATCAATGCGTATTAAGGAGATACGCATAGGGCTGATGGCCAGGCAGGAAGAAGCAATTACACGTATCCGTGCAATATTACTGCAGCATCAGGGACAGGCAGAGATCAATATTGGTGGTTTGCCACTGATTGTGAATGACATGATTAGCTATATACGTAGCGATATAGTTGTATTTGGCAGTGGCATTTTTGCGTTCCTTATTGTGTTGCTAAGCATAATTTTCGGCCGACCACGCTGGGTGTTTATCTCATTACTGTGCTGTAGTAGTGCTGCATTAATGGTTATTGGTTTCCTGGGCTTGATGCGCTGGCCTGTGACAGTTGTCTCGTCCAACTTTGTGGCGTTGTTGCTTATTTTCAGCTTGTCTTTGACTGTCCACCTTATTCAGCGCTATCGGGAACTGCATCTTGAAAACCCACAGGCAGATCAACGCTGGTTGGTAAGAAATACTTTGCTCGATAAGGTGCAGCCATGTGTTTTTACCTCCCTTACCACCATAGTTGGGTTTGCATCACTGCTTGTAAGTGGTATCAGGCCCGTCATTGATTTTGGCTGGATGATGGTGGTCGGTATGGTGGTTGTACTGATTACAGCACTGGTACTCTTTCCAGCCTGCCTGATGCTGCTTAAAGCAGAGACACCAAAGGATCGGGGTGATTCTACCCGGGCTATTACCGGCTTCTTTGCCAAGCTTGCTGATAAACATGAAGTCATGACAGGCATAGTCTGCATACTTCTGGCCATTACCAGCCTTTACGGTATGAGTCAGTTACTTGTGGAAAACCGGTTTATTGATTACTTCAAGTCTGATACCGATATTTATAAAGGGATGGTAACTATTGACCATAAATTGGGGGGTACGGCACCTTTGGATGTAATTCTTGATGCTGATGCGGATTTTCTGGTCTCACCTGAGGCCGATACAGGTATTGCAACAGATGACGCTGACTTTGATGATGACTTTGGCAATGAATTCAGTGATGAGGCAGTTGGGGTGGATCTGGGTGCTACCAGTTACTGGTACAACACATACCGATTAGCTCAGTTACGTGAAGTACACGATTACTTAGATCAGTTGCCTGAAACTGGCAAGGTGTTATCTATGGCCACTACTATAGAGACATTGGAGATCCTTAATCAGGATGAAACGCCAGGTACATTTTTTCTGTCTGTACTTTATAACCGTTTGCCGGAAAATCTTAAGATATCTTTATTTGACCCTTATATGTCTGGAGATGGCAACCAGGTTCGTATAAGTATGCGAGTGTTTGAATCAGATCCTGATTTACGTCGTGGTAAACTGATTAATGAAATCCGGTCACATCTGGTGGGTGAGATGGGCTTTGCTCCGGACCGTGTGCATGTTACCGGTATGCTGGTTCTCTACAATAATGTATTACAGAGTCTTTACCGCTCGCAGATATTAACGCTGGGTGTGGTATTTATCTCAATCATGGTGATGTTTGGGATATTGTTCCGCTCATTTAAAATTGCCCTGACTGCAGTTTTGCCAAGTGTTTTGTCAGTGGGGCTGGTGCTTGGCACGATGGGTTTGCTTGGCATACCTCTCGATATAATGACCATTACTATTGCGGCTATCAGTGTGGGTATAGGGGTGGATGATTCAATTCACTATATCCATCGCTATAGGCAGGAAATTGCTCAGGATGGTGATGCCAGGGCAGCAATGCACCGGAGCCATGCAAGTGTAGGCAGGGCTTTGTTTTATACATCTATCATTATTATTGCCGGGTTTTCGGTGTTGGCATTGTCCAACTTTATTCCGAGCATTCTTTTTGGTTTATTAACTGGGCTTGCTATGTTTATGGCACTTGCGGCAAATCTAACTTTGTTGCCGTTGTTATTACGCTGGTGGAGTATTCGTTAGACTGTATGTCAGGCAGCTATGAGCATGGGCATCAAATAGTTTCGTTGTATTTTTCCTGATGCAGGTTACGAGCTTGTTCAACCCATGCATCATTGGTAATACGTTTTTTCAGACTTGGGATTAATTCATACGCACGTTCATAATCCTGTGACGTAAGCTCCATTAGGTCACGGAAATTAACTATGCCAAGCATATTTAGTTTTTGTTCCAACTTTGCGCCAACCCCTTTTATAAGTTTCAGGTCGTCATGGCTATTTTCCCGTGCACTCTCATCTGATTTGAGCACGGGTATGGAATAAGTATTACTCCCAACACCTTTATTATTGGTGTGCTTGGTTTCCTCTAGTTGAGCCTGTACTGCTTCATTCTCTTTCTGCTGCTGTTCAAGTTTGTTTATCTGAAAGTAAAGCTCCTCGTTCCTGGCCTTCTGCCACTCAAATTTCATCGCCTGAAGCTGGAGCCCTTCAAACTCTTTCATCTGGCTACGTAAACGTTCATTATCCTTGCGGTGATCTTTGAAATCAGAAATTTTGCTCTGTAGCTCTTTAACCTTCTCTGCTGTACTCCTGAAGCTGACTAATTGTAACTTCAGTTTTTCACTCTCAATCTGTTGCTGTGTTAGCTGTTGTTCAGCATTTCTTTGCAATTGTTCTGTAGAAACTAATTGTTGCTTGAGTTGGGTTGTCTGAGTTTTTAGCTGCTCATTTTTATTCTGCAGGTTTTCAATTTCCTGAGCGCTGACTTTTAGCTCGGTCTGTCGTGTTTTATTAAGTTCCTGAGTCCTACTTAGATCTTCCTGAACCTTTCCAAGCTCAGCAACCTTGGTTTCCAGGTCATTAATAGTTTGTTGAGCACCACCCAGTACTTCGAGCCTACCCTTAAGTGCTTTGTTGGTCTTGCTCATGACGCCACAATGCTGTTTCCAGCGTTTGGTTTCTGTTTGCTGTTCCTCAGCTTTTTGTGTGAGCACCTGAACGTGGTCTTTCATGGCTTTGTGTTCTTGCCGGATAGTGAAAACTTCTTTTTCATCATCATCGAGCATGTCATCCAGGCCAGCTACAAAGCCACTTCCAGGTGTATCCATGTGTGCCTGGACTTCAAGCTCTGCCAATTTGCCATTGGCCATTTCAAGTTCCCGCCTGAGCTGGATGATTTCTTCAAGATGGTTGTTTTTTTCCTCAATTTCCTTATTAAGACTTTCTTTGGTGGCATTATATTTTTGCTGCTTGTCAGATAGCGTATCGCCGGTTTTCTGAAGCTTCACCTGTAATTCATTAATTTTAGAATTCTGGGAACCATTGGTATTACCCAGTTTAGTAACTTCCTTGCGAGCTATACTTAATGCAGCGCTTAACTCACGAATTTCCTGATCACGTGGGTCTTCTTTATAGGCTTTGCGATTACTCTTATGCCAGTGCAGGGCTGCCTGCCAACTAGCCAGGCAGCCGCCTGCCAGTAGGATCAAAAAGACTAAAGGAGTAACTATTGACATAATGTATATTTAGAACCAAGCCATTTGTTGACGGTAAATTACTCAACTGCCCTAAACCATGCACTGGCTCTCATTTTGGATGTATTGGGGTGGCATAGATCAGAGCTGTCTGTGGGCAGTATTCAGTCAAAAATTATTATGAGAAGCCGAATTTTGGCTTACAGTAAAGCCTTTGGGTTGTCAGGCTGCCTGACCAAAGGGCAGAGAGGTGGGTTAATGGTTACAAGGGTTTTGGGTCGGGCTGGGGTATTGGTGGTTGTATCAGTACTGTTTCTTCTGGTTGCCTGTGATGGCTTGTCAGATAAGACATCACTGGCACCAGTTTTAAACCTGGAGCAGGAGCGAGAAAATTTACTGCAACAGGATATCCGTTTTGCTGAGGTGGCTTATAAGGAGGGTGTTGCTGAGGCTTACCGTCGTTTTATGGCCAAAGATGCTATTCAGCTCCCGGATGGTGGTCTGGCTATAGGGGGCCGTGATGCAATTTATGATGAATTATCAGCAATTACAGAGGGCTCTGATTTTTCGTTGACCTGGGAGCCACTGGAAGTTGAGGTTGCTGCATCCGGTGACCTGGGCTTTACCTGGGGTATTTATTATTTTGAATCATTTGATGAACTGGGTGCGCCCTATGTGGCGGAAGGTAAGTATGTTTACCTGTGGCGAAAGCAGGCTGGTCGCTGGGAGTTAATACTTGATATAACTAACCAGACAGAGCCAGATTATGAGGAAATGATTGAAGAGGAAGAAGGTAGCTTGCTCAATGAAAATCAGCCTGAAAATATTACCGGGTATACCAAGCCCAATAAGATGAATGAGCAGTTAAAGTAAACCAAGGGCCCTGATTAGGGCCCTTGGTTGCTTCAGGGAACCGTGTCGAGTGGTTCCTTTTCTGAATAGTTACGGCTTAGTCAATCTGACTGATCCATCTAGGGGGGGTTAAATTGTCAAACCCAAAGACTGATGAGCCATAGCAGCAAGAGTCAGTATAGGAATAATCCCGGCAAGCAGCATCAGTACAAGTTCATCACGACTATCCAGGTGTTTGAGCATATTAGGTTTTAACATCGTGCTTCTCCTTTAATGATGCCGGTCGTATGTGGCATCGACCTTTTGTTTCGATGGTTGAATATTAAGGAGTTTGGTAGTTACCTTCTTATTACAGGCGTAACTATTTGTAGCGATTTGTAACTTGATAAGCTGCTGTATTAAATGGAATAAACGTATTTGCATGCAGGTTCAGGCATTGGCTGCAACAGTTTGCATAGCCTGTGCATCTTCTTCTGCAGAGCGGAACTGCAATTCGGCCAGCCGAGCATACAGTGGGTTTTGTGCCACCAGTTCGGCATGGCTGCCGATGGCCTGGATGGAACCCTCATCTAGTACGATGATACGCCGGGCTTTGAGTACAGTGGCAAGTCGATGAGCGATAATAATCGTCGTGCGGTCCTGCATAAGTTTTTCCAGTGCTTCTTGTACTAGTCGTTCACTCTCTGCATCCAGAGCGCTGGTGGCTTCATCCAGCAACAGAATAGGTGGGTTTTTCAGTATGGCCCGGGCAATGGCAATCCGTTGCTTTTGACCTCCTGAGAGGCGGGTGCCTTTCTCACCGAGAAAACTGTCGTAGCCTTTGGGAAGCTTGCTGATAAATTCATCTGCGGCGGCAGCAATTGCAGCAGCTTTAACTTCATCATCCGTTGCATCAGGACGACCGTAGCGAATATTTTCCAGTGCACTGGTGCCGAAGATCATTGTTTCCTGCGGCACGACGCCAACCAGTGAACGTACGTCTTTAGGGTCAGCTGCAGATATGTCTACACCATCGATGGAGATGCTGCCTGATTCCGGATCATAGAAACGCATCAACAATTGAAAGGCAGTGCTTTTGCCGCCGCCAGAGGGGCCAACAAATGCAACCGTTTCACCGGAGGCTATATCAAGATTAAAGCCATCAATTGCTTTTGTATCGGGACGTGAGGGATAGCTAAATGTGACATGATCAAAATGAATGCGCCCTTCACCAGGATGCAGCATTGGCAGAGGGTTTTCAGGGCAATGAATTGTTGGGGTTGCATCAAGTAGCTCAATGAGCCGTTCCATAGCGCCTGCTGCACGCTGAACCTCACCCCACATTTCACTCAGCATTGCACCGGAGCTGCCCAGTAATACGGTAAAAATGACAAATTGAGCAAGTTCACCGGGCAGCATATTGCCGGCCAGAACTTCGCGAGTACCCATATATAATACTAAGGTGACAGCACCAAATAACAGGAACATGCTACCAAAAGACATCACGAAACGAATTCGTATGCGTTTCACTGCTGCAAGGAATGAGGCTTCCACGGCGTCGCCAAAGCGGCGGCTCTGTAATCCCTCAAGGGTAAATGCCTGCACAGTTTGAATGGCGTTTAGTGTCTCGCTGGCCATGCCACTGGAGTCAGCAACCTTATCCTGTGCGGTACGTGATAATTTCCTGACCTTGCGTGAAATCCATATCACAGGCCCTACGACGGCAGGTACAAGCACCAGAATCATTAAGGTGAGGCTGGGGCTAGTATAAAGAATGCCTGCAACAGAAATGATGAGCATGATGCTGGAACGCAGTGCAATAGAAATGCCAACACCCGAGATTGATTGCACTAAGGTGGTGTCTGTTGTTAAACGGGAGAGCACCTCACCCGTTTGGGTGATTTCAAAAAAGGTGGGATCCTGACGGATAACATGGGCATAGACCTTTTCACGAATATCAGCCACTACTCTTTCACCCAGCCAGGTAATAAGGTAGAGGCGTGCTGCTGATAAGCCGCTGATGGCCAGAATAACCACAACTACAACTTTAAAGTAGAAATCAATTTGTGCTGAATCACCGCTCGCCAGCCCGTTATCAATCAGATAGCGTGCGGCTAGTGGCAGGCTGCCGGTGGCGGCAGATGCGGCCAGCAGGACAATAATCGCCACGGTTAGTGTGCCGGAGTAAGGGCGAATAAAGGGTATAACCGCTTTTAGCGGTTTGAGTGAGCTGCCTGTTGGGCGCCATTCAGTTTGATTATTTGGAGGCATAGTGTGAATCATCCCATTTATTAAGTACTTCGCACACTAGCTCTGATTGGTTTTGGTCACGGTGCGGCGCAGGTTATTGCCTGTGTTGAGGGTGTGATGGGTGCTATATCAGCTTGTTGCGGGATTTTTGTATAACATGGCGAAGTTGCTGAACGGCCCCAATACTTATCATATACTGGCTGAATTTAAGCGTAGCAGGCCCTTGTCAGTTCTTATGGCTGAGCGCTTGCAGGCATTATGAGACTGGGCAGCAGACCGCACGGTACCTGCTGATTGAGTATGGCTGAGTTATTACATTGCTGGCGTTGTGGGGCTGATCTGAGCAGTCTGAATCCGCCTTTATCACGCATGGATGAATGCCCAGAATGTGCGATACATCTGCATGTTTGTCGGATGTGTAGCTATTTTGATGCTGCAGTAACCCGTTCCTGCCGTGAGGATGATGCAGAGGATGTGAAGGAAAAGGAGCGGCCAAACTTCTGTGACTATTTTAAGCCGTCAGCGGATGCATTTAATGGAGATATAGCGGCGGCTAATCAAAGTGCACAAGCACAGCTGGGGGCGTTGTTTGGCGAAGCTAGTGATGGTGATGCGGCCGATGTTAGTAGCAGTAATCCGGCAGAAGACTTATTTAAATAAGCTTAATTTACTAACCGTAAGTTCAATAAACACTGCTTTATTTAATTCAGGGGGTCTTAGTTGAGGCCTTCCTTGTCAGCTTCATTACACGTATATTTTTTTCATCTGTCAGCTCAAGTGTGGAGCCAGTAAGTCGCCAGACCTTTGCAGCACCTAAAGCCTCAAGGAAAACTGTTTCCTGACCGTTAATGGCTGGCTCACACATCATACGGGTGGTGGCCAGCAGCCCAACCTTAATGCTAGTGCTTGCGAGTTTAACTGTTCCGTTGTAATTGTTGCATCCAGCATTGCCGCTGATTATAGCGTTACTCATAAATGTCAAAGTGGATTGGGTGGCATTGGCCTTTTGATCAAAGATCAGTTCAGCGGTCCAGCTACTTGTGATCAGCTGACTGGATGGAGGGGAGGGGGTGCTCGTTGTTATTGCCTTATCTGGATTAGAGGCACAGCCTGCTAACAATAGGAATGCCAGGCTGGTGTATAGCTTTAATAAAGGTGATTTTCTGGTTTTCAATACAGGCATTTTATGCGCTTCCATATTTTTAATGAATAATTATGGGATGATTATTTGAGTACTTTGCACATAATCACGGGTTATATTTTTGATTGATGCGGTTCCTGCTTGCTTCATGATTAATTGTAATTCGGCCCGAAGCATATCTAGCACACTTTCAACCCCCTCTTGGCCAAAAGCGGCCAAACCCCATAGGTAGGGCCGCCCAATACAAATACCTTGAGCACCCATTGCAAGAGCTTTGAAAATGTCAGTTCCACGGCGGAAACCGCCATCGATTAAAACAGGTATTTGGCCATTTACTGCAGCCGTGACTTCGGGTAGACATTGAATTGTCGCCCTACCGCTTTCTTCAGCTCGCCCGCCGTGGTTGGACACAATAATACCGTCTACTCCATTTTCCAAACACAAAACTGCATCTTCAGATGTCACAATGCCTTTTATCACTACTTTCATGCTTGTGTTTTCCTTCAGCTTTTGGACAAAGTCCCAAGTCAATGGCGTTGATAACTTAAAGTCTAGTTTTGATACCATAGGCCTACTATTCCTGCCGGGAAAATGACAGGCACCACATATAGAGCTGTCTTCTTTCTTGAATCGTTTCATGCTTTCTCTGTTGCTTCCAGCAAACATATCCACAGTAAGTACAACAACTGGACAACCTGCCGATTCCGCGCGCCTAAGTATTTCTTTTGTGACATTCCACTGTGTGGCTGGGTAAAGCTGGAACCAAAGAGGCTTCCCTCTTGCCTTTACTACATCCTCAATTGGTATTGATGTAAATGTTGAAAGTATTTGTAGATGTTTTTTGTTTTTTGCGGCTTTGGCTGTGGTGATTTCACCATCCACGTTAAATGCTCGTTGGCTGCCAACCGGCGCAAGTATGATTGGTGTTTGCCACGTTTCGCCAAAAAGTTTAGTTGACATATCGACTTGGTTAACACCGGTAAGACGGCGCACACGAATATCTATTTTAGAAAATTCCTCCCGGTTGGCTCGAAGCGTTATGTTATCAGCAACACCAGTTGCAATATAACCGTAGTGGGCAGGAGTCAAATTTGTCTTCGCTACAGCCTCAAAATCAAAAACATTTAGTGCTTGGTCTACTGAGGAGATGGCACTTAATCTGCCTTCTGACCCCCGCTTCAGTGTACTAATGGCAATATCATTATACTGAGGATTTCCTGGGTCATCATTTAGGCAGCCTGATAAACTTGACGCAATCAGAGGGCTGCTGGCCAAATATTTAAGGAATTGTCGGCGTTTTATTTCCAGATTTGAATAATTGGACATTAATTACCTCCGTGATTCAGTATTATTGAGATAACAGCAATCTTTATTTTGGGTGTTAGATTATTAAGAAAATTATCTTTTTTCGTATTGTTTGAAAGTTTGTGATTGTTCAATACTAGCTTTTTAATGCCTGACATACTTGCCCTAATTGACGGGTTCTGGGGTTTAAGATTCTATTTGATGCGATCTGAATTCATTGACTCGGCATAAGCAACCATCAACTCTTTTAAGAATTGGGTTAGTGACCCGCCGTACCTGGGGTTGATTTCAAATAGTTTGATTTGTTTGTCGTGTATCTTGTAGTTGAAGCAACAAATACCTTCATAATCCAAATTATTTAAAATTAATAAAAAGTCATTGATAAAAGGAGGTGTTTCTAATTTTTTCCAGGACATGCGCTTATAATATTTTCCCTTAATATAAAATTCATCATTAAAATCAAATTCTAGTGTTTTTTGGAAAATAATCTTTTTGTTCTTTATTAGAATATGTGTTGTGTATTCCTTTCTGCCCCCGATGTAAGCCTGTTTAAAATACTCATCGGAAGATAGTTTGCTTTGATACTTGTGTTCATCGGAAGCATTTTTTATATAAAATATATTTTCGCCAAACTCTGAAACTCGTTTTTTTAGCACGTATGGAAATTTTTGTTCTCCGCTGATATTTGGAATGTAATTTTGATATCCGGTATCGCAGAGATAATTATTGAAGGCCACTTTGTCTTTGCAAATGTCAATGGCCCTGTTACTGGGTATTAAAAATTTCTCTCCGTTCAATTCGGCGTGGTTTTTGTTCAGATAATAGGTGTCTGGTAAAGACAGTGGGATTACCAATGAGTATTGATCCAAGTGAGCATGCTCAAATGACTCAAACACTGGGAAATATTTAATAAAATCAATATTACGCTTAATGGGGGTTGCCCAATCATTATTTGTTGAAAAGAGAACTCGGTTTCTTGAGAGAGGTTTGCTAAATAACAGTTCAACAAAATACTTATCAAGTAATGAGCGACCTGTCTTTCTTAGCCGCATTTGAAAATAATCTCCAGAATCATTAGGGACAAGTAAAAATTACCGCTAAAATGTGGGTTGGTATAAGAAATAAAACTCTTTTATGTATTGTCCACAATCAAGCAAATATAACAGATAGACATCTGAGTTAAGCCTTTATTTCCCTGTTAGTGCGTATTGAGATACTATGGCTTTAGGGGGGTTACTATGCTCAATGGCGTTATGTTGCTCTGGTTCATCCTGACCGGTATGTCAGTTTTGTTTGTGGTGGTTGACATCCGTACTACACCTGAAGCGGTTGTTCTTAAGTGGGGATTTGTCATCTTGACGCTCTTCACCGGACCCTTTGGTGCATTTTTCTATTTACTTGGGTGCAGAGAGCCGCTCCCTGGCACTCATGAACAGTACGTGTCAGCCACGTGGCGGCAGGTCCTTGGCTCGACAATGCATTGTGCTGCGGGCGACGGTCTGGGTATTATCGCCGGTGCTGCGATTAGCAACCTTCTGGAGCTTCCACCGGCACTCGACATCACCCTTGAGTATGTGCTGGGCTTTGGTTTCGGCTGGGCATTTTTTCAGGCCTATGCCATGCGGGATATGGCAGGTGGTGATTATAGAAAGTCGCTGAAGATGACCTTCATCCCAGAGTTTTATTCCATGAACATTCTGATGGCGGGGATGCTTCTGGTTACCAAGTTCTGGATGCCCGGGGTTGAAGGGGCGAATAACCCATTTGGTGCTGCATTCTGGTTCATCATGTCACTGGCACTGCTGGTTGGTTTCATTTTTGCCTATCCGATGAACTGGTGGCTGGTGACACGACATCTCAAGCACGGCATGATGACTGTGCGCGCCAACCCCCATTCCATGCACGTGATGAAGAAGCGGGTGAAAGATGTCACGGGCGGCGCGGATAAGGCTGGTATGCAGGAAATGACTGGCATGGACCATCAGGATACTTCGGGTGAGGATGACATGGCCAACATGCAGCACCCGAATAATGATAAACCGGGTAACCCCCAGATTATCGGTGTAGGTGCATTTTCTATCGTCGTGTTCGCAATTTCCCTGTTAATTGTTTTCACCCTTGGTCCTGACTAAGGGACCTGTCGGGCAACGACCTGAGTTTAGAGGGTCTGTTGGAGCAGCCTTGATTATAGTAAGGGACTTAGGAAACTGTTCGATGAGATCAACATCATCGATAAAAATTGTATTTAAAACTATTTAAAAAAAATACAAAAAAGAGACAGGTTGTTTAGAACTATTCAAATTTATGATAGAGCCATACAAACAGATACACAAAAACAAATGTTATTACTGCTGCTTCAGCCATCCCGCCAATTATACCGCCGATACTGGGGCTGAATAAATAATGCCATTTTGCCATCTGTTCAGCTGCGCCCACATAAACCCCGATATTCCAGCCAATGCCTAACAGCAACATGCTAAGAGCTGCAACGATTGCTCCGGCATATCCTGCTGCCAATTCATTTGGTTGCTTATGTATTGTCATTTTATTTCCCCAAAAATTAAATAACCTGTTAAATAGTGTCTGTGGACCGATACTAGTTGATAGTTGCAAGACTACTAATTTTATACATAAACATCAATTTCTTTGAACGTTAGCGCTGCTGCTAGTATAAAAAGCGAACCCAGAAAGCTTACACCAGACAACACTAGGTCGTGATGCTTGTTGCAGGACGGCACAACGTGTTGATGTGCTTGGGCATGCATCGCCTGATGCTAGCTGAATCGGTTATTAGGGAGTGGCCTCTGTTACTGCTTAATCTTGGCCTGGTTGATCAGTTTGTGCTGGCTATTACCTCAGTAATTTCTGGCATGTAGATCGTCACCATGCCGTCTTCCTGCCAGTCGCTTATCTGTATATCTACGCCCATAATTTCTGACCAGACTTCAATGTGAGGGGTGGTCCATTTCTCATGAATTTCCTGTTCCGTCAGGTCATGCATGCCCATGCGTCGTGTTTGTTCCAGTACATGACCATAAGGGGCGTGATAGGTTAGCATGCCCGGCTCACGTTCGACCTGGCCTACAAGTTGAAAGAAACAGGCGGTCTGGTCAGTAATGGCTACGAGTGCGAGTTCCTTCTTACCGTTTTTTTGAATGACTTTTCCAACCCGGTTCAACATAGGGAACTGGGTCATGGCATCCTCACGAGCTATTTCTTCTAGCCGACCTTCCTTCTTGGCATGTTGCATGAATTCAAGTGTCATCTTAACCAGTGCATCATTCATTTCATGCTGGTAAGCAGAGTTAGAGTTAAATGTCTTGATCATCTTGGACGTTGCAAGTCCGACTTCCAGCTCGCGTCCACTGAAATCATATTTGGGGTCCTTGCCACCAACCTTGGCAATAGCCTCTGCAACAGCAGTACCCAGTTCTGCTTCATTACCTTCAAAGCCGCTGTATTGACCAATTTGTTTATGGCCGCCTTTACTGTGACCACCTGCTTGGACACTGCCGGTGGTTATTAATAGCGTCAGGGCTAACCCGGAAATTATTGTGCGTACCATTTTTTTTGTCTCCAGAAAGGCTATATCATTGATTGGGTTAAATTATGGGTTGATTCAATGATTATGGTCAGGCGCTTGGGCTGGTCGTCCACATTGCGGTTTTTCCTCATACCACTTTTGTTGCAGGATAAGGGCGTGCATCCTAGTATCTCACTTTTGTACTAAATCATTAAATAGTGAGTATTAGTATGTTACGACTCCCTCTTGCCTTATGCAGTGCAATATTATTGGTGCTCCTGTGTTCAGGGAGCACGGCCTTTGCCAGTGACTGGCCGGTATATGGCGGTGACGCAGGTGGCCGGCATTATTCATCACTTGAGTCTATTGATCGTGACAATGTAGATGAGCTTGAGCTGGCATGGAGTTTTCGTCATGGTGAACTGGAAAACTTGGATACGCCTCATATGTTTGCCAGCTGGCATGTTACTCCGATCTTATTGCCGGAAGCAGCTGGTCAGTCACTCGTTATCTGTACACCCTTTAACCGAATAATTGCGCTTGACCCAACTACAGGAGAAGAACGCTGGGTCTTTGATCCTGAGGTAGGTGAGTCATCAGAATGGACTCGGCACAACTGTCGGGGTGTTGCCTATTGGCAGGATAATGAGACAACTGAAAATACCGTCTGTAAATATCGAATTTTTGCTGGTACTGAAACGATGCGGGTTATGGCAGTTGATGCATTGACTGGTAAGGCCTGTACTGACTTTGGTGAAGCGGGCCAGGTTAATGTTGATGTATTAACCCGTGAGAAAACCCCGGATCTGAAAAGGGGTGATATGCAGTTTGCATCTCCGCCTGCCATTATTGGTGATCTGGTTATCATGGGGTCCAGTGACAACACCAAGGCAACCCAAGCAAACAATCCAAGTGGTGCCGTGCGGGCATTTGATGCACGTACTGGTGTGTTGCGTTGGAGTTTTGACCCGATTCCCCGCAATGACAATGACCCTGCGGCAGAGGGCTGGACTGCAGATGCACTGGAGCAAACCGGTGGTGCAAATGTCTGGAGCATGATCTCAGTTGATGCATCACTTGATCTGGTCTACCTGCCAACAGCCAGTGCCGGACCCCAGTACTATGGTGGTGATCGGCCGGGAGATAATCGCTATGCCAATTCGGTGGTTGCTGTGCGTGGCTCGACCGGAGAAGTGGTTTGGCACTACCAGGTCCTGCACCATGATGTATGGGATCTTGATATTCCTGCGCAACCGATGTTGTTTGATCTGGAACTTGATGGTGAGGCTGTGCCGGCTTTACTGCAACTAACCAAGCAAGGGCTTACATTTGTCTTTAACCGTGAGACAGGTGAGCCGTTATTTGAGATTGTAGAACGTCCCGTCCCTCAGGGTGGTGTGCCGGGTGAAGTGCTGTCACCTACGCAGCCATTCCCAATTAATCCGCCGCCACTCGGGCAAATAGAAGTGAGCCCGGAAGATGCCTGGGGTTTTACTATTTTTGATCGTACTGTTTGTCGTGACCGTATTGGATCTATGCGGCATGGCTCTATTTATACGCCGCCTTCAGAGCAAGGTACGGTTATGTTACCGGGGCTGTCTGTAACCAACTGGGGTGGGGCGGCTTGGGACCCGGATAGTCAGAATCTGATTGTGCCAATTAATCGTGCACCCCTGTTTATTAGACTACTACCTGTTAGTGGCCTGTCAGAGGATGAACTTAATTCGCCTATGGCTGGCAAACCGTTTGGCCCACCGGGACGTATTGAAGGCACAGATTTTGCTGTGCAGTTTGGCCCGGTTCTGTCGCCCTTAATGTCGCCCTGTACCAAGCCGCCCTGGGGTGAACTTCTTTCACTTAATGTTGCAACTGGTAAAATAAACTGGCGGCGTACGTTGGGTGTATTGGATGGTTTAAGTCCGCTTCCTTTTCCACTGGAATGGGGTACGCCGATGTCAGGTGGCCCTGTTGTTACAGCAGGCGGCCTTATTTTTTTAGGTGCAACAGCAGATGAACGTTTCCGGGCGCTTGATGTGGATACGGGTGAAATACTCTGGGAAACACGTACACCAACTTCATCAATGGCAACACCTATGACCTATGAGATTGATGGGCGTCAGTATGTGGTTGTCGCCTCGGGTGGGCATACCTGGTTATATGGGCGGCGAGTTGATGATTATCTGGTGGCCTATGCATTACCTGAAGCTTTGGAATAACAAATTTAGAATATAAAGAATCGGAATAGGTGTGCTAACAATGGGCGAGCTTCGTGAACGTGTAGCAGGTGAACGACGGCGGTTGCGTCAGGTGCGACAGGTATTAACTGCAGCAGTGGCTCAAGGTGCAGATGGTGAGCATGCGTTCCTTACTTTTTATATTGCCATCGGTGATTACTTTGAGGCGGCAATGAAGCGTTTGCACATTCAGGATGTACGTATGGGTGAAATGTTACGTGATAAGGCTGATATGAATGAGGCATCTAATCAGCAGGCGTTAACTGAACTTGATGAGCGCCTAGCGGGTAATCAGTTATGTCTTATTAACATGCTGGCTGCAAGAGATGCCTTGATAGAACAGGGAGATACTGCACTGGATGAATTTGAGATAGCGGGTAAAGCTTATTCAGATTACATTGTTACCAGTATGGGTCACCACCCGGGCAGTACTGAGTTGGCGCAGCGGTTGTTTGCAGTTGAGGACTGGACCTATATGGCAGAAATTAATGAGGATGATCGGTTGCGTGAAGAGCAGCTCTATACCCGTGTATTTACTACCGTTCCTGCAGGACTTGAGTTGCCACCAGAAGTGAAGCTGATTACCTGAGTGTGAGCCTGTGCTTTGCCAATTTGGTATCTACACTAATATATTTTATGCCGGAGCGACGGTGGTTTGCTCAGTAGACTGGTTTTTTGAAACTGAGTGTAAATACATGGTTGAGTGTAGTTCCCATGCTAGAATTCATTGCTCGGGCCTACTAATAATTATTAACGGGTAATGGGTTAGGTTTTTAACTTTCTGGCAGGTAATCTTGATTATCATACTGCGCATTATTACTGTCTGGGTATGCATTGGCAAAAAAATTCTGAGGCAGATGAGAAAATTAAAGAGAATATTTCTCCATAGTTAATTCAGAATGAGAAGTTTGTATTGGCTGAAGCCCGATTAAGCAGGCATCCATTACAGACTTATTGCTAACATTGCAGGAGTGGACTTGATGCGATGATTATGGCTAATACACACTATAGCAAAGAACCAGCTGGTCCCGTCATGAGCAGTTCTTGTGCAAACTGTATGCCAGATACCTTTCTCACTTTGGTGTATAAGTAATCCATGATTAAATCTCTATTAGCCTCTTTTTATGCAATACTTGTGATGGTCATCTGCCTTGTGCTGTATCTTTATCTTGGTCTACCAAGGCAAAACCTTGCTGCAGATATTCAGGTTAGTCAGACACCAGAGCAAGTAGAACGTGGTCGTTACCTGGTTGAGCACGTGGCTGCTTGTGATGATTGTCATTCTAAGCGTGACTGGAATTTTTATGGTGGGCCGGTTATCCCTCCTTTGGGGGCAGGTCATGAGTGCCTTAGTCGGGAGGAAAAAATTATAGGTGTCAGGGTGCAGGATGACACCATCCCTGGGGTTTTGTGTATTCGAAACCTTACTCCGGATAAGAGAAGTGGTGTTGGTAGATGGACTGATGGAGAACTTCTCAGGGCTATTCGTGAGGGGGTAGACCCTAACGGACATGCTGTATTTCCTGTTATGCCCTATTCTGTTTACAAAAGATTTTCTGATGAAGATGTTTCGGCAGTGGTTGCTTATATGCGTCAGCTTCCCCCAGTTAGCTCAGAATGGTTTGGCAGAGGTATTGAGTTTCCAATGGGCCTGCTTAGCCAATTTTGGCCGGAACCTCTGATGTGGCCAATCATAAAGCCGGATATTGTTAGCTCAGCGCAGTATGGAAGCTATCTTGCTGCTATTGGACGCTGTGAACACTGTCATACCGTCCGGCGTAAGTTTGGCCGCAATCTGGCTCCGGAAGGAAGATTTGCTGGAGGTGTGGTTTTTGAGGTTAATGGACAGGAGGTGGTTTCATCCAATCTCACCCCGCATGAGTCCGGCCTAGGCAATATGTCACGTGCTGAGTTTATTGCAAAATTTAAATCATTTAGTCAGCCTCAGAAGAGTCCGCCTGAAGGCAATACCCCAATGAACTGGACTGCTTATTCAGGTATGACTGAAACAGATCTGGGTGCAATCTATGATTATCTTCAGACCAGAAGGCCAGTGGATACATCATCAAAATAATTGCACTGGCAGGGCTCTGACTCAGGTAGTTTGCGGGTTTTTTAATGACCCAGGCCCAAGAAATTCTTTCCATCGCAGGGCGAGGAATACAGTTAGGGTAATGCAGAGGCCAAATACTATACGCCTAGGGCTTCCTTGATGGATCAGCGTTACACCCGTTATAAATATAATAAAGGGTAGTGTGCGTAGAGCCTCATTAAAAATTTGTCTAAATATTACCTGACTTTTTATGGTGCTTAACCTGAGTGTCCAGAAGCACTGGAGTGCCCAGAAAATAGTCCCTGATGCGCTATACATAATGACCGCAAAGAGGGCGTCACCAAGCAGCCCACCAATTATCAGAGAAATAAGGCGGGTTACAAACAGTGAGGTATTAAAAACAAGCTTTTCCTGTTGTCGCTCAAGTACGCTGAATACTGCATCTATAGGTGTAGCAATAAATGCTATAAGCAGGGACGGTGTCAGGGCTTGTAGAAATGCTCCTGCAACGATCCATTGTTTGCCCAGTACAACTGTAATTAATTCTGGTGCAGCAATAGCAACGACGAGCATCGGTGTAAATGAAATGCCTAGTAGACGATTGAATATAGACAGAGTGAAATGGTCAAGTCGTGCTGAATTTTTGGCATCTTGAGCAACGGGCAAATAAACTTCGGCGATTGCTCCACTTACTACTTGTATTGGTACAGACAATATTCGGTTGGCAATTGAATACAGGCCTACCCATTGGGTGACAAAAAATATACCCAGGATACCTGTAGGTATTTCTCTGGAAAGACCGCTGAGTAAGCTGGCAGGTAGGTCATATAGAGGGAAGCGGGCATAGCGAACTGCCAGTTTATAGCCAGCTTGCAAATTAAGTGAGCTACGTATTAATGAACCATGGGTTCTCAGCGTATGTACCAGTAAAATCAACATACCGCTTATTCGGGCAAAATAAGGTCCCAATATAAGGCCTGACAGGATTCCACGGAATAACAGGCCCAAACCTAGTTGAGTTATAACCAGGGCACCTACATCACCTACATTGGCAATACTGATCCATTTAAAATTATCAGTTCGTGAGTTCCATATTCGCAGAGCTGTAAATATACCCATTGACCAGATGCAGAGTGGTGACCAATAGAGCCAGGGTGTAAGTTCTGGCGCGCCAAAGAATATGGATATGGATCTAGAATAATAAAAAAATATTATCCCAAGTATTAAGCTGGTTATCGTATTTAGCCCAATACATACCCCAAGTATATTAATTGCATCCTCATCTCGCTCAGGCAGGATAATGGCCGCTTCATATCGCCAAGTTACAAGCGTTGCCAGCGTACTGGTCACCATTCCAAAGAGCGCCAGGACGCCAAAGTCTGCGGGTGTAAACAGACGTGATAAAAATGGGATTGCTGCAAAAGCAATAATGCGGGAGATTACAGTTCCTGACATGCTGGCCATTAAGCCACGACTGAAACGATCTTCCCTGTGGAGAAGATCCCTAATTGGGCCCGTAAATTTTGTCCATAACCATTTCAACACTGAAACCTATCTCGTCCTGCAATTAAGGCCGGAAAATTGATCCGGAAGCTGTGTATGCAAACCAATGAAAAGGATAGTATGCCTAAGGCTAACTGACTGCACCACTAATAAATATTAATATGATGTGGGCGGCATTATTGTGATGTGGGCGGCATTATTGAATTGCAGGTATTGATTGGCTTGCTGCCTTGATGGATGTATAAGTGGATGGTCAGGTTTTACCTGGAGGCCCTGCAGGTGAGGTATTTATATACCTTATTTTTTTTTGGGTTTTGGGCCAGATCTAGCCAGATAGATACGGTGATGCAGTTGTGTATATGACCCTCAGTTATTTTAAGCAGAGCTAGCTTGTTAAGCCTGAAACCAGGCATTTTTTCTGCTGATCATTATTATTTAGGCAGGTATCGTGTAGGTATAATAAATTGCTTGTATAAGAAGCTACCTGGAGGGAGCAGATGAATAACAAGAATATTCGCATTGCTACTATTACGCTGTCTGGTGTTTTGTTCATTGCCGCGATATTTTATGCGTAAATTACTTTTTGCAGTGCTTGTTTTACTGGTATTACCGGTTGGTGTGTTGCTCGTGTTGAACTTTACGAGCCCTGTTGTTGCCACGCGTTTTGTAGATATGTTTATTTCCGATGATGGTGATTTCACGGTGTTTGCGCCAAGAGTATCGGTATTGGGTGATGGCAGCTATGTCCTGCCATTAGCTGATCCGGATAACCGGACTATTAAGGCTGAAGCATTAGTTGTCATGCGTAACTATGCAGCCAAATATAATTCTTATAGCTTGATTGTTGTGCATAAAGGTATTGTACAAATGGAATGGTATGCTGAGGGCTGGAGCAGAACCCGTCTAACCCAATCTCAGTCGATGCATAAAAGCATTTTGCCTATCCTTATTCAGGCAGCGATAGAAGATGGCAGTATTGCTTCGGTCAATGACCCGATCGGCACATATATTACAGAATGGCAGGATGACCCACGTGGTGCTATTCCCATAGAGCAACTGATGTTCATGTCCAGTGGGCTATATTCACCACCTTTTTCAATTAATCCCTTCTCTAATGATTTCCTCTGGCTGTTTGGTACGGATGTCACACCTATATTATTAGGCATGCCTAAAGAGTGGGAAGCAGGGGAAAAATGGCAGTACAACAACATTAATAGTGAGTTGCTGGGGCTCATTGTTGAGCGTGCTGCCGGTAAGCCCTATGCAAGTTACCTGAGTGAGAAAGTCTGGGTCCCTATGGGCGCTGATGACGCTGAATTATGGCTGGATGCCAAGGGTGGCAAGGCACACACTAGTTGCTGTCTGTTTGCGTCCACTATGGACTGGGTGAAGTTTGGAATGCTGCTGCTTGAGCGTGGAGCGGTTAACGGTAAGCGCATTGTTGCGACGGAATTTATCGACCGTATGGTTACGCCTGCACCAACTAGTGATTGGTATGGTTATCAGATCTGGTTGAATGATCCTGCTGAACTGAACCCATGGGGACAACACAGCAAAGGATATCAACGTTCAGAACCTTTTATTACTGAAGATGTTTTTTACACTTCTGGTTTTGGTGCGCAACGTGTTTTTGTGGTGCCATCAGAAGAATTGGTAATTGTGCGGATGGGGCCGGCAACGGGCCTCGCTCCGATTGATTCAAGTTGGGACAATACCTTTCTGGTAAATAAAGCGCTGAGAAATTTGCATTAGTGTTTATCTGGTTATGCTGCAGCCTTGCTTAGATAAATCTGGTAAATAGAGCAACTTCAGCCGATGTGAATATTTTGGTCTATATAGGCAGAATATGTCGTCGCCCGATGCTTTTGAGTTGATTGACTAGGCTGGTTTTTACTCTGACCCCAATTATTTTTATAAGGGCTGTCTGTTAGCTGGGTGGTGTGGCCTCGGACACAAAGCTCTTCCAGTTTTCTATATCGAGAATCTCAGGCGTTTGCTGCTTGAATTGCGCAAGTACACCGGGTGGCAAGCTATCAAGATCTGACACCTTGCTACCGTAACCACGCACAACCGTACCGCCCGGGTGGTCGCCCATTTGCATCCATGGTGCCCACTCAGTCTTATTCTGAAGCTGTGCATGAACGGGTGCCGAGGGTAGATTTGGATTCTGCATGTCTGCCAGCGTGGCAGAATAGGTCATAAATGAATTTGTATAGCGGGTTTTCTCAGGGTCTGTAAAGCTAGGCCCTGACTCAATGGATTGTGTTGCAAGAAATACCCTGTTACCGATGACTTCCAGCGGCAGTGGATTGGGGTTATAGCCCATCACGGTGTACTTGTCTTTGTCGTAGCCACGCGGCACAGGCCCAAGTAGGAAATTTTGCACGGGTGCTGTCTTGCCGGTTAGCGGGTGCTTAAATGTTTTAATAGCTTTATAACTGTCGATAGCTGTGTAGTAACCAGCTTCATATTTGAGCATTTGAAAACTGTTGTTGCCTTTCGGTACCCAGTTGTCGATGAGTAGGTTGTTTAATGTATACAGTGGTATGAAGTTACCTTCGTTAAGATCAGCATAAATATTCAGCCGATAAAACGATACCACCCTTTCCTCAGCGAGGCTGCCCACCAATTTGACATGGGCTCGTAGCGCTTCGACAGGGTCGGCAAAATTGGGTATGAATGAGCGTTGCGCTGCTGCAGCTGCAACACCGGGTAGAGTGGCATAAAGTGCTGCACTGGCTGCGCCTATGAGTAGCCCACGGCGAGTTGAAGCGTGATTAGAAAGTGACATTGTTAAGTCTCATGAGTTGTAGTGATAAGTTGCCTGGTCTGTAAGTAGCTAATATTCTATTGCTGTATTGCCGGAAAAAAATTGGTAACCAGTTGAAAGAAATGGTGGCCCGGGGATGACTTGAACCTCCGACCAAGGGATTATGAGTTAGTCGCGTATCCGTTGCAGCCTTTTCCTGTTATCGTAATGCGCCTAAAATAATTAATTTAAACAGTATGTTATGAGTGATCACGAGCAAATATACGCAATTCCGCGTCGCAGTTGCAAGGCGTTAGGATGCTGATGCGTGATAGCACATCCGACACGGCGAGAATACGGGCATCTTGGGCAGCCTCTCGATGCTACGGTAAATTACTTTTAGATGAACCGCTGTTCAGTAGAAGGTGGCGAGAAAAATATTCTTCGCCATGATAAATGTGTTATAAATATTTGCATGTTAAGAATATTAAATAATTCGCGTTTACGCGCCATGGCAGTAACTATTTTTGCCTTGTTGGCGCTGGCGCAAGTTGTTCTAAATATTCATAGCGCAGTAGATGAGCATACACAGGGTATTGCTTGTGAAATCTGCGTAGCCCAGCACCAACTTGGCGATGCAATACCAAATATCCTCAGTATCAGCACGGCGTTAATTGAGCTTTCTTTTATCGCATTCGCGATCACACCCCTCCTACTTTGCCGTCAATTAGTTTCCCTTCGCTCGCGCGGTCCTCCTGCTCTCTGATTTTTTGATATTTCAAACGTCGTGCACGTAACTGGCCAAATTCGGTCTAGTGAGCGCGGCTTGTTATTGATATGAACAGAGAGACAGATTATGAACACACGCATATTAGTTGCGGCTGGCTTGCTAGTTGCTGCGACTCCGTTGTCAACAATATTAGCTGCTAAACCAGAGACAAAACCCGAAGAGATAACTGTTACGGCTGTGCCGCTTGGTGATGTACTGCAGCCCACACAAGTGCTTACCAGTGAGGAACTGCTGCTGAAAAATGCGCCCACGTTGGGAGAAACCCTAGCGAATGAACCGGGCATTAGCAGTAGCTACTTTGGCCCTGCGGCCAGCCGCCCCATCATTCGAGGCCTGAGCGGTTCACGCGTACTGATGCTAACTGACAGGACCTCAGCACTGGATGCATCTGCCCTGAGCCCTGATCATGCAGTTGCCATCGAAATGTTGTTGGCTGATAAAGTCGAGATAATCCGAGGCCCGATAAGCTTGTTGTACGGAAGTAGTGCAGCGGGTGGAATCGTGAATGTCACCGATAGCAAGATCCCCAAGGATGTGGCAGAAAGGCCGCTGTCCGCAGGTGTCGAGGTACGCGGTGATACAGCAGCTGAGGAACGCGCCATTGTTGGTCGGTTGGATGGCGGCATGGGCAACTTTGCATGGCATATAGATGGCTTCGACCGTAAAACGGAGAATCTAGATATCCCAGGATTTGCAACTGCGGACCCAGCTGAGCGATCTGTCGATGAAGTATCGGGCACACTGCCCAACAGCTACAGTGATTCGGATGGCTACTCTGTCGGTATTTCGTGGGTAGGAGATCGTGGTTTTCTGGGGGCATCGATAAGCGGGTTCAAGAGTAAATATGGCTTACCCGGTCCGGAGGAAGATGAGGGTGGCGGCGACCCTGTGGTATTCGAGGGGGCTTTCCTCGACATGGATCAAACACGGCTTGATATTCGGAGTGAATATAGTCTGCAAAGTGATGGCTTCAAAGCTGTGAAATTTGCGTTTGCTACCAATAGTTACCAACACAAAGAGATTGAGCCATCAGGTGAAGTTGCTACGACCTTTGACAACGACCAGTGGCAGGCACGAGTGGAAGCCGTGCACAATCAGATAGCGGGTTTTGACGGTGCGCTAGGGCTGCAACTGGATTACCGGGACTTTTCGGCCGAAGGAGAGGAGGCCTTTATAGCACCGACTAAAACGAAGGGTCTTGGACTGTTTATCGCTGAGGAACGTGAGTTTGAATGGGGTGGAATGAGCCTGGGCGCACGTGCTGAACCGCTTGAGCACACAAACGCAGTATTTGAGGACTACGACAAAATTGCATTTTCATTGGCTGGCGGCGTGGACTTTGATATTCCAGGTGAAAATGATTTTACAGTAAACCTGTCGTACACCCAGCGAAACCCCAGCACTGAAGAGCTGTATTCAGATGGTGCCCATATAGCTACCCGACAATATGAAGTTGGTTTGTTAGCAGTGTCGGGTGGACGCGTAACCACTGAAGACTCACTTAATATTGAACTTGGTTTGGTGCGCACTGCAGGTCAATTACAGTGGGATGTTTCGGTATTTTACTACGATATTGCAGACTACATTTATCAGGACCTAACAGGTGTCGTAATTGATGACTTGCCGGAGGCTGTTTACACGCAGGCAGATGCTGATTTTTATGGTGCCGAGGGTGCGCTGAGTTTCCCTTTGTGGGAATCAACATCCCTTGCACCGAATCTGCGTTTGTTCGGTGATTTCGTCAAAGCGGAACTGAAAGATGGTAGCAAGTTACCGCGTATTCCGCCGTGGCGACTGGGGGCAAACTTTGTGATTGGGCCTGAATCGTGGAAGATAGGTTTAGATACTATTTACAATGCAAAGCAGAGTGACATTAGCTCATTCCAGACGAATGACTACACGATGGTGAATATGAGCTTCACCTATAACCTGGATTTTGCACGCAGCGACTGGCAGTTGTTCTTGCGCGGCACTAATTTGGCTGATGAAACTGCGCGCAAGAGTACGTCTTTTCTTGCAGCCTATGCACCATTGCCGGGACGTTCGTTGCATGCTGGCTTTAGAGCAAGCTTCTGATAAAAGGTGAACCAGCATCTTGCGGCTCTGAGCCTGAAACAGCACCCGGACAAGACATGTATCGGACGCATAGAGCGGGGTTTTGATTTTCTTGGTTACCGGCTCAGCCGGACCGGAATCAGGGTTGCTGATGCCACGTTAAAGAATTTTTTTGTAAAAGCTGCCCGGCTTTATGAGCAGGAGCAACGCAGCCCGTAAGGGCTGGATTTGCTTGGGCAGTACGTGCGGCGTTGGTTGGGATGGGCACAGGGCGGGTTAGCTAAGCGACAAAAAAACCCCGCACTGGGCGGGGCTTTTTGTAAGTCCGGATGCAGTAACTTAGACGGTCTTACGGCGTCTCATCCAGCCTAACCCGGCTAACGCAGAGCCGAATAGCCAGGCAGCCGCAGGGACCGGTACCACTGAGGCCGATACCGTATTCGGGGGGGAGAACAGCGAGTGAGTACTGCCACCGTACATATTTTGTACGTAGGCGGTGTCAATCGCTACCGTGCCCCCGTCAACGTAAGAGGCGAGACTATCGCTAAAGTTTAGCGTGACTGAGACATAGGCCCAGGGGTCTTCGAAAAAGGCACCGGAGAGAAAATTACCATTGCCACCCGGCACCGGCCACCATGGACTCCGAGTAGGCATGCCTGGGCATATCTGGTAGCAAGTAAATTCGAGATTGGTTAAATCAAAGGCGTCGGTGTCTGCATCATACAAAAACGACCCAGAGAGCGAACCGGCGGCCGACCAGGTTAAGGGTTGGTCTAATGTCCACTCAACGGATGCAGAATGGGCCGTAGTGGCCGTAAAAAGACACGCAGTACAGAGTGCTATAAATAGTTTCATATGGTTTTCCCCGCGTAATTATATTTGTACGCCGACGTCGGCATCCTCACACCATGGGCCCCTCAACCCCGTCGACTGTTTATTGTCACAATGACTAATACGTGACTCGTGGTCATGCACTTACTAGTAAATGCCATTCCCTGCCAGTGAGGATATATAGTGCTGCGGCGCAATTAGATAGCGGTAAATACTTATAGGTGCACTGGCACGCTGAGGATTATGTGAAATGACTCAGCAGCAGCCAAGCGGTAACTGCCTGTTCCAGGCTAATTCGCCCGGAGATAAATTGTTCACGAATCATGTACGCCTGATCTTCATCACTCTGGCGGCCCAGCAACCAGGCACGAATGATGGTGTAAGCAGCTTCATCCATGCCGCTTTCAATTTCAGCTTCAGTTTTCGCTGCCCAGCGACGGGCATTGGATTTGGTGGAGAAGGTACGTGACAGGTTCTGGCCACGCTTACGAATGATGGCGCGGTAGACGATTCCGCGCTTTCCCTCTATGGTTCGTATCGTTGCCACTTGCGAGACTCCTAAACCTACGTGAGTGGTAATTCAGGCTCAGTCAGGGTGCAACCTGCTGGGCCTTTTTTACGGTTACCGAAAATTCTTTCTATCGGTGACCGAAAATTCAGAGTGCCACAAACATACAAAGTGTTGCTGCTGCATCACCAGTGCTGTCAGTGTCTCTGGGAGTTTAGTGTGCGTGATTTGTGTAGTAATTCAACTTTTTGCGAAAGAGGGGGGAGTGGTTTTCGCGTAACTTGTTGAAAAGAATGGTGGGCCCGGGAGGACTCGAACCTCCGACCAAGGGATTATGAGTCCCCTGCTCTAACCAACTGAGCTACAGGCCCATTTAGGGCAATACATCGATTGATGCGGACGCGATTGTAGCATCACCAGTGACCTATGCGGATAGGGGAATCACTTGTTTAACAGATATCCTTGTGGCTTATAACTGGTAGAATTTGCCGCCTACTCGAAGCGGACAGAGAACACATGGGAAGAAGAACCAAGGATATGCCTGAACTCGGCGGTATTGCCGGCATTATTCGGGAAATGCGTTATCACGAATTTTCGCGGCAGGCGATCGGTATACTCCTGATCCCCGTGTTTGCTTTCTGGGCAGCGCCTTCAGAGCCGCTGTTCTGGGTAGGGGCAGGGGTGGCTACTTTAGGGATTCTGGTGCGCTTGTGGGCATCAGGCTTTGTAGTCAAGAATAAGGAACTTGCCACTACCGGGCCCTATGCAATGGTCCGCCATCCGCTTTATACCGGCAATATTCTGATGTTAATCGGTTTTTGTATTGCTAACGGCTACTGGTGGTCATGGGCGGTGGGCGCATTCTTTTTGTTTTTTTGGTATCCACCAACGATTTCCTATGAAGACAATAAGCTGCATGGAATTTTTGGTGACCCATGGTTGGACTGGAGTAGTCAGACACCCGCGCTGTTCCCACGTAGCCTGACGTTTACCTCAAGTGAGGCGACCGGCTGGTCATTTATGAAAAGCCTGAAACAGAACTGGGAGCCTGTGATTGTTGTCTATTCTTTTTTCTGGCTCTGGTGGATGTGGCGGGAGTTGCTTGCCAGCCCTGCAATAACAATACTTATTGATTAGTAAATCAGAGGTTTGATTCTTTAAACAATTCATTTGCTATGGATGATTCATTACTAGGGGCTTTACGCTATTTTCTTGCTGATGCTAAGCAGCGTAATGCAGCCCTGATGAGTTCTGGCTACCAGGGGTCAGCCTATCTCTATAAAGACGGTGATGTCCGACTGGTTGTAAAGGAAGCAGCTGGTGGCTTTTTCCTGGGCTGGTTCCATCGGCTGATGTTACGCCGGGAAGCACGGGCCTATGCACTATTGAAGGATGTAGACGGTGTACCTCATTCCCCGGGCTTTATTGATAACCGCTACCTTGTGCTGGAATTTGTTGATGCTCGGTCATTGAAAGAAGGGCGGTATGATCTGCAGGACCGCCAGGCTTTTTATAAGAAGCTGCATAAAGTTATTAGTGATTTTCATGCGGCTGGTGTGGCGCACGGTGATTTGAAGCGCAAGGATAATGTGCTCGTTGATCAGCATGAACAGCCATATGTTATTGATTTTGGTATCGCAGTGATGCGTGATGGCAATTGGGTTGATCGCATCATGTTTCCCCTTGTTGTACGTTTTGATTTCAATGCCTGGGTCAAGGTGAAGTATGACAGGGATTTTGCGGCCATCTCAGCAGAAGATCAGCGCTGGTATCAGCCTAGCGTTATAGAGCATATCTTACGAATATTGCGTCGCTTCTGGCGCACTATTACTTTCAGGCAGGTACGCAAGCGCCGAGGTAAGCGCAGAGCATCCGGTAGCAGGTAGCTTTAACGGGCAGGTAGAGATTTCCCTTGGGGTTTACAGATAAAACCATAGTGGTCAGACAGTCTTACATCCAGAAGCCTAGTGCTATCTGTTGCTGTACTGGCTATAACTTTGTGACCGGGCGTGATGACCTGTAAATAGGCCATATCAGGCTTGGGGCAGTCCAGGCTTGAGTCTGAGAATTTGACTGCATTTACAGATAAAATAATGATGTCTTCAGGTGCGGCACCGGTGTCCTCAGCAATAAGACGGCGGGCAATAGCTTCAGGGTTCTGATCCGTTGCTAGGGTCGGTGCTGGGCCCGCTGTATCAGGGTTGGCACAAGCGGTAAGAAGGGCCGTGCACACCAGTATATAAAGTATTTTTAGCATACCTTTAGGTTACACGCTGGCTGGTTATGCTTCCAGCCGCAATGCGGTCTGGTTTCACAAATTCTTTAGTCACGGTATGGTCACAGTTATATACCTTTGATAATCAGAATACCCGGGTAAAAGCGCATGATAGTAGTTGCCAAGGTCCTTAGTTTGTTTGCCTACCTGTTTGTGTTTGTAGTGGGCATGGGGGTTTTGTGGCTTGTGGTCATTTATATCATTGATGTAACCCAGGCAAAGCATGCAATCCGCCGTAATTTCCCTGTAGTTGGTCGTTTTCGTTATATGTTTGAGCATCTGGGTGAGTTCTTTCGCCAGTATTTTTTTTCCCAGGATCGTGAGGAGATGCCCTTTAACCGGGCAGAAAGAAACTGGTGTTATCGTGCGGCTAAAGGTATAGATACTACAGTGGCATTTGGTTCAACCCGTGACCTTCGTAAAGTGGGCACGGTTATTTTTGCTAATACGGCATACCCAACTTTGGGAGAGGATGCTGAACCTGCCAAGACCTATACCATTGGACCCGATTGCAAATACCCCTATTCAACGCGGCGTTTTTTTCATGTTTCAGGTATGAGTTTTGGTGCCATCTCCAAACCTGCAGTACTGGCGTTATCCCGTGGCGCGAAGGCTGCTGGCTGCTGGGTCAATACCGGGGAGGGTGGTTTGTCACCCTATCACCTGGAGGGAGGAGCAGACATTGTTTTCCAGATAGGCACAGCTAAATATGGAGTAAGGAAGGCTGATGGTGGGTTGGATAAAGACAAGCTGG
>JAAERX010000001.1 GCA_024229935.1 Gammaproteobacteria bacterium | reverse complement strand
TGACTGAATAACAGTTCCATCCTCTAGGATTTCTTGTGCGCCCACTTTTTCACTGCCACCACTCTTAGCGCCAAGAATAGAGATATTTTTAAGCTGCTCTGGCGTAGCATTGGCAGCCGCTAACATGCTGGCGAATCTCTGTTGCTGCTCAGGTGGTGCACCAACCATTGATAGTGTTTGAGCAGGATCTCCGCCTTGGTTTTTTATGAACTCCGCTCGCTCAAGTAATGCAGCATCAGCATTCTGCCCGTCTAATATTTCAAAGGCTGTATCTGTGGCGTTTTGCTTTGAAATGTCATCCTTGAATTTCATAGCGCCCTGTATGCGCTTGCCCACTTCTGGATTTTTAAGCATAAAGGATTGAAGACCTAGCACATCGTTTGCAGCTAGTAGTGCATCACCCTCGGCAATTACTGATTGCTGTCTTTCTTGTGCAGCTGCCTGCTCTGCCTGCTGCCTTTCTTGCAGTACGCCACGAGTTATAGCATTACCAAGGCCAGCTAATGCTTGACCGGTAGATGGTTGGACGAAATAAGGATTATTCTGTTGTGCCATGATTTAAACTCCTACCGCCGCTGGTGCTGCTGGTGCTGCTGGTGTGCCAAACAACATTGGTGCCATTGATGCCGCCGTTCCAATTAATTGGCCTCTAGCATTTGATCTAGCCTGAGCTGCGCCCGTTGTGCCTGCCGCTTGTATTGCGCCAAGGTTAGACATAGAACCTGCTATCTGATTTGTATTATTACCAAGCGATGCCATGCCCTGTAAGCCTTGAAGCTGCTGATTGTATGAATCCATCAATGCGCGATTTTCCAGTTGCATGGCGTAGTCGCTTAGGTCTGTAGCTGCATTTCCACCACGAATACCGGTAACACTCGCATTTTTTGCAATGTCTCGCTGGCCTGTTTCTTTTTGACCCATGATTGCATTATAAAGCGGGCTAGCCATTGCTTGATCAATTAGCATTTGCTGATTACCTTCGCCGCCTTCTAGTCCATACAGTCCGCCAAGCTGAGTTAATGCGCCCTCTCTAAATTGAGTGGGCAGCGCCTCTTGCTGCATTTGATAATCAAGAGCGCTTTGCTGTGCTGCCGCTGCCTGACCCGCAGCTCTCTTTGCCGCGTCCGCTTCATTGCCGCCTAAAAGGTTTTGCTCTGCCCAGTCGCCTATGCCACTAATGGCTTTAACGGGGTTTAAGTCACCAAGGGAAAATCCCATTATTTACTCCTTAGCTAGCCATTTGCTTAGCTGTTTTTGAGTTTGTTATAAGTTCGTTTAGCTGGGTAGTGGTGGCGTTTAGGTCAGATGTTAGCTGATTAACGCTATCCTTTAACTCTTCCACCAAATCAACAATCTTTTGCACCTGCTCTTGACTGTAAAGAACTGGAGCATCATTTACCGACTTAATTACATCAACTTCAGATAGGTCGGCATTAGCAACCAATGCAGCAAGATTTACCACCCCGCCGGTTGATGCTGAGCAATAATTCTTAGTGCCTACATTCTCACCATCTACACCATGAGCCGAGTCATTTTCTATGTGATTAGTGACGACCACTGTTAGCTCGCCAATCTCAACAATTACCGAGTCTTCACTATTTGCCAGTAATACAAAGTTCTCAAACATGGTTAGATAATCATCTACCATTGTGTCGGAGAATCCTGTGCCTTCCTTGATCTCTTTTGCGCTAGGTCGGTATGTTTGAAGCTGCTGTATTAACTTATGACTAGACATTAGCTAACCTCGATATTAAGGAATGCAAATGACATGCGAGACTTAGACGCGCCCCTGAATTTAAGCCCGACCCAGTGGCGAACGTATCCAAGATGCCGCTTAATGAATCGCTGATTATAGTCATGATTCTGGCCATAAAGCTGCGACCATTCTTGAGAGTAGGTTCTAGCGTCTTCGGTACGAGAAAAGAATACAGTAGCGTCATGATCTGGCGCTTCGCCGGGTATTGTTTCCATTTCCAAATAGTCTATCGATTTGGTTTCTAGCTTTAGCAGTGGCGTGAATAATTCCCACTCAACCATCGCACCATATTGAGTGCAAACGCGTTCATCAATAATACCTACATTTGCGCCCTGCCTGTCACCACACAACCATTGTCCGTTGCGCTCATCACGAACAAAGCTGCGCCCGCGCCACGGGGTATTGCCTTTTACATCAGATTTTAAAATAGTCCATGCTGTGCTATTTGATCCGAATGTTTCCGCTATTGTCTCGTTGTACATTAGAGTATGCCGTGGCAAGTGATAAATAACCATTTTCACATTGCCATCGGTGAAAGCGTCCACCGTTGTAGTGGCTAGCTCGTTGTCTGTATATTCCTCAAGTACTAAATCAGTTTCTCTAGTGCCTATTACTTTCTCTTCACCAATACTGATAATGTGAAAGCTTGGTGACGTTTCCATTCTTCGACCCAAGATATACCAGCGCCCGTTCATTTCTTTTTTGCAGTGAGTGCCAAGGATGCCGATTTTTTGAGCTTTGCGGGGGATTCGCTGAAACTGAAAGTCACCTGTACCAGCGTTTAAGAAGTTTTCCTTACTGAATGCGCCGAACACGATTACTTCGTTGTCTTCGTTGAACCCAAGGCCTCTGGATGAATCAGGGATGAACTGTGGGTCACCCTGTGCAACGCTAAGATAACTTTCTTCGTCCAATATGTCTGAATGATAAATCTTTTGGCCGTCAGTAAGGAAAAACAAG